>NZ_JBGVJL010000162.1:0-7027 GCF_045129435.1 Ruminococcus sp. | reverse complement strand
AATTTCTCTGCCGATTGGATTTTCTGATTCCATAATCTTTGAAAGCTGTGCAAAGTGACTTCTGAGTCTTACGGTTTCCTCAGCAACGGCAACCTTGTCGGCAAATACCGCAACCTCTGTGAGCACTCTCTGCTCGTCAATATTGATGTTGTAATCCTGTAATGTACGGTTGATTCTGTCGAGCAAACGCTCCTCATATTCCTTTACGGTCTGTGGTGAACGCTCGTCAATCTCGTCAACAGTTGCGAGAATTACCTCTGCTCTGCCGAGAATATCGGCCTTCATCTTTTCTCCCTCGGCTTCACGCATTGCAATAAAGCCGTCAATAGCAGTGTTTGCAGCCTCAAGCACATCGGCGGTAATTTCCGCTTCGTCCTCCTCTGCTTTTGAAACTGTATAAACATCAGGAAAGCGTGAAATAGCTGTAACTGTAACATCGTTTTCAATTCCGTAGGTTTCGGCAATTTCTTTCATAGCGTTTAAGTAACCCGAAACAAGCGAATGATTGATTTTAACCTCTGCCGGTGTATCCTCGGCAGTACCAACGGTTACAAACATATCAATCTTACCACGGGAAACCCTTGAATTTACAAGAGCCTTGAGCTTATCATCAAGAAAGCCGTAGCCCTTTGGAGTTCTGCAAGAAAATTCAAAAAAGCGGTGATTTACGCTTTTGATTTCAACACTGATTTCTCTGCCATGCAGAACTGTACGACATCTGCCAAAGCCTGTCATTGATTTAATCATCGGTAAACTTCCTTTCGCATTATACCGTAAGGTATTGTATTATCAAAACTTCATTTATAAAAATATACTTATAACTTTACTTTACATACATTATACCACACTATAAATCATATAGCAAAGAGATTGTTACAAAACTGTAATAACTTTTTTAGTTTACACAGGCTATGACTATATGATATACTAATAAAGATGTAGTATTTTATTAAAAAAGGAATGATTTTATGTCAGGACATAACAAATGGAGTACCATTAAACAGAAAAAAGGTAAAAACGATGCTGCAAGAGCAAAGGTTTTCACCAAAATAGGCAGAGAGCTTATTGTTGCAATCCGTGAGGGCGGCAGTGCAGACCCAAGCGTAAACTCAAAGCTCAAGGATTGTATTGCAAAGGCTAAAGCTAACAATGTACCTAACGACAACATTGAGCGTATCATCAAAAAGGCTGCAAGCGGCGGTGACAACGCAAACTATGAGGCTGTTACATACGAAGGTTACGGCCCTAACGGTGTTGCTGTAATTGTTGAGGCTCTTACAGATAACCGCAACAGAACTGCCGGTGAAGTAAGACATTACTTTGATAAATTCGGCGGCAATATGGGTACTCAGGGCTGCGTAAGCTTTATGTTTACAAAGAAAGGTGTACTTGTAATTGAGCGTGAGGACCTTGATAAGGACGAAGACACAGTTATGAGCGATGCTCTTGAGTATGGTGCTGCTGACTTTGAGGCTGACGATGATGTATTCACAATCTATACTGAGCCTGATGATTTTAGTGCAGTAAGAGATGACCTTGAAAAAGCAGGATACACATTTGTTTCAGCTGAACTTGAAATGGTACCAAGCACATACACAAAGCTTGAGGATGAGGAGTCTAAAACAAAGATGCAGAAAATGCTCGATATGTTTGAAGACAATGACGACATCCAGAATGTATGGCACAACTGGGAAATGGAAGATTAATCCGCCCTTTGTGCAATTAAAACCAAATCTTTATTATCAACAGAGCCGTCGAGGTTATAATCGGCGGCTTTTTTGTATGCCCCAAAAATTTCCTTTTCACCTGTCATAGTCTGCATAAGCAGCTTGTAGTCCCTTGAGCTTACTGTACCTGTACCGGTAATATCGCCTGCTACAGCAATAGTATAGCTTTTATCTTTGGTAACGGCAACTAAGCCTGTCTTTAATTTTCCGCTGTAAGCGTTACCGTATTTATCCGTAACTGCAACAATCTCAGGACAGGTGCTTTTTAGCTTGGCAGCAGTTGTACCGACACTTATCTTGCACATAATATTGTCATCTGTAAAAATATAATCATTAGCTTTATTATCGGAAGTTTTATTGCCCGTATTGTTATCCAAACCGTCAGGTGTATCGGAATTACCGCTATCCATACTCTTGTATTCACTGTTGGAAATAATAAGAAAGCTTTTGTAATTATTGCCGACAGCTATAGTTTTGTTACAAGCAACAAGTAATTTTTTAACTGAAAACTGAGTTTTTACACTTTTTAATTCATTGTCTGTAAGATTACTCAAATATAAAGTATTGCCGTTTGCGTAGTATAAATTATCATTTTCTACTGCAAAAGGAAATGATTTGTTAAGCATATTATTACAGGAGATATTTTCCTTTAAAGAATAAATATAATTTTGGCTGTCTGCCAGATAATCTGCACCACAATTATAAAAATCTGAGCTATCCTTTATTTTAATGCAAAAACTTGAGCCGTTTTCATTTAATCTATAAACAGAACCCTCATACAGAATCGCATAGGCACAGCCATTATTTGTGGTAATTTCATTCACACTCATTGGGCTGAATTTATAGTCAAAAATATGTCTGCCGTTAAAATCATATGATGAAACATAGCTATATACCGCATCGGTTTTTATAATGTAAAGTTTGTTGTTGCAGATTGAAATATTATGGTAATTAAAAGTATCGAGATTATCAGAGTTTACATAGCTGACTTCCCCATTCAAGCAATTAATTCGGACAATTTGATACTCAAAATCATCTGTCATATAAACAGCACATACTGTGTTTTTATCAAGAAACGGTACGCCAACAAAATCACCACTTGCATTAAATGTTAATGTACCGACAGACGGAACAAAGCTTTGAATATACATAGTTCTTCCGCTATAGCCAAAAGCAAATGCTCCGTTATTGCTTGTATCGCTATACACTTCATCACAACCGGAAAAGATATTACAATCATATTTCTCAACTGCAAAAGCCGAAATATTTGCAACAATAAATATAATTGCTATTGCAGTTAATGCATAAATTACCTTTTTAATATCTTTTCCCTCCTTTGTGAATGAACATCACTACCCCTATAAATGGCAATAGGCAACATCGCTTATCACAATGTTGCCTAATTTGTTAATTTTATACCTGATCCGGTGTAGCTACGAGTGAGCCGTCATCGTTCATTCTATAATATCCCATACCATTCATAACAAGTGTGTTGTCACCGTCAAAAGCATATGGAATATCAATTTTAGTTTCAGAATCAGCAAAGTAAGTTACTGAAATATTTGTATCATCATATGTGTAAACGCCCTCGTAAGTGATTGTGTCATACATATTAGCAATGAATGTACCGTCATCGTTAAATGTGTAAGTGATGTCATATGACGGAATGTTCCAACTGCCTGTCAGCTTATCACTTGGCTTAAAGCCGTCCGGAACTTTAAGTGTTGGCTTTTTAACAGTTGCACTTTTGAAAATGTATGGATTTTCAACACCCTCAACTGTAAGCTTGAATGTTCTGCCGGTAAAAATGTTACCTGAAATTGTGTAAGAACCTGAGAAAACATTGCTTGAATTTACATACTTAGTGCCGTTTTCCTCAGAGGTTGTGTAGGTTGACTTCTGAGTGATTGTGCCGACCGATACTGTAATATTACCGTCTTTGTCAAGTGTGTAATATGTAACGCCGTCACCGGCTTCGTCATAAGTAGCACCGTTGCTGTCCTCTACAAGTACCCAAGTACCTACAATGCTTGAATTGAAGAAACCTGAGAATATAAAGAACGCAGCAATAAATGCTATAACTATTACACCGGCAATAATGATTGGTGTTTGAATTGTTTTCTTTTTTGTCGGAGTATTATCCGGTGTAAATACCGCTGTAGGACCATCTTCACCGGGAATTACATTTATTGTTCCTTTAACTTCAACAGGGGTTTCTGCAGCCTCATTATTTATTTCTGCCGAAGCTTGAGTATTCTCGGTTTCAGCAAAAAAATCTTTATTCTCTTCCAAAAGAATGCCTCCTAAAATAATAAAAATATATCTAAACTATCATACTATATTTTTCTTATAAAATCAACCACTTCACCAAGGTTTCACTTAAAATACATATAAAGCTGGCATTTTAATGTACCATTGTACAATTTTCTGCGTTTGTCGGCTTTTCTGCCAAAGATTTTCTCAAAATCATCGTCAGGTGTAATGATTGTGTAGCTCTTGCCCTGAGTCCTTCTGAACCTCTCACCCATTACCTTGTAAAGCTCTTCTGCCGACTTAACATCAAGAAGTCTTTCACCATACGGCGGATTTGTGATTACAGTCATAAATCCGTCAGCAAGTTCAAAATCCTTTATATCACGCTTAGCAAAATTAATTTTATCTGCAACGCCTGCAAGCTTTGCATTCTTTTTTGCAACCTCAAGTGCAAGCTCGTCAATGTCATAGCCCTCAGCATGAAAGCCGCAATCACGCACTTCATTGGCTTTTGCAAGCTCTCTTTGCTCTTTCCAGACCTCAGCCGGAACACAGCCCCACTTTTCTGCCGCAAAATAGCGGTTAATGCCCGGAGCAATCTTCATTGCTTTTAAAGCAGCCTCAATAAGAATAGTACCGCTGCCGCACATCGGGTCAACCACAAAGTGATTTCCTCTTACTCTTGATAAATCAACCATAGCAGCCGCAAGTGTTTCTTTGATTGGGGCATCGTTTGACTCCGCACGATAACCACGCTTGTGAAGTCCCGCACCGGAGGTATCAAGCATAACACTTACCTTGTCATTCATAATAAGGAACTGAATCTGATGTAAAGCACCGCTTTCTTCAAGCCATGGAAGCATATATTTCTCTGAAAGCCTTGTTACAACTGCTTTTTTTATGATTTTTTGACAGTCGGGTACACTCATAAGCTTTGAACTAAGACATCTTCCCTTTACTGGAAAAGCGTCATTCACGCCGATAAAATTTTCCCAGCTAACAGCTTTTACACCCTCGAAAAGCTCGTCAAAGGTGGTTGCCTCAAACTCGGCAAGTAAAATTTGAATTCTTTCGGCATATCTTGAATTGATGTTTGCCTTTGCCATATCTGAAAAGTCGCCCTCAAATGTTACCTTGCCGTTGTGAGCCTCAACATTTTTAAGACCTAAAAACTTAAATTCATTTGCACACAGTCCCTCAAGACCGAAAATGCAGGGTGCAGAAAATTTTAGCACCACATTCACTCCTTATTCCTTAAAAAAGGGTATCGGATTAACCGATACCCTCATCAGTATTTTAGTTTATATTACCTTGCAAAAAACTGCAGGTATTTAATTACAGACTTTAGACAGTTGGCTCCAAAAGGCCGTAATCACCGTTTTCACGCTTATAAACCACATTAATTTCATCAGTTTCTGCATTCTTGAACATAAAGAAGTTGTGGTTTACCATATTCATCTCAAGGATAGCTTCATCTACGGTAATCGGCTTTACAATAATCTGCTTTGTACGCACGATTTTGTAGTCATCGTCTTCAGCCTCGTTAATTTCCGGACTTAGACTTACGAAATCATCAATGCTGCCGCTCTTAATTTTCTTTTCGAGCTTAGTCTTGTTTTTGCGAATCTGACGGCCGAGAATATCAACAACTTTATCAAGTGCGTCATTCATCTCCGGCATTGTGCTCTCAGCACGAAGAACAAGACCGTTATCTCTGATTGTAACTTCAACAGTCTGACGGTTCTTTTCGAGGGTGACAACTATGTTTGCTGTGGCATTCTCAGAAAAGAGCTTTCCAAATTTATCGAGCTTTTTTTCTGCTCTCTCTTTAAAGTTATCTCTGAGTGTTACCTTTCTTGCTGTGTAAGTATATTTCATAATAGTGCCTCCCTTTGCAGGTAATTTATTTTCTGCCGTTGCCGTTGCCTCTGCGGCTGTAGCTACGGCTTTCACCACCACGCTTGAGGTCAGAAATTTTGTCTTCGCTTGTCTGCTTAAACTTTGACATCATATCCTCAAAGCTTGTGGGTGCGTTCTTTTTAGTAGCCTGCCACTCATAGTTGCCCGGTGATTTAACCGGTGGAGCAGGTTTGTACGGCTGTCTTGGTGAACCCTGACGGCGGTTGTTTCTGTCGCCTCTGTCAGATCTTTCACCTCTGTCGTTATTTCTTGGCTTACGCTCCTGTGGAACAGCCTGCTTCATTGAAAGGCTAATTTTGCCGTTATTAAGTGCAAGCACCTTAACCTTTACAGTCTGTCCTACCTTTACATAGTCGCCAATCTCATTTATATAGGTATGTGCAACCTCTGAAATATGTACCATACCTGTCTGTGAATCGGGCAAATCTACAAAAGCACCAAACTTTGTAATACCCGAAACCTTACCTTCTAAAATCATACCGACTTCAATTGCCATAAAAATTATTTACCCCTTAATCTATATTCTACCCTTTTATATTCTACCCTTTGGAATCACAAGACTATTCACCCGAAACATTATAGAAAATTCTTTCACCTTCGCTTACATAACCCATTTCGTTTTTAGCAATTTTCTCAATGTATTCTTTAAGTTCTTCGCCTGTGTATCCCTTTACCTTATCCAGATACCTAGTCTGAATTTCAACAACATTAATCTGCTTATTAATCTCGTTAAGCTCCGCCTTTTTGTCGGCTATCTGTATATTCTGATTAACTATAGTGATGACGGCATAAAAAACAAATCCGATAATGGTAAGATACAAAAGAATGTATCTGCCTCGTTTCTTCTTTTTAGGCTCAATCTCCTTTATAGTTGCAGTTTCGGCTTCACTTTCAGGATTAATCTGCGGTTTCTTCTTTTCCTTTTTCATTACTCGCCTTAACCTTTTTTCTTACCGATAAACCTTTGCGTTTATTTCTAAATGTATCTATTTTCTTACACATATTATACAATATATTGTTGCCGGTTTTCAATAGTTTTTTTGTAATTTTTTTAAATTTTGTTTTAATTTTTTGTATAACGGCATTAATTCCGTTTATTATTGGGCAATATACCTTTGAAATAAGTT
>NZ_JBGVJL010000161.1:0-10341 GCF_045129435.1 Ruminococcus sp. | reverse complement strand
CCGTCTTACAATAACATTTAAAACAAGACTCTCACATAACGGTTTTCTAAGATTAGGGTATAAATTTATACCCCGAACAAAGTCAGCAATTTCAAAGCAGGGTATAAATTTACACCCTGAGCAGTCTTACAATGACATTTAAAACAACGCTTTCGTATAACGAATTGTTGAGATTAGGGTATAAATTTATACCCTGTCTGTTCGACAAATAAAAAAATATTGATAAACAAAATTGTAAATTTCATCAAAGCCATTGACAATTTCCCAATATAGGTATAACATAAGTTAAGAGGCATAACAAAACAACTAAACCCTCAACTTAACAAAGTTGTAAATCAAGGATTTAGCTGTCTTGTTATAAAAATTTAATAGCAGTTGCAAAAGCAGAGAATACACATCGTCCTGAAGCATTACATTTTTTGTAACAGTGAAGGTATTGTCCTTATTAAATACGCCACAACCTATTGTGCGTTAGCAGCAGTAGCGAGCGAGCCAATCATTATTCGCAGTAATGATTGCTACCTCAAAGAAGTAATGAGCCTTTCAGACAAATATGTGAAGAAATAGAGGTAACTCTATTTGAGCCAACTTGTGAAAGTTCGCATACAAGCGACCTAAGCAAGGCTGTTGAGTGTTTAAAGCGTTAGATACCTGCACCTGTTCAGGAAATCGAGGAAACTATGCTATGCACTGTGCAACATTTTTAAAAAATTCAAAAAATTTTTTAAAGGTAATAGAAGCAACACTTTAAAAAATAGATGGTGCGAGTGACGGGACTTGAACCCGTACGTCGTGAAACACACGCCCCTCAAACGTGCCTGTCTGCCTATTCCAGCACACTCGCATATATTTATTTTTACTGTTGATTTGTTTTCTCTCAATCAACGAGTGTTATTATACCACCCTATTTTACAAATGTCAACACCTTTTTTGAATTTTTTTAAATAAAAAAGTGACAAATTTGCAATTTATAAAATTATGTGTTATAATTATAAAGTTGTGGTGTCAAAAACACCGCTATTTATCAGAATAAAACAGATATTGAAGGAGAAAATATGAGTAAAAGAATTTGTAAATTAATTTCTTGTGTTCTTGTTGCAACTTTCTTTATGAGCTTTTGTGCTGTATCTGCTTTTGCGGCAGAAAATAATTATGATCTCAATGGTGACGGTAAAGTCAGCATTGCTGATGTTACTGCTTTGCAGTTGAGAATTTCAGGTGATAACGGTAATTGGAATGACACCTATGAAAAGCGTGCTGATATTAACGGCGACGGAAAAGTTAATATTAACGATGTCACTGCATTACAAAATTATCTTATGAATCAGTCGGGAAATTCAAATAGCAATTCAAACGGAGGCTCAAGCAATGATGCAGGTGCAGTTAATTCTTTTTTGATTAAGCTTCCTTCAGATAAGGTTGATTCAAACTATAAAGGCAAGGTGTACAAGCTTACCGACAAGGAAAGAGATTACATAGAAAAAATCGTTATGGGTGAATTTGGTACATCATATGCAGGCTCGGTTTTTATAGCTCAATGTATCAGAGATGCCCTTGTATATGGATATTGTAAAAATCCTATGGATCTGAGAAAATCATCTGCTAACGGTGGTATGGGCTATGACGGATACAACCCAAATGTAAATGCAAATGCTAAAAACGCTGTAGCTTATGTGTTTGATAATGGCGGCAACGCTGTTCAGCACAGAATGCTTGTAATGTGTACAGACGAGTATTATAACGCTTTTCCGGGTAATTGGCACTCAACTCAGAATTACATAACTAAGTATGAAAATGTAATGTTTTTTGACTATTGGTTTTAAATTTTACCGCTGACCTTATTGGTTGGCGGTTTTTTTATGCAACTTAGCCGCTAAATTCTGCACCTTACCGAATAACACTTTAAATTATGAATTAAATCTGTTATTCTAAATACAGATAAGATGATTGTGAGGGGGATATATGAAGATAAATATAATCAAAGACAGCAGTATAGCTGAAACCGAGATTACTGTAAAATGTTCAGCTATAGATGAAAGCTTAAAAAAACTGCTTGATGAGTTTGAGCTTAACAGCACAAAGCTTACAGGAAAAATTGAAAATAAAACTTATATATTGTCTGCCGAGATGATTTATTACATAGAAAGCGTTGATGAAAAAACTTTTATTTATTCACAGGATAAGGTATATGAATGTGACTATAAGCTTTATCAGATTGAAAAGCTTTTGCCGCAGGCTGATTTTGTAAGAATCAGTAAGAACTGTATTTTAAATATTTGCAAGCTTACAAGTGTGCGACCAATGCTCAACGGCAAAATGGAAGTGCAGATGAACAATGGCGAAGTTCAAATAGTAAACAGACATTATCTGAAAGATTTTAAGAGTAAATTCGGCTTGTAAGGAGGATAAATTTATGAATAAACTAAGCCAATTTTTTTCAATATTTGTAAATTCATTTACATGGCAAACAATCATTCTTGCGTTGATTAATATATTTTTAAACAACAGCTCCGGCTTTAATGCCTACAGCGTAATACAATGCTTTATTGTATCGTTGGTTATTTCGGCATTGCTGCTTGTAACCGACATCATTTTATCAAATGGATTTAAGATAAAGCTCAGTTTGCTGACTGCAAGCTTAATAGATATTGCGGAAGTCTTTTTTGTAGTTATGTTAGCAGGCGGAGTTATATTTGGATGGTTTGAATTTGTTCTTTCAGACCTGTTGATTGCAACAGGAGTAATTGTTGCGGTATTTTTAATAGTGTTTGTAATTCAGGTGTACAAAATGAAGGCAGATTCCGAAACTATAAATAATATATTAAAGGAGAGAAACAGCAATGAAAAAGGCAATAGTGATTGAACATTTAAAGAAAACCTATGGCGACCTTAAAGCGGTTGACGATATAAGCTTTTATGTAGAAGAAGGCAGTCTGTTTGCCTTTTTAGGTCCAAACGGTGCCGGTAAGTCAACTACCATAAGTATTTTGAATACATTTTTAAAGCCTGACAGCGGAAGGGTTGAAATCGGAGGAAGAATTCTTGGAAAAGAAGATTCCAAAATCAGAGCCGAAATTGGTGCAGTCTTTCAGGAAAGTTTGCTTGACCCATTGCTTACAGTCAGAGAAAACCTTTCAATCAGAGGCAGCTTTTACGGACTAAAGGGTAAGACTTTGAAAAATGCCGTTAATGAGGCTATCGAAAAATCCGGTTCACAGGATTTTATGGACAGACCGTATGGTAAGCTTTCCGGCGGACAACGCAGAAGAGCAGATATTGCAAGAGCCTTAATAAATACACCGAAAATTTTGTTCCTTGACGAGCCGACCACAGGACTTGACCCTCAAACAAGACTTGCAGTGTGGGATACAGTAAGCAACCTGCGTAAAGAATGTGGAATTACCGTATTTCTTACCACTCATTATCTTGAAGAAGCAGAGAATGCCGATTATGTGGTAATTATGGAGTCTGGAAAAATCGCCGCACAGGGTACACCTGTGGAGCTTAAAAGTCAATATGTTTCAGATGTACTTACTGTATATCACAAAGAAAACAGCACAAAAGAGATAGAAAAAATTCTTGATGCAAATAATATGAAATATTCACTTACTAAGGAAGCTATAAAAATTCCCGTAAAATCAACTTTTTCAGCCTTGCCGGTAGTTAATGAGCTAAAGGACTTTATTTTTGATTTTGAGGTACAAAAAGGCAAAATGGACGATTTGTTTGTAGCTGTTACAGGAAAGGAGATAAAGTAATGTTTGCTTTGGTAAAAAGAAATATAAAAATATATTTCAGAAACAAAGGTGCATGGCTTGCGTCATTGCTCACAGTATTTATAATTATCGGCTTATATGCTCTTTTTCTCGGCGACCAGCTTTCAAAAGGTTTTGAGGACATAGGACTTGATGAGCCAAGGCTGCTCACAGACAGCTGGATAATGGCAGGTATTATTTCTGTTATGCCGCTTTCAATTTCACTTGGTGCGGTATCAATAGTAAATGACAGGTCAAAAGGTCTTTTCAAAGACTTTTATTGTTCACCTATAAGCAGAAGTAAAATCACCCTTGGCTATATTTTAAGCCTTGCACTCATTTCATTTATGATAACAATAGTGGGATTTATTCTTGGCGAAGTTTACATAATTGCAAACGGAGGCGAACTGCTCGGCTTTGCCAATATGCTGAAAGTAATTGCAGTAATTGCAGTAGATGACCTTGCCACTACCTCAATAGTAATGTTCATAGCAATGTTTGTTGCCACAGAGGGTGCATATACGGCAATTTGTACGGTAATAGGTACTATATCGGGCTTTATTACAGGTATTTACATTCCTGTCGGTTCACTTCCCGACGGTGTAGCCACAGCGGTTAAATGCTTTCCAATTTCACACGCAGGCAGTATGCTAAGGCAGATTTTCACAGCAGATGCCATTTCGGAATGTACCAAAAACATTCCTTATGATATTAAGCCTGATGTTATTGACCAAATTAATTCTGAAATGGGAATTGTGTATTCTTTTGGCGACCACACAGTAACAGACTTTGAAAGCATGATTATACTTCTTGCAACTGCGGTGTTGTTTTTTGTACTGACTGCTGTTGTATCAACACGAAAAAAGAAATAATTGTACATATTAAGGGCATTGTTTACAGGCAATGCCCTTATTTTTTATATAAATGCTTTTAATTTCAAGAAAATTATGTTATACTAAACAATGTATATTAGATTGGAAACAAGATTATAGATTCGGAGATGATATGATGAGTTCTATTGAAAGAAAAATTATAGCCGATGGCGTTGCTTTTAACAATGTCAAAGTAAACAGATTCAAAACAATAAGAATGAGCGTCAACCTTTATGTGCCTTTAAATGAAAAGGACGCTGCACAAAACGCACTTTTGCGTGGACTTCTCACTCGTTCATGCAAGGCTTATCCTGACTTTACACAGTTCAGCAAAAAGCTTAGTGCTCTTTACGGAACAGATATAGTTTCAAGTGTAAAGAAAACCGGCGACTATCAGGTGCTTACATTCACAGCAGTGGGCATTGATGACAGATATGTATTTACTCATGAAATAATTTCGGCTGAGCTTTCAAAGCTTTTGTGCGAGGTTATTTTTAATCCTAATATTACAGACGGCAAATTTGACGAAAAGGATTTTACACAGGAACGCAGACAGCTTCTTGATTCTATTGACGCTGAGTTTAATGATAAGCGTGGCTATGCAATAAGCACATTATTTTCAAATATGCTTAAAAATGAAACCTGCGGAATCAAGCGTTACGGTACTGTTGAAGAAATTAACAAGGCAACACCGCAAAGTCTTGTTGACGCTTGGAAAAAACTTTTAAAGGACGCTATTGTAGAAATTTTTTATATTGGCGACAGCGGTGCAGATAAGGCAGAAAAGGTATTTACAGACGCATTCGGCAAGATTGACAGAACACCTTGTAAGCTTGAAATGTGTTATAAAAAGAATGCCGACACAGTTCAGCATGTGGTGGAGGAAATGGAGGTTTCTCAGTCAAAGCTTGTGCTTGGCTTCCGTTCGGGCATTGACTGCACTTGCAGCGAAAAGGAATGGATTGCCGGCAGACTTATGTGTGCAATTCTCGGTGGTACAGCCAACTCAAAGCTTTTTAACAATGTAAGAGAAAAGCAGAGCCTTTGCTACTATTGTGCGTCAAGTTACAACTTTATTACCGGTGTTATGATTGTTGACAGCGGTGTGCTTAATGAGAATATCGAAAAAACCGAAAAGGCTATTCTCAAAGAGGTTGAGGATATGAAAAACGGCAATATCACAGATTTTGAAATTGAGGCTACTAAGAGAGCAATCGTAAACGGCTTCCGTACTTCAAACGACACCACATCGGGTATTGATAACTGGTATTCATCACAGTTTATAAATGACGGTTTCAACAGCATTGAAGAGCTTGCAGAGAAGTATAACGCCATTACAAAGGAAGAAATCATTGAGGCGGCTAAAAAGCTTACGCTTGATACCGTATATGTCCTCAAGAATAAATAAACTGCGAAAGGAAGTGCGTTTAAATGGAAATTATGGAAGTAAAATCCGACAGAGTTGCGGAAAAATATTATAAAATCAATCATCCGTCAGGACTTACAATTTATGTATATCCAAAAGAGGGATACAATTCAGCTTATGCAATCTTTGGCACTCGCTACGGAAGTATAAACACAAAGTTTTCTGTAGATGACGGTGAAACCATTACGGTACCGGACGGTATTGCTCATTATCTTGAGCACAAGCTTTTTGAAAGCGAGGACGGTGACGCATTTGTTCGTTATGCTCAGACAGGCGCAAATGCCAATGCTTACACAAGCTTTGAAAAAACCTGCTATCTTTTTTCTTGTACAGAAAAATTTGATGAAAGTCTTGAAATTCTGCTTGACTTTGTGCAGTCCCCATACTTTACAGCTCAAACTGTTGCAAAGGAACAGGGAATTATCGGACAGGAAATCAAGATGTATGATGATGCACCGGATTGGCGAGTAATGTTCAATATGCTTGAAAATATGTATCACAATCACCCTGTTAAGATTGACATTGCCGGTACAGTAGAAAGCATTGCTGAAATTACAGCAGAAAAATTGTACGAGGTTTACAATGTATTCTACAATCTTAACAATATGGTGCTTTGTGTTTCGGGTAATGTGACAGTAGATAAGGTGCTTAAAACAGCCGACAAGCTTTTAAAGCCATGCGAAAAGCATACCATTCACAATGTATTTGAAAATGAGCCATACGAAGTTGTAAAGCCGTATGTTGAACAGGAATTTTCAGTTTCTATGCCGATTTTTAACCTTGGCTTCAAAGAAAAGGCTGATTGTGTAAAGGGCGATGCTCAGGCAGCCCACACAGACATTTTGCTTTTCCTCTTGGCGTCAGAAACAAGTGAATTATACAGAAAACTTCTTGATGCAAACCTTATAAACAGTTCATTCTCCTATGAGCTTTTTGACGGCCCGGGCTACTGTTCGATTATCTTTGGTGGAGAATCAAGAGAGCCGCAGAAGGCAGCGGAAATGATTAAAGATTATATTGTAAAGCTTAAGGAAAACGGAATTGACAAAGAGGAGTTTGAGATTGCCAAAAAGTCAATTTATGGCGATACAGTAGCTTCACTCAATTCAGTTGATACAATTTCAAATATTCTTGCCGACTACCATTTCAAGGGCAATAATATGTTTGATTATATAGACGAAATTGCAAATGCCACTGTAGAGGATGTTGCAAAGCGACTTGATTGTATGCTTGATGTAAATAACTGCACATTGTCCGTAGTAAAACCGATTCAGGACGGTGAAAAGTAATGGATTACAATGTTTCCTTTCCGGGACTCGGACTTGAGTTTACAATTAATCCCGTAGCATTTACGATTGGCAATTATCCGGTTTATTGGTACGGAATTATAATTGCCTCAGGACTTTTGATTGCTGTGCTTTATGCGTATGTAAGTTCAAAACGCTACAATGTTGACGGCAACAAGCTTATTAACTGTATTCTTGTGGGAATTATTACAGGTATTGTCGGTGCAAGACTTTACTATTGCTTTTTTGAGTGGGATTATTACGGAAAAAATCCGATTGAAATTCTCTATATTAACAATGGCGGTCTTGCCATTTACGGCGGTATTATCGGTGCATTGCTTGGCGGACTTACAGTTGCTAAGATTCAGAAAATGAAAATTATGCCGGTTCTTGATATTGCAATGATGGGCTTTTTGCTCGGACAGGGAATAGGCAGATGGGGTAACTTTATGAATCAGGAGGCATTCGGTGCTCCGACTGATTTGCCATGGGGAATGGTAAGTCAGGGTACAGGCAATATTGCTGTTCACCCATGCTTTTTCTATGAATCAATGTGGTGCTTGCTTGGTTTTGTTGTACTGCATTTCTACGGAAAATACAGACAAAGATATGCCGGTCAGATATTCTTTTCCTACCTTGTGTGGTATGGCTTTGAAAGAATGATTGTTGAGGGACTCAGAACAGACAGCCTTTATCTTCACTTTGAAATTTTCGGTAACGCAGTAAGAGTATCTCAGCTTTTGTCGGCTATTATATTTGTGGCAGGTATAATTTTACTTTTAATCAATATAAAGAGGAAGGACAATTTTTATGCAGATTATAGACGGAAAAATGGTATCGGCTCAGGTAAAGCAAGAAGTAAAAAATGAAACTGAGCTTTTAATTAAGGAACATTCAATCACTCCGGGACTTGCCGTAGTAATTGTCGGTGATGATCCGGCTTCAAGAGTGTATGTAAATAATAAAAAGAAAGCTTGCGAGCTTGTGGGTTTTCATTCTGAGGAGTACGCATTGCCTGCTGAAACCACACAGGAAGAGCTTTTAGATCTCGTGAAAAAGCTTAACGAGAAAAAGGATATTAACGGTATCCTTGTTCAGCTCCCACTTCCAAAGAATCTTGATGACAAGGTAGTAATTGAAGCAATCAGCCCGCTCAAAGATGTTGACGCATTTCACGCAGTAAATGTCGGTAAAATTATGCTTGGAGAGTATGATTTTCTTCCTTGCACACCGGCAGGCGTAATGGAAATGCTCCATTATTACAATATTGAGGTAAGCGGTAAAAACTGCGTTGTAATCGGCAGAAGCAATATTGTCGGCAAGCCAATGGCTATGCTCTTGCTCCACGAAAACGGCACAGTAACAATTTGCCACAGCCGTACTAAGAACCTTGCAGAGGTTTGCAGCAGGGCAGATATTCTTGTGGCAGCGGTCGGCAAGCCGAAGTTTGTTACTGCCGATATGGTAAAAGAGGGTGCTGTTGTAATTGATGTCGGTATGGACAGAGATGAAAACGGCAAGCTTTGCGGCGATGTGGATTTTGAAAATGTAAAGGATAAATGTTCTTACATAACACCTGTTCCGGGCGGTGTTGGCCCTATGACAATAGCTACTCTTATGAAAAACACCATAAAAGCTGCAAAAATTCAGAATAACCTGTAAAAATAAGGTTGACAACACAGCATATTTGTGTTATGCTATATAAGCCGCATATTGTGGGTTACTAAAAGAGATTTCTCTACCTGCAGATAGCGAGACATATGTAAAGGTGGGTACTAAAATGTACGCAGTTATTCAGACAGGCGGTAAGCAGTACAAGGTAACAAACGATCAGGTTATCTTCGTTGAAAAGCTTAACGCTGAAGCAAACGAAACAGTAACATTCGATGTTATTGCTGTTGGCACAGATGACGGCATTAAGGTTGGCACTCCTGTTGTTGAGGGTGCAAAGGTTACTGCAGAGGTATTAAAGAACGGTAAAGGCAAGAAAATCAGAGTTGCTACTTACAAGCCAAAGAAGGGCGAGAAGAGAGCAATGGGTCACAGACAGCCTTACACACAGGTTAAGATTACTTCAATCGAAATCTGAGAATGATTACGGTAACATTTTTTAAGTCGGCTGATTATTTTAAAGGCTTCAAAATTTCGGGACATGCTGATTTTAACACTAGTGGGCCTGATATTGTGTGTGCGGGTGTAAGCTCAGCGGCAATTATGACAGCCAATACAATCACCGAGGTTCTGCATACAGATGCAGAGGTTACCGACAGCGACGGCTTTATTAATTTAAGCCTTAGCGGTACAGAGGCGAAAGAAGCATCTCATTTAATTGAGGGCTTATGGCTTCACTTAACTGCTTTACAAAAGCAGTACAAAAAGTATATTAAAGTTATTATTTCGGAGGTGTAAGGTAATGATTAAAGTAAATCTTCAGCTTTTCGCTCATAAAAAAGGTATGGGTTCTACAAAGAACGGCCGTGACAGTGAATCAAAGCGTCTTGGTGTAAAGCGTGCAGATGGACAGAAGGTTCTCGCAGGCAACATCCTTGTTAAGCAGAGAGGTACTCACATTCATCCAGGTAACAACGTAGGTATCGGTTCAGACGACACATTATTCGCAAAGATCGATGGCGTTGTTAAGTTTGAGCGTGTAGGCAAGGACAGAAAGCGTGCAAGCGTTTATCCTGTTGAGCAGTAATTTACGCATTATCGGAGGGTGGATTTAGTATCCACCCTTTTTTGTTAGTATTTAATTTTTGTTGTGCTTTGGGGCATAATAAATTGTAGTGTTTAAAATACAGTTTGGGTTTTATCAATAGTTTGGTAGATTGTGGTTTAGCAACGGTCGGGAAATTTCTGCTTGAATTATAACAGACTTTATACTCGAAAATAAAAATTTGGTCAACCTTTTTCAAAGGTGGTGGGTGTGGGCAAAGCCCACAAATACTTTTCTCTTATACAAAGCTTCGATAGCCAAACAGCCTGCTGTTTGGCGGCTTGAA
>NZ_JBGVJL010000160.1:0-2010 GCF_045129435.1 Ruminococcus sp. | reverse complement strand
TGACAGTATGTATGTTTTTTTCCGCAAACTTTAAATAAAAATAAAAAATAAAAAAATAAAATTAATATGTATGTAATATTATACTACTATATATTATTATATAAATTATTTTTTTTATTTTTATTTTTTCAAAAATAGTTTATAAGAAAAAACATACATACTTACATTTTTTGATAAAATTTAACACTCTTAGAACAATTATCGGGAATTTTACTTCGGTCAATAGGGAGTAAATAAGCTCGTCCTGTTTCGCTACGCCTTTTCAAAACCGCCTGTTCCTCTCTTTCAATCGCAGAGAAAACTCGTCCTACCTGCTCGGCGGTAATGCCCTTGAGTTGGTTGGCAATCTCCACAGGCTCAACCCATTCCCACTTTTCCATAGGCTTTGAAAAATCAACTATGTACCTGATTTCCGCCTCGTATTTGCGTTCAATCATATACTCAAGGTTGCGTGCCTCCACAAGCCTTCGCTCCTTGTCGGTGAGCAAAAAGCCCCTGTGGTTTTCAAGATAGAGCGTGTAGATGTAGCCCCACATATTGAAAACCTCCTCCTGCGTCATTGAAAACAACGCTTTTTTGTCGATTTTATCGATATGGATAATCCAGTAACGGCGGTTGCCTGTTTCGTCCTTTAGAAATTTTTCGGGGTTTACCGTACCGCAAAGGCTCGTTCTTCTCGGCATTTCCGAGATAGCCGGAGCATAGGGGAGTCGTATTCTGTCAAGCGGACTTGTGATGAATGCCTTGAGTGCGGATTGGTCTTTTTTGAATGTGCTGTCAATTTCGCCCAGCTCGCTAATCCACGCACTCACAGCGTTTAAAAGCGTGTCTTTGTTCGACACATCAATGCACACGCCCTCGTTGAACCACAGCGGATTGCCGGCAAGCACCCTGAAAAAGCTTGTCTTGGCAAGTCCCTGCATACCCTGCAAAATCAACATTCCCTCGGTTGAAACCTGATTTGTGTGCGTTGCAAAGGCGAAAGCAACGGTCTGAATGAGCCACTTCCTGATGAGCATTTGCTCAAACGGCAGGGTGATGTTTAGTATTTTAAAGATTTTCTCAAGGTGTTGTTCGTTGGTGTTTTTGTGTAAATTTAGCATATCGTGTATCGGGTTGTAGCGGTTGATGTCAGCAATGTTGCTGAGGTAAGCCTGTATCAGCTTAAAGCTGTTCGTCATTCCCTTGACCTTGCAAGCCTTACATTCGTCAAGTATCAGCACAGGCAGTGCGGTTAAAATCTGGTTTTCCGAGTAGGTTGTGAGCAAGGTTTGCTTGCCGCCGCCGTCAATCTCAATCTTCTTTGTAACCTCGTTGAACCTCAGCCTGATGTTAAGCCCCTCGGTGAGTATTCGCTCCACCACGCTCTGGCTTAAATTCGCCTGATAGTAGGACGGCATATCCCTCGCCATCAGGCTGTCAAGGTCGTCCTTTGCCTGATGTTGAGCCTGAATTTCAAGCTTTTTTCGCTGAGCAAGAAGTCGCTTGACCTCATCTCTAAATGCGGTTTTCTTCTTCTGAATACCCGCAAGTTCGAAAAATTCGTTGTTTGCAAGGCTTATGACCGCCTCTTTATCGTCAATCTCCTGCAAAAACTGAAACACTACGCTTGCCATAATATTCTTTTCCGCAAGGCAATAAACGGCTATAAGCGTTGAAAATTTTTCCTGCCCCTGCACAGTAATTCTGTTTGCGTAATGCCTTTGCAAAAGAGCAACCGCATTTTCCATTTGCTCAGCCTTTGTCGGGTCTTTGAGCAGTTCGCATACAATTTTGTTATTTATCTCGTCCAAACTTTTCCTCCGTTTCTGCAAGCCTTGAGCCTGCTTTTTGATTACTTTTAAAAATTAACGCAAAATATATTTGCACCAATACGCAAATAAACCGAAAAAGTTGCACTAATCACGCTAATTTTTTTGAAAATAAATTTAAACAGGGCAAAGAAAGCGAGTGAAATTCGGCAGAAAACGGCATTATAAAATTTTTTAAAAAAAGTTTTTAAAAATGCTT
>NZ_JBGVJL010000159.1:0-4801 GCF_045129435.1 Ruminococcus sp. | reverse complement strand
AAGGGATTCGAACCCTTGGTCCCTTGCGGGATCACTAGTTTTCAAGACTAGCTCCTTAAACCACTCGGACATCTCTCCGTGTTAGTGTGTATTCACACAACGATATTATTTATACCATTTTTTTATTCAAATGTCAAGACTTTTTTAAAATTTTTTCATTTTTATAACAATTAAATGCCAAATCTATCAAAAGCAAAGATTTCCGTTGCAAAATTACAACAAACTAAAGAAATCTGCAACAGAAATCTGAAACCGACAATTATATTTATGTAATAGGAAGTCCATATTTGTCTTTAAATGTACCTGTAGCTATTCTGATTATATCAATAATCCAACCTATTCCACAGAATCCCATTGTAAAAAGATAAATAAAGCCCATAGCTGTATTTCCGGCATAAAACTGGTGTGCTCCAAAATAACCAAAAAGTACACATACAGCTAATGCAACCATTCTGTCCTTTTTGCTTTTGTTTTTACCCATTGCATTGACTGCAGAGGACGGTGATTCAGTCTTATTATAAAGAGTATCCTCAGTTGATGAATAACTCGGTTTTGTATAATTTGATGAAGTTACATTCGGTACAGAACTACCGGTGTTTATATTTGTTGTGTTGTTAACAACGGTATTAATAATAATCGGTTGTTCCTTATTCTCCGGATATTCAAGTTCAGTTCTGCAATATGGGCAAAGTCTGTATTCGCTTCCGACATTCGCTCCACAGTTTTTACATACCATAATTAACCCACCCTTAGATATTTATATTATGAAGTTTGCATAAATAATTGCTTTATTAATAATAACACATTATTCACAGTTTTCCAAGGAATTAAAAGGACAATTTAGATTATATTATTAAATAAATTTATTTTTATAAATATTACATCACACATCATAAAAAATAAGCACCCGATTGCTCGAGTGCTTTTGGCGGAGATGGAGAGATTTGAACTCTCGCGTCGGAGTTACCGACCTACTGGTGTTCGAAGCCAGACCCTTCAGCCACTTGGGTACATCTCCAAATCATTTACTTACAACTAATAATTATAACGGCTCGACTAAAAATTGTCAATAGCTGTAACTAATTTATTGCTCTGTCATATTATAAATTGAATAAGCAATGCTGATTTTTAAGCTTAGGGCAGGTGAAATTATGGCTTTTGACACAAGAGAACTTTTTGCTCGGTTGCTAAAATGCGAAAGCGGCGGCGAAGGTATTGACGGAATGAGGGCAGTTGCATCTGTCATAATTAACAGGTCAACTGTGCCTTACGGTGAATTTGCACGAATCAGCAACGGCGGTGATGTGCGAGCAATAATTGAACAGCCTAATCAATTTACCTGTTTAAAAACCTCTGTGGGCGGTCAGTACAATCCACAGAATGTGTATAATATTGTTCCCGAAGATATTCACTATGAAATTGCCGATTGGGCACTTGCCGGCAACACCGACAGCTCAGTTGGAAACTCATTGTTTTTCTTCAATCCTTACTCGTCAAGCTGTCCGAACTTTTTCCCAACAAATATCGGGGTCATTTATAATCGTGTTGGCAACCATTGCTTTTACTCTCCAACTCAAGCTTACAACAACACATAGGAGTTGATTTCTTTGGAAAATTACATCAGCAACAGAAAGGCACAACCACTTAATCCAAACACTCTTTACAATCTTGAAAATAGTCCGTCAGCCTGCAGCAGCTTTAACTGCTATAACAATCAAATTCCAAACACAGTGCAGTCATTTGGAAATGAAATTCCATCTATACTCGAGCTTGCCACATTAGTTAGCCCTTCAAGTCCGAACTATCGCAGTTTCAGTCCCACTCAGCAAGCACAAATGAATTCACGACAGCAGACACAACAGACCATTCCCGCACAAAGTCAGGATAATCAGGTTGCAAATGACCTTGCTGTGCGTGAAATTCAGAACATAGACGCAACCGAACCGTACAATCCCGAAACCTTGCCAACACCGGCTATGATTAATGCGGAAAATGCTCAAAATGCACAGACGGCCGCTTCAACCGCAACTCTGCTTACTGACATAAAAAATCCATACGAAGTAACAGCCGAAAGTGTTCAATATCTCAACGGATTTATTCGCACACAGATTGGCAGACGGGTATCTATAGACTTCCTTGTCGGCTCAAACACTATTGTTACAAAGTCAGGCTATCTGCTCGGCGTTGCCGCAAACTATATTCTTATAAATGAGCTTGACACCAACGACCTTACAACCTGCGATTTTTACAACATAAAATTCATTAGATTTTACTTTGACTAAACAAACGGCAGCGACTTTCAAATGCTAAAGTCGCTGCCGATATTATTTATATATGTTATTTTATTTAAAATTTAGAATTGCGTAATAATTTAATATAATTAATTTGTCTTTTTCTTTTGATATACAAGACCAAACACTGCCATGCATATCAAAAGCACACTGACTAAAGCGATTGAGTTGCCTTGGCTTCCTGTTTTTATTACATCAGAATTTTGTTTAGCCTCAGTATCAGCCGTTGAATTAGATTTACTTGCAGATGTTGGCAGATTTGTGGTATTTTCCACAGATAATGTGGCAGAATCAACTTTTTCAGTCGTCTTAACACTTTCTGTTGTCGGTTCTGTTGACTGTACAGGATCAGTAGTTTCTACAACCTCAGCGGTAGTAAATTGCGTTGCAGTAGTTTCTTGCGGTGCGGTCGGAATTTCAATCTTTTCTAAATGCCATTTTGCACGAATAAAATTTTTCCAGGCAGTATCATAATCGATGTCGGTCGATGTACTGCTTTCAAAAACCAGCCAACCGTCATTTTTAGCCTGTGTATATGCGTCATAGCTTTCCTTTGTGTAAGACATATACCAATATTCGGGAGTGAAGTCAAAGTCCCACGAATTGTATATAAGAATATAGTATAGCTCGTCCTTTGGTGTTGCTGTGTTCTCGGCTGTCATTTCAACATCGTTTCTTACAAGAGAATTTTTTGCATCTTCAAACTGATTTGTAATATCAACAATGCTCTCATCTGTTGCAAAATAATCATGATACAAATCCAAACCTTTTTCATAACAGCCATAAAAATTATTATAACTGTATTCGGTGTAGAATATATTAGGGTTAACTGTAAAGCCGTTTTCTTTTGTGCATTGGTTGTAATACCAGTAATTTTCAATAAGCAGATTTTCAAGATTTTCCTTTGCTTGCGATTTACTTACAGCAGCATTTGCTGTTATGCAAGTCGCAGAAATTGAAACAGCAAGCAATGATGCAGTCAAAATTGAAATAATAGATTTTTTCATAATCATCCTCCTTGATTTATTTAAGTATAGATATATGAACCGACTGTCCATTTATTACCAACCTTTTTTCCATTTAAATAATATAAACTGTTGTTATCGCCTATTCTAATATCAGTTGTTTGAGAAGTACTGTTATAATCATTAAAAACAACACAGTCATATTCTTTGTAATCAAATGTAATTGCATAAATATCTTCACCTTTTTCATTTGAATTAATATATTTCATTTTTGCACCATGCCAAATATTATTTTGCATAGTTCCTGATTTCCATAAATAAGCTCTTACATCACTCCAATTATTTGTGTTAGTGAAGTATACTGTTCTAACATCAGGTACATATGTAGATACACTACATTTTCCACTATTTTCATTATAGCCATCAATATAATAACCTGTACCGCTGTCTCCAACATTTATATTTTCAGTATATTCGCTTTCACTACCAGATTCAAAAAACATTTGGTTATATAGATTATGGTCAAATGTAACTGAATAAACCTTTTCACCCAAATAATTATCATAAAGATATGTCATAGGAATCTGAGTATAATAATATGAAGCAGTTTCATTCCATAAAAAAACTTTTACTTCTCCCCAATTTTTATTATCAGAAAAATAAACTGTTCTATAATCGACATTATGTATTATTGATAAATTATCATATTGTTCTTGGTAACATTGTTATCAATTGCTGATACACTTAAAGCAAATAGTGATATGGTATTTAGTAATGCTACTATTAATATTAAAGATGTAGTTCTTCTAAAAAAATGTTTCATAGTTTTCCCCTCTATTAATAATATTTGTATATATTTTATTTTTGCTTATCTCATTGGTATCAAATCCTTTTATAATAATTTTAAATATATAATAACATTAATAAAAAAGCATTACAACAAAAATCGTGAAAAATTATAACCAAGATTTCAAACATTAATTAGTGCACAGTGCATAATATATTGCAATTAATAGCATAAAATATATATAATCGGTTATTGCTAAATGAATTATATAGTTTTTTTAAACCTCACATTCTCTATAAATGCCTTTACAAGTTCAGCGTCCTTGCCTGATTTATCTGAAAGTTCCACTCCTGAGCTTACATCTACAGCGTATGGGTGGACTTGCTTTATGGCATTTGCCACATTCTGTGGGTTGAGTCCGCCTGCGAGAATGAGCATTTTTTCTGTCTTTGGCAGTTTGTTAAGCAATGACCAATCAAAGCTTTTGCCACTGCCCGGAACAGCCGAGTCAAACAAAAAGCCTTTGATGTTGTCACAGCTTTCAAGACTTGTAAAGCTTTCAATACAGCTTACATTAATGGCCCTGATTATCGGTGTTTTGCAGTTGTTCAAAAGTTCTTCTGAAATATTTCTGTGAATCTGTACAAAGTCAAAGCCAAGCTTTTGTATAATTTCAAGCTGATCTTGGGTAGGGGAAACTGTAACGGCAACGCTTTTGATGTTTTTATCAAGCATAAAGAGAAGTTCTTTTGCCTTTT
>NZ_JBGVJL010000158.1:0-5479 GCF_045129435.1 Ruminococcus sp. | reverse complement strand
AAAATTTGGTCAACCTTTTTCAAAGGTTGTGGGTGTGGGCAAAGCCCACAATACTTTAGATTACGCAAATTTTTTATAGCCAAACAGCTTGCTGTTTGGCGGCTTGAACACAACAGCGAAAGTCTTATAATTGCGATAGCAACACAAAAGCATTCTTCTTTATTATTTATTAATGAAGTATTTCTTTTAAAAGCCTGTCGCCTGTTTTATCAAACCTTGCCTTAGCACACAAACAGCGTTGCTGTTTGTGCCTGAAAATTTGCAATAAAAACAACTTTCTTGGGCGTTGCCCAAACCCACGAGCCTTTAAAAAGGCTCGACCTAAATTTTTTTGTCCGAGCAGAAAGCATAAACAAAATTAAAAGTCTTTAACTCCCGACCGTTACTAAGTCATTATCGGGAATAGGAAGATTATTATTTTGCAAACTATCTTCTCGTAATAAAAACCATAATTTATTAATGTTACCCCAATATTTAAAACGAAATCAAAAGTTTTTAAACATAACACCACGCCCAAGCTTGATTTATAATAAGCTTGGGCGTGGTGTTTAATATATTATTCTGTTTTACTCATTTTCGGTATTTTCAACTTTTTTTGGAATAAAGTTATTTAAAAAGCTTGCTTTTTTACCTCTGTTTTTAAGGTAGATAAAGCCGAGTCCGTTGAACACTACCGCACCTACAAAGTTTACCATCAAATCTTTCATTGTGTCAATAAGACCAATGTCGAGGTAGCCGTTTATGCCAAGGTCGTTGTCGTTGACTGTGGTTGAGGTAATTCCGCTTATATGTGTAACGGCATTTGTATCGTTACCGGAAAGCAGGGTTGAGTTGATTGTTGTAACGATGGTATCCTTCTGCATATCCTTGCCAAGGAAGGTATCAACACCAAACTCGAAGAATTCCCACACAGTACCTGCTGTCATTGAGAAGCAGAACGAGAACAGGCACACAAAAAGAGGGGAGAGGTTGAACTTTACCTTTTTACTGCTGTTTAAAATATCGGTAAGACCAAATCCCACACCGGCACAGATAAAACCGTTGAGGGTGTGCAATATGGTATCGAGAAATGGAATTTTTTCGTAGAATGAACCGATCTCACCCAAGATATTTGCCGAAAATACGAACAGTATCATTATGGTTTCAAGTACGCTCGGCAGTTCAATATGAAGTCGGCGGTCAATAAATGATGGAATCAGCATCAATATAAATGTAAGTCCGCAGGTCATTGCACTTTCGTATTTGCCACGAATTACATTAAGCACAAAAATGAATATGATTACAAGTCTTAGTATAAAATAAAGTGCTGTAAGCTCTTTGTTCTGCTTAACACTGAGCAGAAAATTATGTGGCTTTTTTGCCTTATCTTTCCCTTTTTTCAATGTGTCACCTTCTTAAAAATTTATATACATTATTATATGTAGTTTTTAGACTATATTTTCTGACAGTTTGCTAAATGCTTGGTAAGCTTAGTGCTTGGTTTTGTTGTGGTTATAGCTTAACAATAAAAAGTTTAGGTCGAGCCTTTTTAAAGGCTCGTGGGTTTGGGCAACGCCCAAGAAAAGTTGTTCCCATTACAATTTATTAGGCACAAACAGCAATGCTGTTTGTGTGCTAAAGAGTAAGTTTATCAAAATCGGGCGACAGCCTTAAAAAATGAATGATTTATAAATTAGAAGAACATATTTTTTTGTGTTGCTGTCGCCATTAAAATGCTTTCGCCACTTTGTTTAAGTCGCAAAACAGCAAGCTGTTTTGCTATCAGAATTTTGCGTAAGCTTAAAGTATTTGTGGGCTTTGCCCACACCCACAACCTTTAAAAAGGTTGACCAAATTTTTATGTTCGAGCAGAAAACATAAAAGTTTTTAAAGCTTTTAACTTCCGATTGTTACAAAGCTGTTGTCGGTAACTACTCTATTTTCCAAACTTTGCCCCAAAAACTGTTTTCTAAAAATAAGGCAGTCCGATTACATTATATCGGACTGCTGTTTTGTTATGAATTTTGCTCTGCGTCCTGTTTTTCTGCAAGCTCTTTATTAAGCTCTTCTTTTGCGACAGCAAGCATAAGCTTGATTCTGTTTTCCTGATTTACCTTTGGTGCACCCGGGTCATAGTCAATGGTAACTATGTTTGCCTTTGGATTAACTTCCTTGATTTTGCGGATTGCACCCTTGCCGTTTATGTGGTTTGGCAGACAGCCGAAAGGCTGAGTACATACAATATTTTCGTAGCCTGTTTCGGCAAGTTCAAGCATTTCTGCTGTCAAAAGCCAGCCTTCGCCCATTTTACTGCCGTAACCGATAACGCCTTTTATAAGCTGTTTTGTGTGGGCATATTCATGTGGCGGTACAAAGTTGTATTTCTTTGCAGCCTCAATCATAAGACCTTCAAGCTTTGTAAGGTAGTCAAGCAGCATTTTGCAGAAAGTAGCCTTTAGCTTTGTGCCGCCGTAAAGCTTAGCGTCCTCAATTCTGTTATCAACCTTAAAGGAAGCAAAGCCCATAAGACCCGGCACGCAAACCTCACAGTCCTGAGAAGCCAAAAACTCCTCAAGTCCGTTATTAGCCATTTTAGAATATTTTACATAAATCTCGCCAACTATGCCAACCTTTACCTTTGGCACTTTATTAAGCTTGATTTCTGCAAAGGATTTTGTGATTTTATCAAGATTTTCGTCAATCTCCTCAAGGGTATAGCCGTTGCCCTCAATGAGCATTTTGGAAATTTTTTCGCTCCAGTCAGCCACAAGTGCCATACTTTCGCCTTTATTTACCTCATAAGGCTTTGTCTGGTTAGAAAGTAGCATAAGCTGGTCGCCGTACACAAGACCGCCCACAAATCTTCTGATAAGCGGAAGTGTGAGTGAAAAACCGCTGTTCTTTTCCATACCAAAGGAAAGCGAAATTACAGGTACAAACTCAAAGCCTGCCTTTTTAAGAGCCTTTCTTAAAAGGAAAATGTAGTTTGAGGCTCTGCAGCCGCCGCCTGTCTGAGTAATCATAAGGGCAGTTTTATGCACATCATATTTGCCGCTCTGCAATGCGTGAATAAACTGTCCGATTACAAGGAGTGCAGGGTAACAGGTATCATTATGAACATATTTAAGACCTGTCTGTGCAATCTCAGGGCCGCAGGTGTCGAGAAGCTCTGACTTGTAGCCGTAATAGTTAAAAACATTTTGAAGTATATTGAAATGAATCGGTGCCATATTCGGCATAAGGATTGTGTATTCCTTTTTCATTTCTTTTGTAAAAAGCAAACGACCTGTTTTGCTGTCATATTTTAGCTCAGCCATTTAAAGCACAACCTTTCAAGCGGTGGTTTAATCGTTATCAATAGCAGCAAGCAAGCTGCGGATACGGATTTTAACTGCACCAAGATTTGTGATTTCGTCAATTTTAATCTGTGTGTAGATTTTATCTTCTTTTTCAAGAATTTCTCTTACCTCATCGGTAGTAATGGCATCTACACCGCAGCCAAAGGAAACAAGCTGAATAAGCTCCATATCCTTTCTTGTTGTAACATACTTTGCAGCGGCATAAAGTCTTGAATGATATGTCCACTGGTTAAGTACATTGGTGTGGAATTTCTGTACCCTTGGAGATACCACATCTTCGCTGACGATTGCAACATCAAAGCTTGAAATAAGCTTATCAATGCCGTGGTTAATCTCCGGGTCAATATGGTAAGGTCTGCCGGCAAGTACCATTATCTTTTTGCCCTCTTTTTCGGCTTTTTCAATAATCTCGTTGCCCTTGGCAATTACTCTTTTCCTGTATTTATGCTGTTCGTCATATGCAAGTTTTGCCGCCTTTCTTACCTCGTTGAGTGTAAGGTCGGGGAAGTACTTTGAAAGTGCCTCGTAAGCCTTTTGCGGAAAATGCTTTGGCATATGCACACCGAAGTATTCTTTGATAAAGCAGATTTTCTGAACATCTTTCATATTATTGTTAATTACCTCAGGGTAATATGCAACAACAGGGCAGTTGTAGTGGTTATCGCCGAGATGTTCGTCAAAGTTGTATGACATACAAGGGTAGAAGATAGTTTCCGCACCCTCGTCAATCAAGGTTTGAATGTGACCGTGCACAAGCTTTGCAGGGAAACAGATTGTGTCACTCGGAATTGTCTGCTGTCCACGCTGATAAATCTTTCTTGTTGAGAACGGTGAGTGGAACACTTCAAATTTAAGCTCTGTAAAGAATCTGTACCAGAACGGGTACATTTCAAACATATTGAGTGCCATAGGCATACCGAGTTTACCGCGAAGTCCCTCAACCGGCTTGTATTCCTCAAGCATTTTAAGCTTTGCGGCATACATATTGAGTTCATTTGACTGTGACTTCTTAGTGATTGGTCGTTCACAGCGGTTGCCTGCAATAAATCTTCTGCCACCGCCAAAGCTGTTGATTGTAAGACGGCAGTTGTTGCTGCACATACCACAGTTAGTAACCTTTATATCGTGAACAAAGCTTTTGAGTGCTTTCATATCAGAAAGCTTGCTCTTGCCGTTGCCCTTTGATTTATTTTTTGAGTAAAGAGCCGCACCGTAAGCACCCATAAGACCTGCAATGTTCGGTCGTACAACTTCAACGCCCATTTCCTGCTCAAAAGCACGAAGTACGGCATCATTCAGGAAAGTACCGCCCTGTACAACCACTCTCTTGCCGAGTTCGTCTGGGCTTGAGGCTCTGATTACCTTATAAAGTGCGTTCTTTACAACGCTTAAAGAAAGACCTGCGGAAATATCCTCGATTGTCGCACCGTCTTTCTGAGCCTGCTTAACGCTTGAGTTCATAAATACGGTACATCTTGAGCCAAGGTCAACAGGACGCTTTGCAAAAAGACCAAGCTTTGCAAAGTCGGCAATTTCGTAGCCGAGTGCGTTTGCAAATGTCTGCAAAAAGCTTCCGCAGCCTGACGAGCAAGCCTCGTTAAGGAAGATGTTGTCAATAGCACCGTTGTGAATTTTAAAGCATTTAATGTCCTGACCACCGATGTCGATAATAAATTCAACATCAGGCATAAAGTATTTTGCAGCGGTAAAGTGTGCAATGGTTTCTACTATGCCGTAGTCAACATCAAAAGCGTTCTTTATAATTTCTTCACCATAACCGGTTACGGCTGATGAAATTATGTTGATTTCAGGGTTGATTGTATATACTTCCTCAAGGAAGTTTTTGATAATCTCAACAGGATTGCCCTTTGACGGAAGATATTTTGAGTAAAGCAATTCACCGTCATCATTGAGGACAACACCCTTTACTGTGGTAGAGCCTGCGTCCATACCAACATAAGCCTTGCCCTTGTAGCCTTTAAGTTCTTTTTGCAGAACCGTTGCCTTTGCGTGGCGTTCGGTGAATTTTTTGTAATCCTCTTCGTCTTTGAAAAGAGGCGGGTTAAAGGCAAAGTTTCCGCTGCCACGATAATTCTTTACTTCTTCGATTACCTTGTCAAAGTCAATGGCTTTTTCGGCAC
>NZ_JBGVJL010000157.1:0-8401 GCF_045129435.1 Ruminococcus sp. | reverse complement strand
CAATAAATTTTTGAATTTTTAGACTTAAATTTATACACTACATTTTTGTTTATTATGACATACTAATGTGAATGTTGCTTAAAAAGTATGATTTAAAATTGTACAATTATACTATTAGTTTATTCTTTTTTTGACTTTATTTTTGAATTATCTTTGGATATAATTCTGCGTAATGAAACAAAATAAAATTGGAGGTGATTTTTTGAGTAAAGACAAAGATAATAAAAAACAAAAGGAATATACTATTGCCAGCAAAAATCTTGAACGCTGTCTTGACAATATGACAAATGCTTATTCCACCTATGACTGCACAGGACTAATACCGAGTGAACCGGTAAATGATGCTGAGCGTGAGTCATATAACGAGGTTTATAATTATTTGCCTCCGGATTCAAAGGCATAAAAAACAGGCAGGAAAGTTTTAAGCTTTTCTGCCTGTGCCAATCTATAAAATTTTTGAAGATGTAATATAGTTTTTAATTTCCTCGGAAATATTTTCCATATCTTCGGGAATTGGTGCGACAACGCATATAGATTTTTTGGTGATAGGATGAATAAATTCAAGCTTTCCGCAATGCAGAGCCTGTCTTTGAATTTTTTCAAGACTACCGCCGTATAAATCATCTCCCTCGAGAGGATGTCCTAAATATGCCATATGGCAACGAATCTGGTGTGTTCGACCTGTTTCAAGCACAAGACTAACAAGCGTGTCGCTGTCAGTTGCTTTTAATACTTTATAATGAGTAACTGCAGGTGAGCCATCAGCAGTGACCTCACGCACCATTTTTGAGTCTTTTTTGAGTGCAATAGGTTGGTCAACTGTGCCGTCTTGCGTAATTTTTCCTGTACAAACAGCAATATAAGTTTTATTAAGAGCAAATTTTACAGCATTTGCAGTGTATCTGTCTTTTGCTACGAAAACAATGCCGGAAGTATCTTTATCAAGTCTGTTTATGGCACGAAATGTAAATTCTTTACCGCTTTTCTGAGAATGATAAGCCACGAGATTTGCGAGTGTGTCACTTTGATGTTGCTTTACAGGATGAACAGGCATTGAATGCGGTTTATTTAAAATTAGAATATAATCGTCCTCAAAGAGAATATCAAGGTTTCCTTTTACAGGTTCAATGCCAATTTTTTCATCAGGCAGACTGATTATGACATTTTTTCCTGCTGTTACGGTATCAATGGTACGCAAAATTTTTTCACCCATCAAAATACCGTCTTTTTCACGCTTTAATCGTGTTATCATTCTTGAAGACAGTCCACAATATGAACGAAGAAAATTCTGTGCGTTCACGCCGTCATATTCTTTTGGTACAGTAAAAATCAGCTTTTCAGGCATAAATATATCTCCAAATAAGAAATGCTAAAATACATTGCAAAACAAAAATAACAGGAATACCAACCATAAATTTCGGATGTTTGGTTTTGTGGCGGATTATAAGCATTGTTATGTACATTGACACGCTGCCGCCTAAGGCAGAAAGCAAGAGTAATGTGCTTTCCGGTACTCGCCACTTTCTTTTTATTGCTTTTATTTTATCGGATATTGTTACAATTATTGATATAAGATTTATCAGGATAAGGTAAATCAAAAGTAATTGTGAATATATTTCCATATTTCACCTCAAAAGGAAGGATTTTAATGTCTGTAAAAAAACTTGCACCTGCCATATTGTCTGTAGCCTTGCTTGTGTCTGCACTTGCTGCGAGAGCCTATACAGGAAATCAAACGGAAAAGCCTGTATCGACGGCAACTGTTGATACAGCTACTTTTGACAATGCCGTAGATACCCGAACCGAAGAATCGCAAAAAGTTATGCGTGGAGTGTGGGTATCGTACATAGAACTTGATATGCAGAATGAAGCGGATAAAAGCGAACATTCATTCAGAAATAAGTTTGAAAACATTGCACAAACCTGCAAAAATGCCGGTTTTAACACGCTTATTGTGCAGGTGCGACCGTTTTGTGACGCTTTATATGAATCAGCCTATTTCCCCTATTCGCATATTTTAAGCGGCGAACAGGGAGTTTCTCCCGGATATGATGCATTAAAGGTGATGTGCGATGTCTGTCAAGAATTGGAGCTTGACATTCACGCATGGGTGAATCCTTACAGAATCAGCACCGACAGCACACCACAGATACTAAGCGACAGCAATCCGTATATGCAAAATTATGATATTGGTGAAGAAACCGAGAAAGGGATTTTTCTGAATCCGGCAAGCAAGGAAGCGAGAAAGCTGATTATTGACGGGGTACTTGAAATAGTCAATAATTACGATGTTGACGGAATTCAGTTTGACGATTACTTCTACCCGACACAAGATGATGATTTTGACTCAGAGGAATATGCTGAGTATGTTGAAACGGTCGGTACAATGAATTCAATGTCGGTTGACAACTGGCGGCTTGCAAATGTGAATACGCTGATTTGTGATACTTATAGAGCAATACACAAGGCATCAGATAATGTTGAATTTGGCATATCTCCGCAAGGAAATATTGACAACAACGCACAGATTTACGCTGATGTAAAGACCTGGTGCATATGCAAGGGCTTTGTAGATTACATTTGTCCGCAGCTTTATTACAGCCTTGATAATCCTGCTCTTACATTTGAAAATTCACTTGACAGCTGGAGTAGCCTTGATATAAACAAGAAAGTAAAATTATATGTCGGTCTTGCCGGTTACAAGGCAAATACTGACGCTGATGAAGGCACTTGGCTTAACAGCAACAGTATTCTTTCTGAAGAATACAAAATTTCAATGCAAAACGAAAAAGTAAGCGGAATTATGCTTTATTCGTATTCGGCACTTAAAGATGAGAATGCAAGCGTTGAAATAGAAAATCTTACAAAGGCAATGAAATTTTCTGATACCGAAAATTAAACTATTGTACCTGTACAGAAATCATCATCGGATGATGTGATTTCTACATTTACAATCTGACCGCAGAGATTTTCTTTATCTGAAATAATGTGAACAGGTGTGTAATTCTTTGTGTAGCCCTCAAGGTAGCCATGGCGAAGTCGTTCAATGAGAACGGACTCAATTTTGCCGACCTGAGTCTGTAAAAATTCTGCCCTTGATTTTGCAACCAATTCGCCCATTTCCTTTGCACGCTGTTCTTTGATGTTCGGGGCAATCTGGTTAGGTGCTTTGTCAGCAACAGTTCCCTTTCTTCTTGAATAAGGGAATACATGTACCTTTGCAAAGCCGATTTCCTTAACAAAATCCATAGAAGCATTGAAGTCTTCCTCAGTTTCTCCTGCAAAACCAACCATTACATCTGTTGTTATGGTTGAATTGTCAAAAGTTTTTCTGATATTAGATACAATCTTGCTATACTCTGCTGTGTCGTAATGTCTGTTCATTGCTTTTAATGTGTTGTCACAGCCGCTCTGAAGAGAAAGGTGAAACTGTGGGCAGAATTTTGGCTGAGCGGCAAGTCTTTTAATCATTGGCTCGTCCATCTGTTCCGGCTCAACAGAGCCAAGTCTTACTCGCTCTATTCCCTCCTGTGCACAAACACATTCTACCGCATCGGCAAGATTAAGACCTTCATCCTGACCATAGGCAGAAAGATTTATACCAACGAGCACAACCTCTTTGTAACCGTTGTTGGCAATTCTCTCAACTTCTTCTCTTAATGCATCAAGGCTTTTTGAACGGACTCTGCCTCTTGCAAAAGGAATGATGCAATATGAGCAGAAACGATTACAGCCGTCCTCAATCTTTATAAAGGCTCTGGTATGCTCGCCAAGTGAAGATATAGATAAATCCTCAAATTCTTCGTGCTTTACAGGGTGAGGAGTAATGAAAACATTCTTCATATGGTTTTCAATATATTCACAAATTGCAGGAACAAGCTCGGCTCTTTTTGCGTTGCCAAGTACAATGTCGCAGTTTTCAAAGTTTTCCTGCTTATCAGGAAAAGCCTGTGGCATACAGCCTGTGAGGACAATGATTCCGTCAGGATTTTCTCTGCGGATTTTATTTATAAGCTTTCGGTTTTTGGCGTCACTTACAGAGGTTACAGTACAACTGTTTATAACTGTAATGTCTGCCGGAGAATTAGGCTCGGCAAGTTCAAAGCCGTTTTTAAGCAAATCCTCTCGCATAGCCTGTGATTCATATTGATTTACCTTACAACCGAGGGTAATTATATTAAAATTCATACTCATTTTCCTTTTTTTAGTGTAATTTGTGGATTTTAAAATATTGCTTATTTTATTATTGAATGATTGATTAAAAAATGGTATTATAGTGTTGTTATTATTTTAACGAGGAGATATAAGATGTTTAGTATTCCGATTACAATTACAAGCAGAGCAGAAATTATGGATGTATTTGAAATTTTTACTAAGTTTCCCCACGAAACAATTATGATTAAAAACGGCGATGTCGCCATTGATGGACACTCAATTATGGGATTTTTCTCGTTGGATATTAACAAACCGGTCGAGCTTATCCTTAATTCAGAGCCTACCGAAAGCTTTACAAATGCACTTTCAAAGTATATGGTTGCCGCTTAAATATATTTATACATTTTTAAACCCTATGACATTTGCCATAGGGTTTTTGTTTTATCAAGAATTTTTATCAACAGTATGGAACTGCTTTAAGTTGCCGGTCTTTTCACTACGCTTGTCAAGCTCTGCAAGTACATCCTCAAGAGGAATGTTCTGCTGAACCATCATAACAGTAAGATGATAGATGAGATCTGCGATTTCGTAAACAGTTTCGCTGTTATCTCCATTTTTAGCGGCAATAATTGTTTCGCTGCACTCCTCACCTACTTTTTTAAGAATTTTGTCAATTCCTTTGTCGAGCAGATAGCAGGTATATGAACCTTCCTTTGGATTATCTCGTCTGTTTACAACTGTCTGATAAAGTGCTGAAAGAATTTCTTTCTCGTTCACTTGAATTCACCCTTTTATTATTATTTTAATTTTGTATAAAAACAGGAATGGTTGCCTGTGTGGCAGGCTGCACCTGTTTGCTCAACTGTAATAAGCAGAGTATCGTCATCGCAGTCACCGAAAACTTCAATTACCTTTTGAAGATGACCAGAAGTAGCACCCTTGTTCCAAAGTTCCTGGCGGCTTCTTGACCAGAACCATGTGTAGCCGGTTTCAAAGGTCTTTTTCATACTCTCTTTATTCATATAGGCAAGCATAAGTACTTCGCCTGTAGATTTTTCCTGAATAATAGCAGGAATCAAATCTGATTTAACAAAAAATTTATCAAAATCCATGGTACTTTCCTTAAATCTTACTTGTAATTTCAATGGCCTGTTTTAAGTCGAGGTTGCCTGTGTAAATAGCCTTACCGCAGATTGCACCATACACATCAAGCTCTGAAAGGTTGATAATATCTTTAAGCACAGATACACCACCGCTTGCCACAACTTTGCAGGATACTTCGTGAACAAGGTCATCAAGCTGCTTTAAATTAGGACCGGCAAGTGTGCCGTCCTGATCAATATCTGTAAATACAATCTGAGAAACGCCGATGTCTTCCATACGCTTTGCAAGCTCTATGTAGTTGATTTCTGACTCATCAATCCAACCCTCGGCACAAACCATACCGTTTTTAGCGTCAATGCCGACTACGATTTTATCGCCGAAAGCCTTTACCGCTTCAATAACAAAGTTAGGATTTTTAACAGCGGCTGAGCCTAAAATTACCTTATCAAGACCATTGTTAAGGTAACGCTCAATAGCACCCATATCACGAATACCGCCGCCTACCTCAACTTTAAGTCCGCTCTGCTTAGCAACATCTATAATTAAATCTGCATTTGCAAGTGTAGCATCTTTAGCACCGTCAAGGTCAACCATATGCATATACTGTGCACCGGCTGCTTTGAAAAGTTCTGCTGCCTTGTATGGTGTGTCGCATACCTTTTCAACTGTTGCGTAGTCACCCTTAAAAAGCCTTACGCAGTTACCGTCTTTAATATCTATTGCAGGTAAAATAATCATTTATAAAACTCCTTTGGTGGAAAGTGGCTTATTTGAGGAATTTTCTTTTACAGCAAGTCTGAGTGCATGTGCAACAGCTTTGTAGATGGCCTCAGTAATATGGTGAGAATTATCACCATACATAGACTTGATATGCAGAGTAATACCTGCATTGTAAGCCAAGGCTCTCATAAACTCAACTGTCATTGCACAGTTATACTGACCGCACATTTCCTGTGGGAATTCTGCATCAAACACAAGAAACGGTCTGCCGCTTATATCAACAGAAGCAAAAGTGAGTGCTTCGTCCATTGGCACATAAAAGCTGCCAAAACGGTCGATTGAAGATTTATCCTGTAAAATCTGAGAAAATGCCTTGCCGAGGACTATACCCGTATCCTCAACTGTATGATGCTCGTCAACATACAAATCACCCTTGACTTTAAGCTCAAGTCCAAAACCTGCGTGTGTAGCAAAGGAATTGAGCATATGGTCAAAAAATCCAATGCCTGTATCAATAGAAATATTACCGCCCTCAAGGCAAAGTGAAAGCTTAATATCAGTTTCCTTTGTTTTACGGCTGATTTCTGTCTGACGCATTTTCTCACCTCAAATAAGTAGTCGGATTAAGTTTTAAAACTCAATCTATATGATTATATCCCTTTTAAAGACGATTTACAATAAATATTACAAAATTTTAATAAATTCCATTATTCAAAATCAATATCGTCAAATCTGACTTTGATTGAATTTGCATGAGCGGTAAGCCCCTCTGTATCTGCAAATCTTACTACATCCTGAGCATCATTTCTGAGTGCTTCCTCTGTGTAGCAGATAAAGCTTGACTTCTTTACAAAGCTGTCAACTGAAAGCGGTGAGAAAAATCTTGCTGTACCGCTTGTAGGAAGAACATGGTTAGGGCCTGCAAAGTAGTCGCCGAGCGGCTCAGGTGAGTAGTTGCCGAGGAATACTGAGCCTGCGTTGTCAAGCTTGCCCACATATTCCATTGGGTTTTCACAGCAAACCTCAAGGTGCTCAGGAGCAAGCTCATTTGCAAAAAGAACAGCCTGCTTCATATCACTGCATACAATAATAGCACCAAAATTGTCGAGTGAAGAATTGATGATTTCATTTCTCGAAAGTGTCTGAACCTGTCTTTCAAGCTCTTTTACTGTCTTATCTGCAAGCTCTTCGCAATCTGTAAGAAGAATTGCAGAAGCAAGCTTGTCATGCTCTGCCTGACTCATAAGGTCAGCGGCGAGGAATTTTGGATTAGCTGATTTGTCAGCAATAATAAGAATCTCACTTGGGCCTGCAATCATATCAATGTCAACAGTGCCGTATAAAAGCTTTTTAGCAGTAGCAACAAAGATGTTGCCCGGACCAACGATTTTGTCAACCTTTGGTACGCTTTCTGTGCCGTATGCCATAGCTGCAACAGCCTGAGCACCGCCCATAAGGAAAATTCTGTCAACTCCGGCAAGCTTTGCGGCAGCAAGAATATTTGGGTTTGGTTTGCCGTTTTTCATTGGAGGTGTGCACATTACGATTTCCTCAACACCTGCAATTTTAGCAGGAATTGCATTCATAAGTACAGATGACGGATAAGCAGCTGTACCGCCGGGCACATAAATACCTACACGCTTTAAGCCTCTGATACGTTGTCCCATAATAACGCCGTTTTTCTTTGTTGTAAGCCAGCTCTGCTGAACCTGACGCTTATGGAAGTCCTCAATATTTTTAGCGGCTTTTCTTACTGTTTCAATATATTTAGGGTCGCACTCGGCAATAATAGCATCTATTTCATCAGCAGAAATTTCAGCCTTTTCCGGTGCTTTACCGTCAAACTTAACCGTGTAATCATACACAGCTTTATCGCCGTTTGTCTTAACATTTTCAATTATTTCAGATACAATCGGAATAACATTTTTGTCCGAGTTCTGAGCTCTGCTTTTGAGAAGCTCAATAAAATCGTATTCCTTTTTTCCGTCAGCAATTACAGTAGTAATCATTTTGTTACAGCCTCCAGTTTCTTTTGAAGCTCCTCAATTTCTGCCTTACGCAGCTTGAGGCTTGCAGTATTTGCAATAAGTCTTGCAGAAATCTCTGTTACCCACTCAATAACCTCAAGTCCGTTTGCTTTAAGTGTTGAACCTGTTTCTACAATATCAACTATTCCGTCAGAAAGTCCGACAAGCGGAGCAAGCTCTACTGAGCCCTCAATCTTAATAATTCTGACATCCATATTTTTATCATCAAAAAATGCTCTTGTTACATTTGGATATTTTGTCGCAATGGTTTTTGTGTTGTATCCGCTGTAAAAGTCATAGCCTTTTTTAGTAGCAAGGGCAAATCTGCATTTGCCAAAGCCTAAGTCGAGCAGCTCATAAAAAGAGTTGCCGTTTTCAAGAATGGTATCCTTGCC
>NZ_JBGVJL010000156.1:0-3306 GCF_045129435.1 Ruminococcus sp. | reverse complement strand
ATAAATTTTATATCTACATCAAAATTGTTTCCAAAATTGTTGTCTGTTTTGATGTAAATACAAATTTTAGTATTATCATCTGTTTTCATTTTATTGATTAAAGAACAGTTTTGCATTACAGTTTTCATTGCAAGATAAAGGGTACAGTATTTAACCTCCACATCTTCATCATTTTTACTCTGAGTAAACAAATGTTTTTTGATATTAAAACAACAATTATCAGTAAAATAGAATTTATGTGTTTTAATTTTTTCTCTGTTTTGCCAACTATTTAAATTATTAAAATCCACATTATTAAAAATACAACCTGAAAAATTTAATATTACATTTTCAACATCTGTTCTTGGAATATAAATATAAGTGTAATTTCCTACTGTTGCAAAATTGGCATCAATATGTTAGAGAGATTATCTTTAAACTTGCAAGTGAGTTTAGCTGTGCCGTTTGTGATTTTACAGCAATAACAGCATGGTGGTCTAATCCTGACTATACGGACTGGTCAACATATAACAGTAGCAACAAAAAAACAGCAATACACCCAAACAAAGCGGCAACAATGTATTATACATCAGCTCTCGCTGAACTGGTGTATCCAATTTGTTTGCATAACATAACAATCGAGGAGGAATAAAAATGAACGAACAGACAAAAAGACAGGTACTTAAGGCACTTGCATACGACACTGACAGAGAAAAAATCAAGGCAGTAATGAGAGTGTCTGATGAAGACATAAACAGTATTACTGATGAAGAAATCAAAGCCGAAAAAGACTATTACAGAGAAATGGGGTATATCGAATGAGTAAGGGCGTGTCACTTGTTGATGTCAGTGAATGGCAGCAAAACATCAATTATAAGCAGCTCAAGAGCAGCGGCATAAAAGCGATGATTATCAGAGCCGGTTACGGCAGAGAGACATCACAAAAGGATACGATGTTTGAGAGTCATTACAAGGAGGCAAAATCAGCAGGACTTAAAATCGGTGTCTATTGGTACAGCTATGCAAGCAGTGCCGATGATGCCGAGCGAGAGGCTAAGGCTTGCCTTGAGTGCATCAAGGGCAAGTCACTTAATATGCCAATTTATTATGACCTTGAGGACTCATCTCAAATTAAGTTAGGTAAAACAAGGCTAATGGAAATTGCAGAACGCTTTTGCGAAACAATCAAGAAAAACAACTACAGAGCAGGTGTATATGCTAATCTGAATTGGTTTAATAATTATCTCGATTATGATAGACTTAAAAACAAATACAGTATTTGGCTTGCACAATATAATTCTACAAACGAACTAACTTGTGACATCTGGCAAAATAGTTCAACAGGACGAGTAAGCGGTTATGGTGGTAACATTGACACAAACATAATCTATAACGAAAGTGTTTTTGAAAACATTAAGGTCGAAAAACCAACACTGACTTACAGGGTGTATGCTGACGGTCAGTGGTATGATGAAGTCAAAGGTTTATCAAATATTGCAGGACGAAAGAAACAAGCTATTTCAGCCGTTGCGGTTAAGGTCAGCAAAGGCGATATAAAGTACAGAGTACATTTGCTCAACGGTGACTGGCTCGACTGGGTAGACGGCTACGACATCAACGACAGCAACAACGGTTATGCGGGTATCCTTGGCAAGGTTATTGATGCCGTACAGGTCGAGTTTAGCGGTGTCGGTGACTTTAAGGCTACATACAGAGCACGCAAGCAGGGCAAAAACAAATTTATGCCGTATCAGCACAACACCGAGCACGATGCAGAGCAAGACGGTTACGCAGGTGTTATCGGTACAAAGATTGACGGCTTGCAGATTACTTTGACATAACGGAGGTTTAAAACAATGAAAGATAATATTATTCAGGCTACTGTGTCGGTGGCGATTGGTGCACTTGTATCATATTTTAATATCTTACTTATTCCAATCCTCGTACTCATTACTGTAATGGTTATTGATTATATCACGGGATTGACAGCAGCGTACAGAAACGGTGAATTAAAAAGTAAAACAGGTTTAATTGGCATTTTGAAAAAAGCAAGCTATCTTGCTCTTGTGGTTGTTGCCGGTGTTGTAGATTATTTAATCTGTACAGGCTTAGCGGCGGCAAATGTTGATATAGGTGTCACATATTGTTGCGGTTTAATTGTAACGATTTGGCTTATTATAAATGAGCTTATTTCAATCCTCGAAAACCTCGCTGAATTGGGTACGCCAATCCCAAAATTTCTTGTCAACATAGTTCACAGACTGAAAAATACAGTTGAAAATAAAACCGACACAGATACAAAAGATTAGCATACATAAGATTAGCCCCTCGAGTACCAAAACGGTATCTGAGGGACTATTTGTTATTTACGGATGTTTTCAAGTTCTTTCAGAATAAGTCGTTCAAAGTATGGTTTAGGGTAGTTGGGATTATTATCACTTTCCCAGTTTTCCCAAGTGCGATACGGTACTTCCATTATTTTGGCAACATCAGCTCTGCTAAGACCTGTTGCAATCCTTGCTTCTTTAATTTTATTCATTATTTTTCTTCCTTTTTATAAAATTATATATAATTAATATTGCTCCTGTTGTTGACAAAAGAGCAGAAATAGCGGAAAATATTACTGCAACAAATCCTTGCATACAATAGCCTGACACTAAAAAAGCAACCGAAGAAATTATCATAAACAAACCTATTGACAACACAATAAATACCTCCTATAATAATATTAGAACTTACCCCGAGAAGACTCGGGGCTTGTTCAATTAATAACTACCGTTTCCTTTTTCGCTTTCCGGGCTTTTGGGAACGGTTTTTCTTTTTGTTGTCCCTGTATGTAAGTATTGCAACTATTAAACCGATTGTACTTACTATACACGACCAACAAGAAAAGAAATCTTGCAATTTTCTCACCTCCTTAACTCTGTTTATATTATACACCTAATAGGTGTATTTGTCAAGTGTTTTTTAACTTTTTTAATATTTTTTGTGTCATCTGCGTGTCATCTGATGTGTTTAATTAATGCAATTTGATGTTAATTTAATGCAACTCGTGTTGCATTAATACAACCAAAAAATCCAGTAGATAAGCCATTCCCAAAGATTTTGGCTTATCTACTGGATTTTAGTTTTGGCTAAGGCTACGAATATTCTACAATCAAGAATCGTTTCACTTTTTCTGGAGTTTAGTTTCAGAATAAAGTTTATTTTCAGAGTGAAAATGGGGTTATAAAGCAACCTCATAACCAAATTTAATATTGTATTCAAATAAAGTCAAGACAAAGAATATTCTTGACTTTTTTGTTTTTCAGAGCAATACATAACAGC
>NZ_JBGVJL010000155.1:0-7076 GCF_045129435.1 Ruminococcus sp. | reverse complement strand
ATTATTTATGTATATAGTATATACTGTACCAATCAAAATTGCAAGCAAAAAATTATTAAAAAAATTTTCAAATAGGTGTTGACAAATAGAGGAAGATGTTGTATTATAAATATGCAATAAGTTAGTGATAACTAACCAAAGCAAGAATCTTTCCATTATTGTAATTGTACCTCTATAATTGCAGAATAAACTTAAATCAACGCCTGTAAGGGCGAAATTTTTAAAAGAATAGTTAGCTTAAACTAACTATAAAGGAGTAATATGTCTGAAGAAATTTTAGTCCGCCATTGTTCACCGACCTTGGCGAATATAAAAACAGGCAATCTGGTTAATTGCCGAATTGACAGCGTTCAAAAGCTGAAAAAAGATATTATCTCCCTAAACTTTGTTCTCAACGCAAAAGGTGTGTCAATCCGTGTACTGTACTGTTCGTCCGAAAGAGCGTTGATTTATGTTTATCGCCCCGACAAGCTAATGCAAGATGTCAGTGACACTAAGGTTTCAAGTTATCTTACCTCGATCGGCTACAATGGCAAGAGCGAGGACGAACTTTTAAAGGAACTTTCAAAAAGAGTGTATTCTTGCGGTGGCTTTCCACACGAAATCGGCTTGTTTTTAGGTTATCCGATTGATGATGTAATCGGATTTATCGAAAACAAGGGTAAGAACTTTAAGTGCTGTGGTTGTTGGAAAGTCTATCACGATGAGGTAAACGCAAAAAAGACATTTGAAAAGTACAAAAAATGTACTAATATATATTGCAAAAAATATTTGCAAGGGTCGTCAATAAAACGACTTACAGTATAATTTACAAAGGAGTAATTAAGTTATGAGTAAGATAGCAGTAGTGTTCTGGAGTGGAACAGGTAACACAGAGGCAATGGCAGATGCTGTTGCTGAGGGTGCAAAAGGAGCAGGAGCAGAGGTTTCTGTATTTAATGTAGCAGATTTTTCTGCCGATAAGGTAGATGAGTTTGACGCAATCGCCTTTGGCTGTCCTGCAATGGGTGCCGAAACACTTGAGGATACAGAGTTTGAGCCTGTTTTCAATGAATGTGAAGCAAAGCTCAGCGGTAAAAAAATCGCACTCTTCGGCTCATATGGCTGGGGTGACGGCGAATGGATGAGAACATGGGAGGATACCTGCAATGCGGCAGGTGCGGTTCTCGCAGCAGAAAGTGTTATCTGCAATGACGCTCCCGATGATGAAGCCACAGCAAATTGTAAAGCACTCGGTGCAGCACTTGCAGGCTGATAAACTAACCAATCCCTTATACATTTCATATTTTTTCTTAAAGACTGCCACTTGTAATGAGTGGCAGTTTTTAATTGACAAGAAGCCCGTAGTTATAGTCAACTACGGGCTAATAATTTATTCTGTATCTAATAATTCCATTGTATATTTTTTACCTAAAACATAATCACCATTAATATAAGAAGTATCGCTTACTGTTTCGCCTACTTTAATTGCGTTAAGAATCATACTACCAGAACCAACAACAATATCATTTTCATCTTTTATTTTGTATCCAATTGATGGTGAACTGCTTTTGTTATCTCCTTCAGAGTTATAGAGCATTTTCGCTTTCAATTTTACTGTTAAAGAGCCGTATTCTGAACCTTCAAAACTCATCTCTTCTACTGAAATAGTAGTTTTGAGTTCATTTTTATAGTTATATTCATTGATTTCAATAGGTAAATTTGGTGTACTGATAGAAATTTCGGCTAAAGGTAGATCATATATATTCAAAGCTTTTTCTTCAAAACTATAGCCTCCTGCAACATCAGCTGACAAAGTCAAAGTTCCATCTGGTGTGCTTCCAAGTGTTATGTCATTATCTGGTATGTAAACAGTTCCCATTAAGTGATTTAGATCTTGGTATTGATTTGTCCACATTGCATAATCATCTACGGTTACTGATGTTGTTTTGTTGTACACTTCATCACCGTTGTTATTTACAATTTTTATGTGAATGTCAGCATCCGGAGTAAGGTAGTTGGAGTCTTCATATTCAGAAAAAGAAAAGAAAACAAGATGTTGCTGAGTTGCTTTGTCATATTGTACACTTCTGTCACCTATATAGTTTGCATTACTGGTATTTTTATGGGTTTCTTGTTGTTTAGATGTTTCTACTGTTGAAAAATTTGTTGTTTCATTAACTGAATTTTCATTGTTTTTGCTATTTCCATTACATCCGGCAAATAAAGACAGTGCTATTGAACATAGTAAAAATAGTGTTATTGATTTTTTGATTTTCATAAATTCATTTCCTTTCTAAACTGATAATATTTTTTACTTCTAAATCAAAATCACTTTTAACTATTAATTATAGTAAAACTTGAATATTTATATAATTTTATAAACACCTCCTTAAAACTCATTAATAATTAACATTTATTCAGTAATGACACTCACTGAATGTCAATTACAGGTGTATTATAGCATAAAATATTCTTATTGACAAGCACTAAATGTCAAAGGAGTATAAAATATGTTTAAAAATAAAAATGAAAGTATGAATAATGTATGTGGAAAGAGGATTGCGGAATTAAGACTTGCATTAAATCCTAAATGCAGTCAAAGACAGCTTGCGGAAAAACTACAGCTTTTTGGATTGGATTTAGACAAAAATGCAATTCAAAGAATTGAGTGTGGAAAAAGATTTATAACCGATATAGAAATAATTGCCTTTTGCAAGGTCTTTGAAATTCAGCCTAATGATATTTTTGCCATGGTATAAATAAAAAGTCATACAATAGTATTGTAATAATTATATTTGGGGTGTTGGTATGTTAAGTAAAAGAATTCGTGAATTAAGATTATTCCTCGGATTAAATCAGGTGCAATTCGGACAGGTCCTTAATGTTACAAAGCAAACTATAAGTAATTGGGAAAATGACAATATTCAGCCGTCTGTGGAAATGCTTACTAAAATAGTAAATACCTATTCAGTAAGTGCCGATTATCTGCTTGGCATTAACGAGAGGCAAACCGTAGATGTTTCGGGGTTATCACAAAAGCAGATTGCTCATATACAAATGATAATTGACGATATTAGAAATAAATAAAGATTTAAGCAAAAAATCAGCCTGATTTCGTATGAAGTCAGGCTGAAAATTTTTATTTATTGTTATGAAATCACTTATTCTCCTCGTTATACTTGAGCTGATTGTAAATCATATTTGCACACATATAAACATTACCGCCACCCATTGTGAGAATGAGGTCGCCCTCTTTTGCGTTCTTGCAAACATAGTCTGTGATTTCCTCAAATGTGTCAAGGCAGACTGAGTTTGGCACTTTTGCACCAAGGTCGGTTGAGTAGATGTTGTATGTATTGGTTTCTCTTACCGGAAGAATTTCCGAGATGATTGCAACATCCGGAATTTTAAGTGCCTCTGCAAAATCATCAAGAAGAAGTGCTGTTCTTGAGAATGTATGTGGCTGGAAGATTGCCCATACCTTTTTAAAGCCCATATTCATAGCTGCGTTGAGTGTTGCGGTAAGCTCGGTTGGGTGGTGAGCAAAGTCATCTGCAACTGTGATTCCCTCAGGTGTGCCGAGAATTTCAAAACGGCGATGTACACCGCCAAATTTATGAAGATTTTCAGCAATTTCCTTTGGAGTTGCACCAAGATAATGTGCAGTAGCAGCAGCGGCAAGTGCATTGTAGATATTGTGTTTACCCGGAACAATAAGCTTGATGTTTGTAAGAAGTTCGCCCTTGTAGTAGATGTCAAACTGCTCGTGAACGCCCTTGTCGGCAGAAATATTTACTGCTCTGTAATCACAATTTTCACCGAAACCGTAGGTGATTTTTTCAATATCAACATCACTGACAGCCTCAAGTGTATTTTCGTCATCACCGTTGATTACAAGCAAGCCTGTTGTCTGCTTTGCAAACTTGTTGAAAGACTTCTTGATGTTGTCAAGATTTTTGAAGTAATCAAGGTGGTCTGCATCAATATTAAGGATAATTGAGATAAACGGGTTAAGCTGAAGAAATGTATCAACATACTCGCAAGCCTCGCACACGATGATGTCACTCTGACCAACATAGCTGTTGCCGCCGATGAAAGGAAGTTTACCTCCGATGATTGCCGACGGGTCAAAGCCACTGCCGATAAGTACCTGTGAAAGCATAGCTGTGGTTGTGGTTTTGCCATGTGTACCAGAAACTGCGATGCTTTTCTGGTAGCGTCTTGTAACAACGCCGAGCATAACGCTTCTCTCAATGCAAGGAATACCCTGCTCAACGGCTGCCTTTCTCTCAGGATTATTCTCCTTGATAGCAGCGGAATAAACCACAAGCTCAGCACCGTCAATGTTCTCTGCACGATGTCCCATATATACAGGGATTCCGTAGCCTTTAATTCTGTCGAGAGTATCGCCCTCGTTCATATCAGAGCCGGAAAGCTGATAGCCCTCACTGTTTAAAATCTCGGCAAGCGGACACATACCACTGCCGCCGATTCCGATAAAATGAATCCTTTTTATATTATCAAGCAATTTGTCGTAATTCAAAACACTCATTCTCCATTCACAAAAATTCTACCTTATATTATAAGGCTATCGCCGAAAAAAATAAATACCTTTTTTGAATTTGTAATATATTTTTTCGTATTTTAGTTTTTATATTGCCAATGTATATTAAAAATGTTAAAATATAATCGGTGATTTATTGTGAATTTAGTTAAGAATGATATTATTAAATTAAATATAACTTCAGCTACCGCCGAGGGAAACGGAGTGGGCAAGACCGAGGACGGCATTGCGGTTTTCGTTCCGCTTTCTGCTGTAGGAGATGAGCTTGAAGTCAGAATATTAAAAACTAAGAAAACCTATGCTTTCGGCAAGATTGAAAAAATAATAAAGCCATCTTCTGCAAGAATAGAGGTTGACTGTCCGCAGTTTTCTAAATGCGGCGGCTGTACTTGGCGACATATTTCGTATGATGAAGAGTTAAAAATTAAGTCAATGCGTGTGTATGACGCTGTGACGAGAATCGGCGGAATCAAAGACTTTGAGTTTAAAAATATAATTGGCTGTGAAAAACCTGACCGATACAGAAACAAGGCTCAGTTCCCAATTGGCAGGGCAAAGGATGGAAGTGCGGTGTTCGGCTTTTATTCATTCCATACACACAGAATTATTCCTTGTGATGATTGCCTGTTACAGCCTGAAATTTTTAATTCTGTAATAAAAATTACTAAGGAATTTATTGAAAAAACCAATGCGGATATTTATGATGAGTCAACAGGTAAAGGCAGACTCAGACATTTGTATATGCGACTCGGTGAGATTACAAATGAACTTATGGTTTGCTATGTGGTAAACGGAAACGGCTTAAAGCAAGAGGACGAGCTTGTAAGAATGTTAAAGGAAGGCTTGCCTAATCTAAAGAGCGTGATTATTAATTCTAACAGAGAAAAAACAAATGTTATTTTAGGTAAGAAAAATCGTGTAGCTTATGGCAGTGACCACATTACCGATGTTTTGTGCGGATTGAAATTTAAAATTTCGCCTTTCTCATTCTGGCAGGTAAACCGTGCTCAGGCAGAAAAGCTTTACGGCAAAGCAAAGGAATATGCAAATTTGCAAAAAAATGAAATTTTGCTTGACTTGTACTGCGGAACAGGCACAATAGGACTTACAATGGCAGAAAATTGCAAAACCTTAGTCGGTGCTGAAATTGTGGAGGATGCCATAAAGGACGCCAATGAAAATGCAAAAGCAAACGGTATAGAGAATGCAAGATTTATTTGTGCAGACGCTTCAAAGGCAGCGGCACAGCTCAAGGCAGAGGGACTAAACCCAGATGTCGTAGTTCTTGACCCACCAAGAAAGGGCTGCGGCGAAGATGTAATCCTTACAGTATCTCAGATGTCGCCAAAGCGTGTGGTGTATGTATCCTGCGACCCTGCCACCCTTGCAAGAGATTTGCAGATTTTTGAGTCAAACGGCTATAAAACCAAAGAAGTAACCCCTTGCGACATGTTTTCAAGAACAGCACATGTGGAGACGGTGTGCTTACTATCAAAGAAATGCCCAGTTTAAGCGGGGTTGAGGGCTTTTTTGTAAATATGTACCTGTGTTTTTAGCAGGAAAAAATGTATAAAGAAAATAGAAATTTAAGAGGGGTGCAAAAATTTGTTGATACCAAAGTTGTGCGCCGGAATAGTATCGGTAGAATTATGGTGTCCGCGAATAGTTGCACCCATATAATCAGTTGAAAGTGTTCCGGCGAAGGAATATAATTAGCGTGTGGATATTGTTTTTATGGAGGGAAGAAATGCAATATTTAACTACTGCAGAATTTTCAAAAAAATGGAACGTTTCACAGAGACGAGTGTCTCTTTATTGTAAAAACGGAAGGATACCAGGGGCCGAATATAAAGGAAATATGTGGTTAATTCCGGAAGATGCAATAAAACCTGAGGATCCAAGAAAGAAAAATAAGGTGATAGACAATGGGATATAGGTATATAGGCTCTAAAGCTAGGCTTATAGATGAAATTAATGGATATATAGATAAGTATTCAGGAAATGGAAGATTTATTGATGCGTTCTGCGGAATGGGACATGTGGCAATAGCAGCCGCAAATAAAGGATGGCCGGTAGTAATAAATGACCAGATGTTATATGCAGGTTATATTTCAAGAGCAAGGTTATTCACAGATGCTCAGGTTAATTTTGAGGCATTGGGGGGATATGATCGTGTGATTGCTGCATTGAATAGCGTTGAAGGAGTGCAGGGATACTTCTGGAGAGAGTATAGTCCAGCATCATTGCAGTTTTGTGGGATTGAAAGAAAATATTTCACTGAGAGAAATGCAATGATAATAGATGCTATTAGACTTCAAATAAAAGAGTGGTACACTGATGAATTAATAACAGAAAATGAAAAAATTCTTTTATTGGTAAATCTTATGGAGGCGATAAATGAAGTTGCTACCGCTTTTGAAAAGCTCATGGGTAAGGAAGCCTTCGCTGAGATTTTGGGACAGTTCGTTACCAAGCCAGCAGGCAAATTAACACTCGTTCCGGTGAGTGATAAGAGACCGGAAGTATCAGT
>NZ_JBGVJL010000154.1:0-4259 GCF_045129435.1 Ruminococcus sp. | reverse complement strand
AAAATTCTATTTTCCAATAACATCATCGTAAAAATCAATAAAGGCGTTCAAAGCAGGGGAACGCCATTTGTTTTTGTGAATAAGAAGCTGAGTCCATACGGACACTTCAAAATCTTCGATTGGCAGGTGGCTGATTTCTCCTGACTTGAAATATTCGTCTGTGATGAAGTCGGGCAAAAATGAAACCATTTTGCTGTCTTTTATGAGAGAACAAATCTGTAGTGGATTTCCAATTTCGAGAATCGGCTGAATTTCAAGGGATTGAGCAGAGAGGGCATTATTGAGCAATTTTCTGTAGCTCATATTGCTTTCGGTAAGAACAAAATCCTCACAACAAATATCCTTTAGCGAAAGATTATTACTCTGCAAAAGAGGGTGATTTATAGCTGAAATGAAATGCACTTCTTCTTTATGCTCTGCACAAATAACAAACTCGGAATCATAAATATGACTGTCGAGCGTGAAAATTAAATCAACCTCGTTTTTCCTCAGCATATCAAACATCTGCTCCGTACCGCTTTCGACTACCACAAGGCGAATGTCGGGAAAACGCTTGCGAAATTCAAGAAAATCATTTTTGAAATAACGATTGCAAACCGAGCTTGACATGGCAAGTCGAATATTCCCCTCAATGTGCTCAGGAGTTCTCAAAGCTTCAAGCATTTTTTCGTGCGATTCAAGAATATTTCTTGCGTGTTGAAGAACAATTATTCCGTCGGCTGTAAGGCTGATTTTGTGGTAAAATCGGTCAAAAAGTATGGTGTTCAATTCTTTTTCTAACTGTTTTATCTGCGAAGAAACTGTAGATTGAGTGTAGCCAAGCTTTTCGGCTGCTGACGAAAAGCCTGAATACTCGCAAACTGCTACAAAGGTTTTTAGTACATTGGTATCCATAGTCAAATATTCCTTTTACAAACGATATTTTCGCTATTATAACATAATATTATCAATTTTACAAATGCTAAAATTTTTGCTATAATACTTTTATATTTTGTGTAAATTTTAAAGGAGGCCTTTTATAATGGCTCGTGAGCAGCTTGGAAGCAGGCTCGGTTTTATTATGCTTTCTGCCGGTTGTGCCATTGGCTGTGGCAATGTATGGAAATTTCCTTGGATGTGCGGTCAAAACGGCGGCGGAAGCTTTATGCTTGTGTATATAATTTGTCTGATTATTCTTGGAATTCCCTGCTTGGTGATGGAATTTGCTGTTGGCAGAGCAGCTCGAACAAGCCCGATTCATATGTACCGCAAGCTTGAAAAACCGGGACAAAAATGGGGTGGCTTTGGTTGGGTTTGCCTTATCGGAAATCTTGCAATTATGGCGTTTTATACTGTAGTGTGCGGTTGGATTATCTACTATTTTGTGAATTTCCTGATTGGAAATAATAAGAAGCTTGGCTTTGATACAATGATTTCCAATCCATCAATCAATGTAATTTTTCTGTTTGTTACTGTGGCCGTTGCCTTTATAATTTTGTCATTTAATATACAAGGCGGACTTGAAAGAGTGACAAAGTATATGATGCTTGCACTCTTGGTATTGATGCTTGTGCTTGCTGTGAACAGCCTTTTGATGAGTGGTGCAGGGGAGGGAATGTCGTTCTATCTCAAGCCTGACTTTTCAAAAATAAACGGCTCGATTATTGTGGCAGCGATGAATCAGGCATTTTTCACCTTATCAACAGGTATGGGTGGAATGGCAATTTTCGGAAGCTATATCGGTAAAAACCGTTCGCTGATGGGCGAAGCTGTGAATGTCATCACTCTTGACACCTTGGTGGCAATTCTTGCCGGCATTATCATATTCCCGGCTTGCTTCACCTTTAATCTTGAGGTAAACTCAGGGCCAAGCCTTTTGTTTGACACAATGGCTACAGTGTTCAATAATATGCCCGGTGGCAGAATTTGGGGCTCACTTTTCTTCCTATTTATGGTGTTTGCAGCAATGTCAACCGTCCTCGGAGTGTGCGAAAATATTCTTGCAATGTTCAGAGAATTGACAGGCTGGTCAAGACGAAAGGGAAGCCTTGTATGTGGAATTATAGTGTTTGTCCTTGCTCTTACAACTGCACTTGGCTTTAGCGTTTTCAGTTTTCAGCCTTTTTCTGAGGGTACAACCTGGCTCGATTTCTGGGACTTCATAGTATCAACAAATGTTCTTCCGCTCGGCTCGCTTGTTCTTGCTCTCTTCTGCTGCAATAAATTCGGATGGGGTTGGGATAGCTTTATCAGCGAGGCTAACGAAGGCAAAGGTATGAAAGTTAAAAGTTGGATGAAACCTATTTTTAAATATGTTGTTCCTCTCAGCATTGGCTTTATCTACATTTACGGTATAATTACCTTTAAGTGGACATAACTAAATTAAAATCCTGTATGAAGTCATTTCTTTCATACAGGATTTTTTGATTTGTTGGGAATTATATTTTTGTGAAATGTTTGTTTTGACGACTCATAAATAAAATTCGTGAGAGGACGACAATTATAACGCTGCCGGCAAAAATCTGTAGCGGATAGGTGATTATACAAGATTCGGGAATTATCATACTCAATACAGTAATTGCTCCCACAGGCGGCATAAATAATTTTGTACATCGAAGAATTATGAGCATAATTAATGTAGCAGTCAGAGCGGAAATTGTAAGAGGTAGATTCAGCGTTATACTGAGAATATATCTGGAAAATACTCCGACAAAAGCACAGCCGGTCAGCACAATGATTGGCTTTATCGGATGGTTTCTCACCTTGTTTGTCGGTCTTGAAAACTCGGTAAATACAACCAGTAGCGGCGGTGCTATTGCATATCTGAAATCAACTAAAAATGAAACATATCCTATTACAAGAACACAGGCTACTCGTATAATGGTATCAATCGCATCGTTTTGGAAGTTTATTGTTGTTGGAATGTATTCCTCTTTATTTTTAACTCCAATTTTTATCAGTAATTTGTTGAATAATATCACAAGCAGAGTCAGCAGGAATGCAGAAATAGGGTAAATAAAGCTTGTGGTTTGCATCATAACAGGGAGCACTATTGCAGAAATAAGCGGTGCAAAGGTAGTCCTTGAAAACATAAGTATAATTTGAGAAACAGTAAAAGCCAAGATTACTTGAGGAAAAATTCCGATTTTAATGTATTTCACAATCAATACGCCAACAATCGCACACACCGTAATCAACGCAAGCATTCGTCTGCCATTGACTTGCCAGCTTCGCTTTTCGGTTACAATATATCCAATGGCAAGTGCCGTTATCTCAGGAAAAATAATTTCTTTTTCATTAAATATCTCAGCCGTCACAGTCATACAGGCTACTAATATAAGCGTTGCTATGTATGGAATAATGCTTTTTAATGTTTTATATTTGTTCATTAGTTGCTGCTTTCTATGTATAAATAATCTTATTTTTATATTATATCATAAAATGAATTTTAGCGAAAGTACTTGTATTTTGCAAATATAAAAATGATAATTTATATAAAGACAAGAGGTAATGTTATAAAAAATTTTGAGTTTTATTATATTGCTTTCAATATGCAGTGTTTTACTGTTTACAACAGGTTGTAAACCTGATGATCTGTTCATGCCATATTATGATAATGAAAAGTTGCAGATTATTTATGCACAAGACGCAACCGTATATACATTTGAAAATAAAGCAGCATTTATAATAACCCATGACGGTGATGATTCTCAAAATGAGTTATATATTTCACCAACAGCAGTTGACAATTTAATGGCTAACGGCACTAAAATTTTAAGCGACTCTTTTGACGAGTTTGCCTACAATAACAATTACGCTTATGTGAGAAAAGACGATGTTTATTATGTTGTAGATGTGGCAAACGAAGAAAAAGCTGAGTATATTAGCAAGAAATTTGTAAAGCGTTATCCTGATTATGAAAATTTGAATTGGTATAATACCTGATGCGTTTTAAAAAACTTTATAATTAAAGCTAAAATATCTACCGATGGCTTATTTTGCATTGGTAGACATTTGTGTTTATAATAAAAGTTATATTATATTTGCATATTCCTGCTTAGTAATAGAATATAAATATTCTCCCGAAGTTATTCCTGTTTTAGGATAATAACGAGTTCCATTATTACTTACAAGTTTCATTTTTAGCTTTTTCATAACAGTTTCAGATGCAATATTTTTAGAATCACAATGAGCGATTATTTTGTTTACTTTCAAAATATCAAATGCATATTTAATCAGAGCATTGGCAGCCTCAGTTGCAAACCCTTTATTTCTGTATT
>NZ_JBGVJL010000153.1:0-2133 GCF_045129435.1 Ruminococcus sp. | reverse complement strand
TATTCCAAGAGAATTTAATATTTTTGGAATCAACATTAACATTTAACACAGGCGAGCTTAACTTACATTCTTCTCCGTTATAAATTGAAAAAATTTGAGATTCGCTATAATTCCTACTCCACAAATCAATGTTATTGCCTTCGTCAGGTATACATTGATATAAATCTAAAAATAAGCCAGATAGTTTTGACTGTAACATATATCCGCCGTTATAAGAGAAAATATACCATCTTTGCGCATCGTGAGAATGGTCTGTAAAAACTTGAACATTTGCTCCACCTTCGTATGATGCACCTTGAACATCCAAGCACTTTCCATCTAAACAAGAAACAATTTTATATGAACCATCAGTCTGTCTTAAAAATCGCCAAACCTGATTCGCCGTGCCGTTTTCGTGTCCTATAACAACATTATTGTTTTCATCATTCTCAATTGGTAACCAATGATATAAATTAAAAATTGGTGCCGTAAAATCATTACCAATATTTAATGCAAACGAATTAGAGTCAACCTTATAAATTGAAAAAATTTGAGCATCAGAATCATTTTCTATGTTCATCTGTACATTAGTTCCATCTGTCGCATTTCCTCCGTTAACTTCCAGAACACAATTTGATATTTTAGACTTAAGAACAACACCGCCATTACGCTCAATAACATACCATCGTTGAGCATCATGACCATGATCGACAAAAGCCTGGACATTTGCTCCAGGAGATGTTGAAGCACCATCAACATCTAAACAATCTTGATTTGATGCACTTATGATTTTATAACTACCATCAGACTGTCTTTCAAATTTCCAAATCTGGTCAGGACAATCATAATATTTACCACATTTTATATCTACATTTATGAAAACGGAAAAAGCGAGCCGAGCATTGCAACTCTTATGCAGATGGCGGATATTTTTAATACCTCTGTTGATTATATTATCGGCTACACAAATGTAAGACAGCCAATAGATAAAACTGTGCAAATGTCATTGACTGAGGATGAGTGCGATTTGCTGAGCGGCTACAGAGAATTGTCGCAAAAGCAACAGAATATTGCAATCGGAATTATTATTGGCTTGCTGAGTTCAGGCAAAAATTAAGGTCATATCTGCAAAAATAGCAGATATGACCTGTTTTTCTGTATTATTTTTTAAATATGAAGCACTGCGGTTGCAATTCCAAAGTAGATTAAAAGCGACAGGGCGTCACAAATTGTGCTGATAAGCGGAGATGCCATTACAGCAGGGTCAACGCCGATTTTATTTGCAACCATAGGCAGGAATGAGCCGATGATTTTTGCCATTATGATTGTTCCCACAAGGGTGAGGGAAACTACAAGTCCGATAAAAAGGGCGTTTTCTTTACCGTTTAAATCGAAAATCATAAGCTTTATAAAGTTTGCGGCGGCAAGTGTGACACCACAAAGTATAGCTACTCGAAATTCTTTCCAAAGCACCTTGAAAGCGTTGCTGAATTTAATTTCACCAAGCGACAGGGCACGAATAACAGATACCGATGCCTGAGAACCAGCGTTACCGCCCGTACCGGTAATCATCGGGATAAATGACGAAAGCACAATTACGCTTGCAAGTGCCGACTCAAAGTGAGAGATGATTGCACTTGTGAATGTGGCTGAAAGCATAAGTACAAGCAGCCATGGAATACGCTTTTTGTAAATGCCGAAAACACTTGTTTTCATATACGGCTTGTCAGAAGGCATTACGGCAGCCATTTTTTCAATATCCTCGGTTGCCTCTTCCTGCAAGACATCAATAGCATCGTCAATGGTAACAATGCCGACAAGTCTGTTTTCGGTATCTACAACAGGCAGTGCAAGAAAATTGTAGTTTGAAAACATCTGTGCAACCTTTTCCTGGTCGTCAAGAGTGTTTACGCAGATAACATTTTCTTCCATTATCTCCGACACCATAACATCGTCGTCAGATAACAGCAAATCCTTAACACTTGTAATACCGATGAGCTTTGAGTTTTCATCTGTAACATAGCAAATGTAGATAGTTTCTTTATCTACACCTGTTCGTCTGATTCGTTTAATAGACTGCTCTGCTGTCATTTCGGGACGAAGCACAATAAACTCAGTTGTCATAATTGAGCCTGCACTGTCCTCGGGATATTT
>NZ_JBGVJL010000152.1:0-5500 GCF_045129435.1 Ruminococcus sp. | reverse complement strand
CGCATTGCCCCGTTTGTGGCAGAGAAATCCGTCAGCAGACAGTTGACCAGATTGTTGATAAGATACTTTCGTATGACGAGGGTACTAAAATTCAGATTTTAGCACCTGTTGTGCGTGGCAGAAAGGGCGAACATGTAAAGGTACTTGAAAGTGCAAGAAAGTCGGGCTTTGCAAGAGTGAGAGCAGATGGAATTGTATATGACCTTTCAGAAAAAATTCCGCTTGAGAAAAACAAAAAGCATAATATAGAAATTATTGTTGACCGACTTGTAATTAAGCCGGAGATTGCCTCAAGACTTTCAGACAGCATTGAAACCGCATCAAAGCTTTCTGACGGCATTATTCTTGTTAATATTGTCGGCGGTGACGATGTAATGTTTTCTCAGAAATATTCCTGCCCTGACCATGGTATCAGTATTGAGGACTTAACTCCAAGAATGTTTTCGTTTAACAATCCGTTCGGTGCGTGTCCTAAATGTACAGGTCTTGGCGTATTTTTAAAGATTGACGAAAACAAAATTATTCCAGATATGAGCAAAAGTGTGCGACAAGGTGGTATCAAGGGAAGCGGCTGGGCAATGGAGGGCAGCTCTATTGCGGCTATGTACTTTGAAGCACTCGCCGAAAAATATGATTTTTCACTTGACGCTCCGCTTTCTGAGCTTTCACCGGAGGTTATAAAAATTCTGCTTTACGGCACAGGCGATGAAACCGTAACTATTCACCGCAAGTCTGTTTACGGAAGCGGTACTTATGAGCAGAAATTTGAGGGAATTATCAATAACCTTGAAAGACGCTACAAAGACACATCAAGCAACTGGATCAAAGAAGAAATTCAGACCTATATGTCAGAAATTCATTGTGATGAATGTAACGGCGACAGACTTTCAAAGGAGAGCCTTGCTGTTACCGTAGGAGGAATAAATATTGCTGATTTCTGCAAAAAGTCGGTTGTGTCTGCACTTGAATTTATTGATACCCTCGAATTTACGGAGAAAGAAAAAATAATTTCAGCTGAAATTATTAAAGAAATAAGAGAGAGACTCGGCTTTTTACAGCGTGTCGGTCTTGGTTATCTCACACTTTCTCGTTCTGCCGGCACGCTCAGCGGCGGTGAAAGTCAGCGAATCAGACTTGCCACTCAGATTGGCAGCAGCCTTATGGGTGTGCTTTATATCCTTGATGAGCCGAGTATCGGACTTCATCAGCGTGATAATGAAAAGCTTTTGAGCACATTAAAGCGACTTCGTGACCTTGGCAATACTGTAATTGTGGTTGAGCATGATGAAGATACAATGTATGCTGCCGATTGCATTGTCGATGTTGGCCCCGGTGCTGGTGTGCATGGCGGTGAAATTGTCTGCGTGGGTAATGTTGACGAAATCAAAGCCTGTGAAAAATCAATTACAGGTCAGTATTTAAGCCATAAAAGGATAATTCCTGTGCCTGAAAAACGCAGAGAGGGCAACGGCAACTTCATTGAAATTTTAGGTGCGGCTGAAAACAATCTTAAAAATATCAATGTAAAAATTCCGCTTGGCAAGCTTGTGTGCGTAACAGGTGTTTCGGGTTCGGGCAAAAGCTCGCTTATTAATGAAATTCTTTATAAAACACTCGCTCGTGATTTGAACAAAGCTAAGATTATTCCCGGTAAAAACAAGGGTATCAAAGGTATTGAATATCTCGACAAGGTTATTGATATTAACCAAAGCCCGATTGGCAGAACACCTCGTTCAAACCCTGCAACTTATACAGGCGTGTTTACTGATATTCGTGCATTGTTTGCTACCACGCAAGATGCTAAGATGAAAGGCTTTTCTCAGAGCAGATTTTCATTTAATGTTAAGGGCGGAAGATGCGAGGCTTGTCAGGGTGATGGTATTATCAAAATTGAAATGCACTTCCTGTCTGATGTTTATGTGCCTTGTGAGGTCTGTAAGGGAAAGAGATACAACAGAGAAACTCTTGAGGTCAAGTATAAGGGCAAGTCGATTAATGATGTGCTTGAGATGACAGCCGAAGAGGGAATGGAGTTCTTTGCGAATATCCCGAAGATTTACCGCAAGCTCAAAACACTTTGCGATGTAGGACTCGGATATATCAAAATTGGTCAGCCTGCAACCACACTTTCGGGCGGTGAAGCTCAGCGTGTAAAACTTGCCACAGAGCTTGCAAAACGACCGACAGGCAAGACTGTATATATTCTTGACGAACCGACAACAGGACTTCACATTGCCGATGTTCACCGTCTTATTGATGTTCTGCAAAAGCTTGTTGACACCGGCAACACAGTTGTTGTTATTGAGCATAATCTTGACCTTATCAAGACTGCCGACCATATAATTGACCTCGGCCCTGAGGGCGGAGATATGGGCGGAACTATCATTGCACAGGGTACTCCCGAAGAAGTTGCCCGTAATGAAAAATCATTTACAGGTCAGTATTTAAAGCCGTTTTTAAATATGGATTAAAATGATTTGTTTTTATGTTGAGAGATATTTATAAATTATGGTTTTTATTACGAGAAGATAGTTTGCAAAGTAATAATTTTCTTGTTCCCGACAATAACTTAGTAACAGTCGGGAGTTAAAAGCTTTAAGATTGCCTATGCTTTCTGCTCGGACAAAGAAATTTAGGTCGAGCCTTTTTAAAGGCTCGTGGGTTTGGGCAACGCCCAAGAAAAGTTGTTTCCATTGCAATTTATAAGGCACAAACAGCGTTGCTGTTTGTGTGCTAAAGCAAAGTTTGTCAAAACAGGCGACAGCCTTTTAATAAGAAATAATTAATTTTTCATTATATAATGAATGGTTTTTCTTGTTGCTATTGCAAGTAAAAGGCTCACGCTGTTGTGTTAAACCGCCAAACAGCAGTCTGTTTGGCTATCGGACTTTGCTTTGGTTAAAAGCTTTGTGGGCTTTGCCCACACCCACAACTTTTAAAAAAGGTTGACCAAATTTTTATTTTCGAGTATAAAGTCTGTTATAATTCAAGCAGAAATTTCCCGACCGTTGTTAAACCATAATTTAGATAAAGTCCCATAAAATAAAAAGCAGATAATACCTAAGCTTTTAAGTATCATCTGCTTTGCATAAATTTTGATTTTTCCCTTGACATTCACTTTGATTTATGATAATATATTCAAGCTGATTTCAGCAAAAACAACATAATATGGTCTTATTGGAAACGCACATCCTCCGGATGATAACGAACAACACATAACATGTAAAGTTATCATAGGAGGATTTTATTATGCCAAAAACCAAACTTGAAGACGCAGTATTCACCGCCATAATGGCAACAATTATGGTCTATGGAATGATAGTGTACAATGTTGCACTCAACACCGGCAAAGTTGACGGTTCCACATTTCTTGCAGCCACACACGAGCTTATTTTTATGGCTCCTATAGCTTTCATTCTTGAATTCTTTGTAGTCGGCAAAATTGCCGCAAAGCTTGCTTTTACTGTAATGAAACCAACCGACAAACCGCAATTTATTACCTATGCAATTTCAATTTGCATTTGCTGCATTATGTGCCCAACAATGAGCCTTATTGCTACTTGTTTGTTTAAAACACCGTCATTCGGCACTTGGGTACAAACATGGGCGTTGAATTTTCCAATGGCTATTTGCTATCAGATGTTCTATTGCGGCCCGTTGGTTCGTCTTATTTTCAGAATTATTTTTCGCAGAGGTAAGAATAAAGAAAACAAGTCCGATTGCCACGCTGAAGAATAAATTTCATAATTGATTTTAAAGATATGCAGCATTTGCTGTGTATCTTTTTTGTTTATAGATAGTCGAAAAGGCTAAGCTGAAGATTCTGCTTTTCGTACTTGTTTTCGTATTCGTGCAGATACGAAAATACTCTGTCTGTACCGAACATAATGCCCTCTTTGCCACAAACATTTGCAATTCTTTGCATCAAAGGATTGCCGTTCGGACTTGCAACATCGTATGCGTTGTTGTAGGTTTTAATATATCGCTCTTTCATACCAGGAAAATGCCTGTCGAGCTGACTGTAAAAATATTCTCTGTCACCATTTCTTAGGGTAACACCAATACCAAAGCAGATAATGCCCTTAACACCTGACTTAATGCAATAATCAAGAAGTGCATCTATATTTTCCTTGGTATCATTTATAAATGGTAAAAACGGAGAAAGCCACACAACCGTTGGAATTTTTGCGTTGTGAAACTCCTTTAGCGTATGAACTCTTTTTGCGGTAGTCGAAACATTCGGTTCAATAACTTTGCAAAGCTTTTCATCGGCAGTTGTAAGAGTCATTTGCAGTACAGCTTTGCTCTTTTGGTTAATTCTTTGAAGAATATCAATATCACGCATAACGCTTGAAGATTTAGTGTGGACAGTAGCACCGAATGAATGTCTTTCAATGATTTCAAGACATTTTCTTGTAAGTCTTAACTCTTTTTCAAGTGGCATATATGGGTCACTCATAGCACCCGTACCCACCATACAAAGTTTTCGTTTAGATGCTAAGGCTTTTTCGAGAAGTTCCGGTGCATTTTCTTTTACCTCAATATCTTCAAATTTATGCTTAATTTGGTAGCAGTCGCTGCGTGCATCGCAGTAAATGCACCCGTGCTGACAGCCACGATATATATTAATGCCGTTTGTCTGGGATAAAATTCCCTTAGCTTTTACCTTGTGCATAATAACACCTCAATGTTGTTTTAATTCAACAAACCACTTGTTTTCCTCAAGGAAAATATATCTTTCCTTGCCTAAAATTCTACAGGTATAGCGTATGCCACAGCCGCCTGCCTTGAGTGATGAGGCGTAGCGTACATCTGATATGCGGTCAATTTTATAGCGTTTGTTATCGTCCCAGAATATATAGTCGGGTACAAGGCTGCCGTCACAGTCAAATGTTGCAGTAACCTTAACATATTTCTTGCACATAATAGCCTCCGATAAGCTTTATTTCACAGATAACCAACAGGGTGAATTGTGTGTTCGTCTTTAGGGTTAAAGGCAGACAAACCCCTGTCGGTTAAGAGTGACGCAGGGCGAACTATATAATTGCCGAAACGCTCTTTTAGTCTGTCTAAGGTTTTATCAAGCTTTTCTTCTGCAATTATTTTGCTTTCGTCCGAAAAAATATCCATTTGTCTTGGCAGATTGTTGTGTTCAAAATCAGTAACCGCCACACCTATACTCCTCAGCGGTTTTTTGCTGTCAAAGTTTGCTTTGAAAAGTGCCATAGCAGTCTTTGTAATGTCGCTTGTAAGGGAAGTGTAGTTGCTCAGAGTGTGTTGTCGTGTGATTGTATAAAGCCCCGTATCACGCATACTCACACACACAGTTTTGCCCACAAATCCTTGCTCACGCATTCTGCGGCACACGCTGTCGCACAGAACATAGGCAATTACCTTGATATCCTCAAGATTTTTTAAATCACGCACCGCTGTAGTTGAATTTCCGATAGATTTCACCTCGGAAAATTCGCCAATTTTTGCAACTGGGGAAGAGTCATAG
>NZ_JBGVJL010000151.1:0-8537 GCF_045129435.1 Ruminococcus sp. | reverse complement strand
GTAGCTGTTTTTTCGCTTACGCTTACCTTGCCTCTGTATGGCTTTAAGCGTGAACCTATAATTGACAGCAGGGTTGATTTTCCGCTACCGTTTGCACCTACCACCGAGAATATCTCTCCCCTGTACACCTTTAAATCAAGTCCCGAGAGCACATCTTCACTCTTTTTTTCGTATCTGAAATATACATTTTTAACCGATAATATTTCCTCATTAGAGTTATAACTTACTATTTTATTTTCCATAATAGAATTATTATAACACTTAGCAAAAAGCTCTCTGCCCTCTTTTACGGTAATCGGACATTCACTTGTACTTTTTGTGGCTGAATAAAGCTGAACAGGCACAGGCATTGCGAGCATCATCGGGTGATTTTGTGGTAAATTTTGAGAGGTATTTCTCGGTGAACTGTCAGAAATAATACTTCCGTTCTCCATTACGATTATTCTGTCGGCTATAGGGAACAATTTTTCGAGCCTATGCTCGGTTATAATTACAGTAATTCCGAGATCCTTATTCAGTTTATCAAGAATAGTAAAAAAATTCTCTGCCGATACCGGGTCAAGCTGACTTGCAGGCTCATCAAGAATAAGCACCTCAGGCTCTGCAACCGAAGCCGCCGCAAGATTTAAAAGCTGCATTTGTCCGCCCGAAAGCGAATTTGTCTTTTGCTCAATTATTTTTGAAAGTCCAAAATAGGTTGCAGTTTCGCTGATTTTTATATTCATCTCTTCAGTTGACATTCCCATATTTTCAAGGGTAAATGCAAGCTCGTGAAGTACAGTATCGGTCACAATCTGATTTTCTGGATTTTGCGATACATAGCCGATTTTAAAGGCGGTTTCCTCCTCCGTTAAACTATTTATATCATTTGAGCAAAAGAGAATTTCGCCTGTTTTTTCTCCATGTGGTGCCGACTGTGGCTTTAAAAGTCTTAATAAGGTTGTTTTTCCGCAACCCGACTGACCACAGATTACACAGAACTCTCCCCTGTTTACAGAAAAGCTGACATCATTTAACGCTTTTTTCTGCATTTGCGGATAAGCAAAGTTTAAATTTTTGACAGAGAAAATTTCCATACAAGCTCCTCCTTTAACTCAATAATAAACGGCATAAATGAAAGCACACCAAAGGCGAATATGCCGACAAATGAAAGCATCGACAGATCGCACATTTTAATTTCGGGATAAATCAGAAAATCAAGCTGACCCGATGTAAAGGCAATCAGAGTAAATATAAGCATTAATACCGATACCAAAGCAAAAATCAGATCAAACTTTGTGAACGGAAAGCGACTGTAAAAGGTGCGTTTTTTTACACCGTAGCCTCTTGAGCTCATTGAATCCGCCGTCTGCACCGAACCTTCAAGCATTACCGATACTGACGCAGAAAACGCACCGATGTACTTTTTAAATTTATTCTTACCGCAGAAATCCGCCTGTGCCGCAAGTGTTCTTTTAAACACCAACACAAACTTTGGCACAAAATGCAGTACCATTGAAAACAGTAATGCAAGTCTTGGCAAAAATCTGCCGAATATGTAAATCAACTTTTCAGAATCAAACACACTGTTGAACACCGAAAACCACAAAATCACGCTTACAAGCATTAAGCCGAGTACCGCACCATAAACAATGGCTTCAAGTGTAATCGGAACATCGTTAATAAAAATCAACGGAGTTATTCCCTTGTGTGAAAAAATCGGGTTTGTAACAGTTACAAGCAGAAAAATCAAGGCATAACCAAAAAAGGATTTTAAAAATAATTTAAAACCCTTTTGCAAAATCAAATAAGCCGCCGCTCCAAAAAGCGACAGCAACAAAATTATGTAATTCCAAGTGAACATTGATACCAACAGCACAGCCACAAAATATATGAGCTGTGCTATTGGATTAAAGGAATTGAATCTGAGCATTAATCTTCTCCTGTAAATTCATTGCCAATGTCTGCACCTAAGTCGCAGGTATATAAAAATTTAACAGTATCTCCGTCCTGCAAGTCATAAGCATTACAACCGACTGATGGGAACACATCGTTTATGCAATATTCCCAGCCCGAAAGCTGTCCGCAGGAAAATTCGTAGAGGTTTGCTATGCCTTCAATGTAAATATCCGCATTTGTGCCTGTGTATTCAAACTGAATTTTATTCTGCTTGCAAGCCTCACTGAGGGCGTCATAGGCTGTTGCATTTTCATCAAGTGTAACCTTGTAAGGCTTGAGAATTACACCGTCATTTGGCACATAGCTTTCAAGTCCGCTCTCAAGCATATCCATATTATTAAGAATCGTAGAACAGTTTATAGAAATAGTAACCTCCATACCGTCCTTTTGCGATGATTCGGAATAATACTCCTCAGGAGTCTGTACAGAGCAACCGCAAAGAATTGCAGTAACAATCAATACAAGTAATAAAAGCCTAGTTTTCATTATTTGTCACCTTTTTTTCTGCCAAACAATCTAAACGGCTCTCCGTTCTTTTTAAGAACGGTAAGAACGGTAAGTCTAACAATTATAAGTACAACCACTACTGCAATCAAGCCGATAAGCGAAATGTAGTAAATAGCGTTGTTGTCATCTGTTTTTGCAGAAGCTACAGTATCAGGGGTTGAATCAAGTGTAAATGGTTCGTAATTATCATTTGCAGATACTAAAGCCTGATTTTCGTCATCACTTTGAGTTTCATCTGCCTTTGTCGCTTGAGTCTGCTCTTCTGAATTTTGATTATGCTTTTCTGTAATATCACCTGTATTTACAGAATTGTTTTTATCGTTGCTGTCTATATTAACCGCAGAACCTGAGGTGTTTGAGCCTGAATTGTCCTGCTGTGAATTTTCATTTTTAGAATTATTTTTATCTGTATCGTCAAAATCAAAAATTTCTGTGCTGCCCTTATTAAGGTACTTGTAGTAATCAACAAGTGAGTTCAAAGCCTGATAGCAGGCAATGTTGTTTGATTTACCGTTTTCAGTATGTGCAAAGCCTCCGTCAGAATTTTTGAATCGAATAAGATTATCAATAAGTGTATTGCCGTTTTTAATAAATCTGTCATCTTGCTGTACATCAATTCCAAGTGCCACAAGAGCAGAAATAACCTGAGATACACTTTCCGAATTTACTGTACCAAATGAAGAGTATCCGCCGTTTTCATTCTGCTTTTTAGAAAGCACACTTAATGCTCTTTCAATAGACTCGTTTACTGTACTGTCAGATTTATACGGAGCAAGTGCCTGAATGCACATTGCTGTTACATCTGTATCGGCAAAGTTGCCCATAAGAGTAAAACCGCCGTCAGAAAGCTGTAAACCGATTATCTTTTTAATAAAATATTCTCTGTCATATTTTGCGTCACTCGGTACTTTTGCGTTAGCACAATCGAGCGACAACAGGGCATAAACATAGGCATTTATGCCCTGCTTGTTCACATTTTCACTATTATAAACTCCGTCACTCAGCAGATTTTTGCCGTCTACATTCTCAGGATTGAGTCCGCAGGCATAAAGTGCGAGTGATGTACGCTGAAAATCCGTAGCCTTGCTTTTGCCCTCATAAAGCTTTAAAGCAGACTTTGTCATAGACTCCCTGACAGCGGTCATATCCTCACCGTACTTAGAAAGAGAGATAATGTACCATTGTGTTTCGGAAATGTCTGTGCTTTCTGCAAGCTTATTTATAAGTGAGGCTGTATCGTCAACTTTTAAGGTTGCCGCCTTATACGAAATTATTCCGTCAATCGTTTTTGAAATATCATCTTTGCCGTATGTTGTAGCGTTTACTGTAACGCTGAATGTAAGCATTAATGCACATACAAGCAAGGCTGTGAATTTTTTCAGCATAAATTATCATTCCTTATTAGAATTTAAACAAGTGTAAAGTACACTTAATTATTCTGCATTTGCAAGGCTTGTCTGTAAAGCTGTAACATCGTTTACATCTACCTTACCATCTCTGTCAATGTCTGCAATTCTAACCTGCTCAGCGTTTAATTCAACAGAACTGCTGAGGTAGCTCTGAATTGCTGTAACATCATTAATATCTACTGAACCGTCAAGGTTTACATCGTTTGTATTCTTAGTATCAACAAATACTGTGTAGTCATTTGCATAGCGAAGAACTGCCGGTGCACCGCTGTAGCCGTACTTTTCAACCTGTAAGCTGTGGTCGCCAAATGTAAGCTGATCCTCATCAATTACAACAACACCGCTGTAGTCTGTTGTATATTCCTTACCGTCAAAATAAACTGTCATATTGTCAATTGGAAGAGTAGCGTCACCAAAGGTTGCCTTTGCTGTGAAAGTAATCTTGCCCTCAGTAGCAAGTGCTGAAGTGTCTGCGATTGGAAGGTAGCAAGGATACTCACCATAGTAAAGCACAACTGTATCGTTGTCGCTGAGTGTATAACCGCTTACACCAACATTAGGAACAACGCTGTTTACTGCATAGTACCAGCCGTCCCAGCCACCGAATGAGCCTGCTGCGATGCCGTTTACCTCTGAAATATAACCCTTATCTGCACCAACAACCTCAATGTCATCTGAAACCTCGTCTGCATAGCTTACGAGTTCGCCGACATTACTGTCCTTTGCAATTTCAAAAGTATCATAAAGATAGCAAGCCTCCGGACCTTCAATTCTAAGGCTTACATTAATTGTGTTTTCTCTTGCAATGCTTACTGTGAAGTCATCTGCATAACGACAAACCGCAGGAGCACCGTTAGCGTTCTTTTTGGCAACCTGTACGCTATGCTCACCTGATGTGAAATCTGCCTTGCTGAGTGTGATTGAACCGTTCTCATCTGTTGTGTAGGTGTGACCGTCAAAGGTAACTGTCATATCTGCAATAGCAACTGTGCTTACTGTTGGGTTCCAGTCGCTGTCATATGTAGTCTGCTCTGCTGTAAAGCTGAGCTTGCCGTCCGTGTTTAAAGCTGATGTATCAATCTGTGGGATAAAGCAAGGATAATCACCATAGTAAAGAACAACGGTATCGTTGTTGCTTAGAGTGTAATCATTTACGCCAACGCTTGGAGATACTGCGTTTACTGTGTACTGCCAGCCGTCCCAGCCACCGAATTTACCTGCTGTTTCACCGTTTACATCTGTGATGTATCCGTTCTCTGCACCTGTAACTGTAATAGCGTCTGAAAGCTTATCTGCATACTGAATAAGGTCAGAGGCTGTGCTGCCCTCTGAAAGCTCATAGCTGTTGTAAAGCAAGCATGAATCTATGCCCTCAATACGAAGTGACACATTAATGTCTTTTTCTTCCGCTGCAAATGCTGTTACTGCTGATGAAGTAATGAGCAATGTAGCAAGTGAAGCAGAAATAATTTTTGCTGTCTTTTTCATAAACATTCTCCTTATATAAAAAATAGCCCCTTAAAAGAGGCATAGCTATATAAAGGGTAAGATTTACCCAATAACTATTCTCCCTTTGCCCAAGATAGTTTTCAAAATTTTATTATGGCAGGTCTCCTGACTTACAGTTTGCAAATGCAGCCTCAGCACCTTCTCGGTTTCCCAATGGCATACGCTGTGGCTATGGCTGATTACAGTAATGGCGGTTGTGACGGACTTACACCGTCTTCCCTATTAATTAAACGAATAAACCATAATAAATATTAAGTTTCAAATCAATTTTATAGCATAAAGCGGCTTATGTCAAGTTAATGACTTTCTTTTTCCTTTTTTGCCTTATTTTTCCGTTTTACGACGCATAAATACAGTATAAAGCACAACACTCCAACAGCCAATCCGCAGAGTATGCCTACCAAAAGCATAAAGGTTGTGTTGTCCTGTAGCTTTGAGTTTAGTTCTATTGCCTCATCAGCGGTGCTTTGTGACATGCTTTCATTGTTCGCAATCGCATTTTGCGATGTGCCTTTGCTATGCTCGGCTTTTGAAGTGCTTGAAATTTCATTACCTGAATTTAAAATATTCACGGTACTTCCTATACATTCAGATATTTCAATATCATTTATAGAAGAACTTACACAATTATACGCAGTATATGACAAATCGCATTTGCCATTATCAAGCGTCTTAAATTGCAATGTAAAAATCGTTGAGTCCTCGCTGATATTTTTACCGTATGTGCATAAATATGACACATTGAGCGTATTGCCGTTATCATAAGCACTTACAACGCTTTCGGAGTCTGTACTTACATTTCTGTACTCAATCAGCTTTCTGTCATAAGTAAATTTAAATGTCACCGAAGAGAGCTTTTCGGGGGAATTTGCCTTTACATCAACTGTAAAAAGCCTGCCTTTACTGCAAGAAATATTTTCGGTTTTAAAAGCAACTGAATTTGCATCGACAGCAAAAGCTGAAAAAGCGGAGAGAAATATGAAAACAACTGTAAATAAAATTAAAATCAGTTTTTTCATATTCTCTCCGCCCCTTTAAGCGTGTTCTGCTTTATTAAAACTTTTCTGTTTAATCTCAGGTTTTTGACCCTCTTTTTTGCTCTGCACATTATAAGAAATGCGTGTGAGCATATTTTCGCTGACAAAACGCTGAGCAACCTTTGCGGCTTTCATCGTAAAGCCGGGTATAATAACCATTTTGCCTTTCATCGTTTTTTCAACCGCGTATTTTGCAACAAAATCTGCCGGAAGTCCGTTAAGGCAGAATTTCACATCAGCCACATTATTGAAATTAGTGTTCACAGGTCCCGGACAAAGCACAGAAATTTTTACATTACTGCCCTGTCGCCTCAACTCCTCGTGAATAGCCTCGGTAAGCCTTACAACATAATTTTTAGATGCGTAATAGCTTGCAAAGGTCGGACCTGCCAAAAAACCTGCCGATGAGCCTACATTAAGAATGTAACCCTTGTTTTTCTTAACCATATCCTTTAAGTAACACTTTGTAAGGATATGCACAGCACTAATATTTGTGTGAATTAAGTCAAGCTCCTTTTTCAGAGGAACATCCAGAAATCTGCCGTATGCACCGAATCCCGCATTATTTACAAGGAAGTCAATGTCCTCGTCCTTTAAATGCTCGTACAAATCAATAGCGTCTTGCTCTCGTGACAAATCAATGGTGATTACTCTGACATTTACATTTTTAAGTTCAGCTTTAAGCTTCATAAGCTTATCATAGCTTCTTGCCGCAATAATCAAGTCATACCCCATTGCGGCCAAAACTCTTGCAATCTCCTTACCAATCCCCGAACTTGCTCCTGTAATTAAAGCCTTCATATATTCACCTGCTTTTTTATTTTTTGACACCTATGGCACACAGCCAGGTGGTGCCTTCCTTTTTATAGGTTTCAATGTCCTCAAAGCCTGCTTTTGCAAGCATTTGCTGTATCTCCTCCTCTGTAACGGTTTTTATGCCGATTTTATCCTCCACAGCCTTCCATTTATCAGGCTCTTCGGGAATTTTCAGCATTTCAAAAACAAGCATAAGCCTGCCATTTTGCTTTAATACTCTGTAAATTTCCTTTAAATCATTAAGCTTGTCCGGCCAGAAATAGTAGGTTTCCACCGCAGTTACAACATCAAAGCTGCAATCGTCAAACGGTAATGACGAAACCGAGGCAAGCAGAATTTTCACCTTGTTGCACAGAATGTTTTTTCTGTTCTGAGCCTTTGAATGTTTGATACAAAGTGCGGAATAATCGACTCCGTAAACCTTGCCGTTGCCGATTCTCTCGGCTATTCTTGATACAGTAAGACCGCCGCCACAGCCAACATCAAGCACACGATAATGTCTTTCAAAATTTATATGGTCGAGTGCCCAGCCCGTAAGCTCATAGTGACCCTCGTTCATAGAACTAATCATTTTTTTGCCCCAAAAGCCCTTAGGCTTCTTGGCATTTTCCAATAGCTTATGATATTTCACAAGAACCGTCCTTTCTGCAAAACACATAGTTACTCTATCAATTTATATCAAATTTGCGTTATTAACACTATAGTATTATTGATTATAACACATATTTATATATTTAGCAATTACTTATTGATTATTTTGCTTGGTTTTTTGTTCATCAATTAGTTCCTGCACAAAAAATTCGTTACTCATACAATGTATATCGGATATACCCTCACTAATCAATTCGTAAGCTGAGAATGATAAAAAATTCCTAAATCTTTTTTTGACGATATATCGAGTCTCTTGGCAAACAACTCAACTATACGAGCATATTTTTTCTGTAATAAAATTAGGTTTGCATTCATATCTGTTCACTTCATGTTTAAAAACTCACAATAATTATACTAACAAATTATAGAATACAAAATATACGCACATAATCTATCTAAATCAATACAAATCATACCAAAGAATAACTACTTCACAGCACAAAATATCAATCCGTTTGTTTATCTTCAATCTCTTTCAATGTTCTACCATCTTTAGTTTTCCATCTTCGAGGTCCACTTACGCTATATCCGTAACCGTCAAACGCACATTCTTGAATTAAAATAGCCAGTGGGGAATTTTGAATCCCACTGGCATATATATTGTTATTCAGATTTTGATTTACAACTTTCTGGAGCATTCCAGGGTAACAGCATATTTATGTTCTCACCA
>NZ_JBGVJL010000150.1:0-24781 GCF_045129435.1 Ruminococcus sp. | reverse complement strand
CGGGCACAACAGAGATCACCTTTGAATCGCCAACGGTAAGAGTGAGCTCCTTGCTGTTCATCTCAAAGCCCTGCTGCTGGAAAAATCCACAACCCGAAAAAACCGCTATAAGCATTGAAGCGATGATTATTAAAGAAAGTGTTTTTTTCATAAAATCCCCTCGTTTTTACTGTGATTACAAAAAGCGGCAAAATCCGCCTTTTTATATCGTAAGTATAACATATTTTTACAAACTATTCAATACTTGCAAAGATTTTTTAGGTTAAAATAACAACAAAAAACAGGCCTCTCGATTTCTCGAAAGGTCTGATAAATAACCAAAATATATGATTATCTTTTTGAGAACTGTAGGAGCGTTAAGAAAGCAGTGCGGTGCACTGTTTTTAGCTCCGCCGCAGTCGGCTGTGCCGACGAGGACCCGAAGTTCTCAAAACGTAAAATAAAACTCCAAGACCACAAACTTGCAGTCTTGGAGTAAATAAACGGAATAAGAATATAAAACTCTTTTAACGTTTTGAGAACTGAGGCGCTCTACGTGCTCCCTTGAGACCGTATTTCTTACGCTCTTTCATTCTCGGGTCACGAGTGAGGAAGCCAGCCTTCTTAAGAGCAGGACGGAGTGCGTCGCTGTCATACTGAAGGAGTGCTCTTGAGATACCGTGACGGATTGCGCCAGCCTGACCTGTTACGCCGCCGCCTGAAACACGGCATACTACGTCAAACTTCTCGTCAGTCTCTGTAAGCGCGAGAGGCTGTCTAACGATGAGTTTGAGGGTTTCAAGACCGAAATAATCGTCGATATCGCGGTCGTTGATTGTGATTTTAACTGTGCCCTGGTACAGTCTTACACGGGCAACAGAGCTTTTTCTTCTGCCTGTACCGTAAAAATAAGGTGCCTTATCGTACATTAATTTCCGCCTCCTTCTTAAGCATCTAACATCTCAGGCTTCTGAGCCTGATGGTTGTGTTCCGCACCCTCAAAGAGTCTGAGTCTGAGGAGAGCGTTTCTGCCGAGAGTGTTTTTGGGAAGCATACCCTTAACAGCAAGTTCCATAGCCTTTGTTGGCTTTGTAGCCATAAGAGTATCGTAACGTGTTTCTTTGAGGTGGCCGATATAGCCTGTGTGACGCTGCCACTTCTTCTGAGTGAGCTTGTTGCCTGTTAATACAGCGTCCTTGCAGTTGATGATGATTACATGATCACCGCAATCTACATTTGGTGTAAATGTTGCCTTGTGCTTGCCTCTTAAAAGAACTGCTGCCTGAGTAGCAACTCTGCCAAGTGGCTTGCCAGCTGCATCAATTACATACCAGCTGCGTTCAATTTCGCTTTTTTTAGCTAAATATGTTGACATAACTAATCCTCCTATTAATTACTTGTGCCTTAGAATTATAATACATTTATTTTGCATTGTCAACACTTTTTTGCAAAAATTTAATTTACCGCAATGCAAACTTTAAAATACGCTTGTATTCTCTCTTATTCTTCTGTATCCTAATGTGTAATTTTAAAAAATATTTTTTAAAAACCTCAGTATTTATCGCAGTTATGCCTTTTTATATACAAGCACGCAAAACTCAATTTCTGTTCTAAGATTGTTTAATTTCTCAAGCTTTTGCTGGTCTGTGCGAGAGGTCTTGTAGTAGTAAGGAGTCATCTTGAAAAGGCTCTCAATCTCTGCGTTGTTGTTAAGCGAAATACTGTATTTAAGCTCCCTGCTTTCTGTAAGCTCAAAGCCGTCTATTTCCTTGTTTTCCTCAGGATTTTTAAGTGGATTGTCATAAATTGCTTTTTTAAGCGAATAGAGGTGGTTTTCAAGCGGAATAACCCTTAGCAGCACACCGCCGTTTTTCAGCACTCGGCGGTATTCATCGGGAGCAAAAGGTGAAAAGACATTCAGCACAGCGTCGCACGAATTATCAGCCACAGGCAGTGCAAACACGCTTGCTACGGCAAGGCGGATATTCTTACTGCGTTTTGCCGCTGCAATCAGGGCAAATTTTGAAATATCCACCCCCATTATGCTTGTACTTTTGCCGGCAAGTGATTTTTCGATTTTTTCGGTATAATAGCAGTCGCCACAGCCGGCGTCAAGCACACAGGCATTTTGCGGCACATATTTTTGTAAAAGCTCGCACATAAGGTCACACAAAGGCTTGTACGAATCTGTATTTAAAAACTCGGTTCTCGCCTCTATCATCAGCTTATCGTCACCATGACGCTTGTTTTTGGATTTATTACTTTGCAGCAGATTTACATATCCCTGTTTTGCACAGTCAAAACAGTGGTTATTCTCACATTTATATGTTCGCCCGTCAAGAGCAAGTTCTTTCTTGCAGACAGGACAGCAGAAATTCATCATAATATAACCGCCTTTCAAAAAGATAATAGCACAAAACATCATCAATAACAAGGAAAAATCCGGTCTATGTGCAAAGTGTAGTATTTTTTCTGTTACCGAATTAAAAATTCGGCTTTTTGCAATGTAGCTTTATTTTTTTGTATATTGTATAATATTGCTTGAATATGTAAAAACTTTATTGTTTTACAAAAATTTTCTATTGAGGGGATAAATAATGAAAAAAGTAATTTGTATTGCACTTTGTGCATTAATGACAGCGGGTTCGGTAATCGGGTAAACGCCACTACACCTCCGGGAATAGTCAGCTATGTTGATGTGCTTGATTCCAAAATCAACACCAAAAACAGCACGATAAATTTTTATACATATAATATAGGCTCGCATTCTTCGGGCGGTGCATATTTTATGAATACTTCAACGGATTCGGGAAAAGAAATCTTTAAGGTTAAATTTAAGGAGCTTATAGATTCACCGCAAACCTTTAACACTACAAAGGGTGCGGAATATTATTGTTACAAAACATTAATATATGGCGAAAGTCACAATCTGAAAAAGTTTAATTTTGACGATTTGGGTGATGAATATGTAAAGGTAAGCATAAATCTTTCATACCTTGACCGTAACTATTTTACTACAAGAGGCTACCATTGGGGCTATACACACAATGAGGAAAAGCTGTTTAAATTTATGCGTGAAACCACCGATACGGGATTTTTGGATTCAACACTCTATTTTATAAGCGGTAATGTTGTTTCTGCCGCTTCTCCTGATGAAAAAGGCAGAGTAGAGGTATATATAAGAACAAAAATCGGCAGTCCTACAACATACAGCACATACTTTGTTGAAAGAAAGAATAATAAAAACAATACAGACATTGGTGTGTCACACAGAGCAGTAGAAAAGCTTACATTTGGTAATATTGATCTCACAGGTGATGTTGATGTAAACGATGTTACCGCATTACAGCAGTACCTTGTAGGTTCGGTATCATTTGACAATTTACAGTCATTCTATGCCGATGTTAATCGTGACGGACTTTGCAATGTAAGCGATGTAACACAGCTTCAGCAGGAGCTTTTAAAGTAAGAATTTTCTATAAATTTATTACCCTGAGGAGAGTAAGATGAAAAAATTAATAAGCATTGCACTTTGTGCATTAATGACAACAGGCTCGGTACTTACTGCCAACGCGGCGGCAGGTCAGAATAAAAACTTTCAAGTTTTAGGCTCATCAATTAAAACACAGAACAACACAGCCACAATCTACACATACAATATGAGCAATTCCCCAAGAAGCGGAGTAAAACTCAAGGGAAGTACCACAAATAATGAATATAAATATATGTTCCAAGACAGTATTTCCTCACCAAAGGTATATGCTATGCCGTCAACCGAAGCATATAATATTTATACAGTTGTCGGCGGTTCGTCAAGCGGAAGCCAGTATGTTGATTTTAGAAATGCAGGCGGAGAATATGCCAAGGTGCGTATTAAGCTTTCTGCCATATCTTCTATGTTTAACGATGACGGTACACACACCAGTAGGGGACACGACTATAAATTCACCTATGAAGATCTCGGCAAAGGTCAATATTACGATTCCGTTCTGTTTTTCCAAAGTGGAGGAGTATTTACGGGAGTTACACCCGATCAAAACGGATATGCTGAAATTTATGTAAGCACAAAGGTTGACGAAAGAGTCAGATTTTATACAGATTATAATTACTGCAAGGGAAATACAATCGGCAGTGGCGGCGGTACAAACGGCTATGCCGTGAATCAGCTTACATTTGGTAACATAAATCAGGACTATTTTGTCAATGTAAACGATGTTACAGCATTACAGCAGTATCTTTCAGGCGACATAAAGCTTGATTCTTGGCAGATGTTCCATGCAGACATAAATCGTGACAGCAAGCGAGATGTAAGAGATGTTACAGCCTTACAGGACGCCTTAACACAAAAATAAAGAGGGTAAACAATGAAAAAACTTTTAAGCACAGTACTTGTGGCTGTTATGGCGGCAGGCTCGGTGATTACTGCCAATGCGGCAGATGCCAAGGAGGTAAAGCAGCACAAGGGTATAGAAATTTTAGGTTCGACAATAAATACCAAAAATAATAATATATATATCTATACATACAATATGAGCAAAGCACAAACGGGCGGATTTATGCTTGAGGGCGACAAAACAGGAAAGACCTATAAATATCTTTTTAAAAATTATAATTCAGCCCCAAAGACAATTACTTTGCCCTCCAACGAAGCGTATGATATTTGGACATGCGTTGCAAACGGTTCGGGTGGTGCTTCTACGGTAGATTTGACAAAGACAGGCGGAGAGTACATTAAAGTAAAAGCAAAGTTGTCGGTCATTGATCCAACCCATTTCAACAGCAACGGTACACACACCCAATCGGGACACACATACAATTTTACTTATCAAAAGGTAAAGGACGGATATTATGATTCCGTACTGTTTTTCCAAAGTGGCGGAGTTTTTACGGGAACTGCCCCGGACAGCAACGGTTGTGTTACCTTTTATATAAGTACAAAAGTAAACAGAGGAGTAAGATACTATACCGATTACGGTTATGCTGTAGGACTTTCAAGCGGCGGAGGCGGCGGCATCGGACATTTTATAGATGAACTTGCATTCGGTAATCTTAATTTTGACTACTCGGTCGATATAAACGATGTTTCGCTATTACAGCAATATCTTTCCGGTGATGCGGAATTTGACGCACTTCAGTTGCTTTATGCAGACATAAACCGTGATGGTCATAAGGATATATCTGATGTTACGGCTTTGCAGACAGCCGTTGCCGAATATTATGGATATTAAACTTTAATTTGTTTTAAATCAAGGAGAAAATCAATGAAAAAACTTTTAAGCATAGCACTTGTGGCTGTTATGGCGACAGGCTCGGTAATTACTGCAAATGCGGCTACAATTAAGGAGAACAAAAGCGTACAGGTGCTTGATTCAAGGGTGGACCTTGCAAACGATACCTTAAATGTGTTTACCTATAATCTTAGCAAAAACTCGCTTAGTGGCGTGTGTTTTTACGGCAAAAATACAGAAAAACAATATACTGTGCAATACAAGGATTGCATAGGGAAAAACATTGTTATTTCAATGCCTTCGAGTGAAAGATATACTCGCTTTGTTTTGTCGAACGGCTGCAGCAGCGGAAATTCCTATGCAGGCTATTCCTTTGCAAATACAGGCGGTGAGTATGTAAAGTTGAGGGTAAAGCTGGGCGAGGTTTCTAACTATTTTAACAGCGACGGTTCGTATACTGATACATACGGAAATGGAGTAACCTACACTCTCAGGGAAAATGAATCCAATCTCACTTTCTTTAGTGGCGGTGTGGCAAACGGTGTTGCACCTGACGAAAACGGCTGCGTGGAAATTTACATAAAGGCAGGACTTGATGCAGAAACCGCATTTTCAACTTATTTCCCTAATAACAACGGAATAATAAGTTTGTATGTGCCGATGCTTACCTTTGGTAATATTGACCTTGAGGGCAGTATAAATGTAAACGATGTTACACTTTTGCAGAGATACCTTGCCGGTAATACGGAATTTGACTCACTTCAGCTTTTTTACGCTGACATAAACCGTGACGGTAAAACAGATATCAAAGATGTTACAGACTTACAACAGGCTATTGCTAAATAAGAATAATGGAGTATGAAAATGAAAAAATTTGTATGTTTAGCTCTTTGTGCGGTGTTGACGGCAGGTGCGGCAGTAACCGTAAACGCAAAAACCGTTAAGCCGCATAAGGGTGTTGAGATTTATGGTTCAATAAAGAATATAGCAGATAACACACTTTTGGTTTCGGCGTACAATATTCCGTCCGATTATACAAATGGAGTATTATTTAAGGGAGGCGATACCCAAAAAAGCTACTCAATGAAGTTTGTTGACTGTAAAGACGGTGACAAAACACTTTTTATGCCGCCTACCGAAAAATACTCCCGCTATTTTAAAAGCGGTTCTGGTAACATATATGCAACCTTTACATTTGATGATAAAGGCGGAAGATATGTTAAGGCAAAAATAAATCTTCACGAGGTAGCTCCGGATTATTTTAACGAGGACGGCTCGCACACAGAGAACTTCTCAAGTGTTGGTAATCACGATTATAAATTCAAATACGAAGATTTAAAAGAAGGCAGATATTTTAATTCAGCCCTGTACTTCCAGAGCGGCGGTGCTGTAACAGGAGTAGTTCCGGATAAGGACGGTTGCGTGGAAATTTATCTTTCTACTAAAATTAATGAACGAACAGACTACTGCACAACATATTCTTACCGCACAAAAAATGCAGTCGGCGGTGGCGGCGGTACTACCGGCTCCGGTGTAAGCATCTTGCGATTCGGAAATATTGACCTTTACAGCACGGTGGATGTAAACGATGTTACTTTACTTCAACAGTACATTTCCGGAGATGCTGAGCTTGATTCGCTCCAGTATTATTACGCAGATACAAACTTTGACGGTAAGCGTGATGTAAGAGATGTTACTACCTTGCAGCAAGCAATAGCAGGACAATAATAAAAATTTATACTTAACGCAGCTCCGACCGAGGAATATTTCTTGGTCGGAGTTTTTGCAGTCATCTGAAAATTTGTTTTGTAAAAACGGGTACTGTGTTTAATAGATTCTTGCGGTTTGGTAATTGTGGTTTTTATTATGAGAAGATAGTTTGCTAAATAATAGTTTTCTTGTTCCCGACAATAACTTAGTAATGGTCGGGAGCTAAAGTTTTAAAATTGTCTATGTTTTCTGCTCGGACAAAGAAATTTAGGTCGAGCCTTTTTAAAGGCTCGTGGGTTTGGGCAACGCCCAAGAAAAGTTGTTTCTATTGCAAATTTTCAGGCACAAACAGCAACGCTGTTTGTGTGTTAAAGCAAAGTTTGATAAAACAGGCGACAGCCATTTAAAAGAAATAATTCATTTATAAATAATAACAGTTTTTTATGATGCTGTCGCAGTTATAATGCTCACGCTGTTGAGTTCAAGTCACCAAACAGCAGGCTGTTTGCGTAATAGAAAAGTATTTGTGGGCATTGCCCACACCCACAACCTTTGAAAAAGGTTGACCAAATTTTTATGTCCGAGTAGAAAATTTAGGCAAATCTCAAAACTTTTAACTCCCGACCATTACCGAGTCATTGTCGGGAAAAAGAAAATTATTATTTTGCAAACTATCTTCTCGTAATAAAAGCCATAATTTAATGCCCCTCAACATTTAGTATAGAATCTTACACATTGATTTTTTATAAGCGTTGCAGTAAAATAATATAGGTATTTATTTTATGGGGTTGATATTATGGAAGAAAAATCAGAACAAGAAGAAAAACAAGGACAAAAAAGACTTTTTCGTGGCGAGCTTGCATTGCTTATTGCCGTAATTATCAATAGCTTCGGCGTGGTGCTTATGCTTTACTCCGGTGCAGGCATATCCGCAATTTCAAGCGTACCATATGCCTTTTCGGAGGTACTGCCGTTTTTGTCGCTCGGCACATGGACTTATATTTTTCAAGGCATACTTGTGCTAAGTCTTATGGTAATGCGTAAACGCTTTGTACCAAACTACCTTTTCAGCTTTGTAGTAGGCTTTGCTTTTGGCGAATGTATGGATTTGCACGAATTATGGATAAATATTCTGCCGAAAAATCTGTTTTTGTGCATTGTCTATTTTATAGCCAGCTATATTCTCATAAGCATTGGAATTGCACTTTCAAACCGTTGTAAGCTTCCGATTATTCCTACAGACCTGTTCCCAAGAGAGCTTTCGGATATTACAAAGGTGGGTTATCCGAAAATCAAAATCGGTTACGACCTCACCTGTCTTGCAATTACGGCAGGACTTACTTTCTTCTGCCTTGGCTACCTTGACGGGCTCGGCATAGGAACAATACTTGCAGCCTTTACAATGGGCAAGGCAGTTGGTATAATAGGCACATACATAGATAAATTCTTTTATTTTGAAACCTTTAAAACGCTCAGAAAGCCAAAAGGGGAAATACAATGAACGAAATAACACTTATTGTAAGATATAAAATAAAAAACGGCAAAATGCAGAACTTTTTGTCTGCACTCAAAGACGAGGGATTTCCCGAGGTTGTGCAGGGTGAAAACGGTTGTATTGCGTATGACTACTTTGTGCCTACTTTTGGCGGACAAAATGAAGTTTTGCTTGTGGAAAAATGGCAGTCCGAAAAATTGCAAAAGGCACACCTTGCCACACCGCATATGCAAAAGATGAAAGCTTTTAAAGACGATTATGTGGCGGATACATCAGTAGAAATTTTTAAATGAGGGATAAAATGAAAACTAAAAAAATTATAACTTCTGTACTTGCAGCGGCAATGCTTGCCACTGTATTTGCGGGTTGCGGCAATTCGACTGAAAGTTCAGATGCACAGTCACAGACCGAGCCGAGCACCGCTCCTACAGTTGCCGAAACCACCGCTCCCACAGACCCATATGCAGACATTGACGATATGGTTTCTAAAATGACGGTCGAGGAAAAGGTGGGACAGCTTTTTTATGTGAATTGCAGGGGTAACGATATGACCGATGCAATCAACAATTACCATATCGGTGGAGTTTTGCTGTTTGGTGTTGACTTTGACGGCAAAACTAAGGACGAGGTGAATGTCACAGTAAAAGCTATGCAGTCGGCATCTACAATTCCGCTTATTATCGGCACTGACGAAGAGGGCGGTACGGTTGTGCGTGCAAGCGACAATACAAATCTGCGAGATACTCCGTACCTTTCGCCGAGCAATACATTTGCAAACGGCGGCTGGAGTGCCATTGAAGATGATGCCTACGATAAGGCGGAGTTTCTGCTTTCACTCGGTGTGAATGTAAATATGGCACCTGTGTGCGACATCACATCTGACCCCGACGCTTTTATGTACTACAGGTCATTTTCAAGTGATGCCGACAGCACAAGCCGATTTGTTGACACAGTAGTAAAGGCAAGCAAGGAAAAGCACCTTGGTACTGTGCTCAAGCATTTCCCGGGCTATGGCAATAACGGTGATACTCATTATTCGTCGGCAACTGACGGAAGAGTGTATTCCGAACTGCAAAACAATGATTTTCTGCCGTTTCAGGCAGGCATAGACGCAGGTGCAGACAGTATTCTCGTGTCACACCTCATAGTAAATTCAATAGACAGCGAAAACCCCGCTTCGCTCTCTGAGTCTGTGCACGAGGTTATAAGGGATACGCTTAAATTTGACGGAGTTGTTATGACCGATGACCTTGATATGTTTGCCGTTGATGCCCTTGACATTTACGAGACACTCTCGGTTGCCGCTTTTAAGGCAGGCAACGACTTCCTGTGCTGCGGAGATATTGACTCCGAATATCCGGCACTTCTCGCCGCTGTGCAGAACGGAGAAATCACAACCGCCAGACTTGATGAATCTGTAAAAAGAATATTAATTTGGAAAAGAAACCTTGCAATTTTATAAACCCTTGCCCGACTATGTAAAAACAGTCGGGCATTTTTAGTGTGACAATATGTATGCTCTTGATGAAAACCGCTGCAAGAATTATTTAACAACCGTTAACATAGTTATTAACATTTTTACTTGCTTGTATTTAGTGATATAAGAAAATTAAATTAAAAATCTATTGACAAGTTTACTTTGCAATGTTATAATGTGCTTGACAATAAAACTTGGCAAGGAGATGCTTTTTATGGATAAGGAAAAAATTTTAGAACTTAGCAGAGAAGAGAATAAAAATCAGGATATTTATGAAAAAGAAGTGCTTGTTTCAGGCTATAAATATTCTTGTATTGTTGCAGCAGTTTTGGCTACTGTATTTTTTATTTTACAAATATTTGCCGGCGGTGGTATGAACTACGGTTTGTATGCTGTTGTGTTTGCAATGCCTATGGCAGGTTTCTGGGTGAAGTATATTAAAATGCACAGAAAGCACGAGCTTTTGGTTGCTATACTTTACACAATATGTGTTGCTTTTATGTCAGCAGGTTATATTTACAGCTTAATTAACGCATAAATTAGAGGCAATATGGACGATAAACTTATACTAAAAAATAATCTAAAACAAATTCGCAATGATAAAGGAATGTCGCAGGCTCAGCTTGCTAAAATTGTGGGTGTGTCAAGAAATACAATAAGCTCTATTGAAACAGGGCAGTTTAACCCTACAGCAAAGCTTGCTTTGATTTTGTGCATTGCACTTGACAAGAAATTTGAAGATTTGTTTTACTTTGATTAACAATCAAAAATGAATATTCAGTGTGAATATTCATTAAAATATACATTTTATGCAAAAATAAATTTAAAAAATGAATATTCATTTTTTCTGCATATATACATATTTATACATTTATTCAAAGTTTATGCTGACCGTAAAGTTTAATTTGCAGTAAAAGCTTGCCGAACTTGCAAGAAAATAAGTGCAAAATTCACAATATTACAAACTACTGAATAATTATTCAAAAAATACTTGATTTTTCCTACAGAAAGCGTATAATGTAAGAGTAATATAAATCATTTCTTTTGGAGGAAATAAAAATGGCTGACAATAAAATTAAAAAAGTTGTTCTCGCTTATTCAGGCGGACTTGATACTTCTATTATTATTCCTTGGTTAAAGGAAAACTACGACAACTGCGAGGTTATCGCTGTTTCAGGTGATGTTGGACAGGGTACAGAGCTTGACGGTCTTGAGGAAAAGGCTATTAAGACAGGTGCTTCAAAGCTTTACATTGAAGACCTTAACAAGGAATTTGTTGATGAGTACATCATTCCTACAGTTAAAGCAGGTGCGGTTTACGAGGGCAAGTACCTCCTCGGTACATCATTCGCTCGTCCTATCATTGCAAAAAGACTTGTAGAAATCGCTAAGGCAGAGGGTGCAGACGCTATCTGCCACGGCTGCACAGGTAAGGGTAACGATCAGGTTCGTTTTGAGCTTGCTATCAAGGCTTACGCTCCTGATATGAAGATTATCGCTCCTTGGAGAACATGGGAATTCAAGAGCCGTGAAGATGAAATTGAGTACGCTGAAAAGCATAACATTCCGCTCAAGATTAACCGTGAAACAAACTATTCTAAGGATAAAAACCTCTGGCATTTGAGCCACGAAGGTCTTGACCTTGAAGATCCTGCAAACGAGCCAATGTACAACAAGGAAGGCTTCCTTGAGCTTGGCGTTTCACCTGAGCAGGCTCCTGACAAGGCTGAGTATGTTACAATTTCATTTGAAAAGGGTGTTCCTACAAAGCTTAACGGCGAGGAAATTGATTCTGTAGAGCTTATCAAAGAGCTTAACAAAATCGGCGGCAGAAACGGTGTTGGTATCACAGATATCGTTGAGAACCGTCTTGTTGGTATGAAGGCTCGTGGCGTTTATGAAACTCCAGGCGGTACAATCCTCTACGCAGCACACAACAAGCTTGAGGAAATCTGCCTTGACAAGGATACACTCCACTACAAGAAGAATCTTTCAAACACATTTGCTGAGCTTGTTTATGACGGCAAATGGTACACACCGCTTCGTGAGGCTCTCTCAGCATTCGTTGACAGCACTCAGGAGTATGTAACAGGTGATGTTAAGTTAAAGCTTTACAAGGGCAACATCATTGACGCAGGCGTTACAAGCCCATATTCACTTTATGATGAGGAAATCGCAACCTTTGACGAGGATCAGGTTTACGATCAGAACGACAGTGCAGGCTTCATCAACCTCTTTGGTCTTCCAATCAAGGTTCGTGCTAAAAAGGGTCTTATTAAGTAATTTGTACTTATAGACTTTTGTATGAATTAAAATAATTATTCCGGTTCGGGGGCAGGGAGATTCTCTGTCCCTGACAGTTGTTTATACGGATATTTTCAAACAGCAATATTATCTGTTAATATTGCAAAATTTAACAACCATTCATTAACCTGAGGTGATTATATGCAGCTTTGGAAGGGCAGATTTAAAAAGGAACTTTCAAAAACCACTAACGATTTTAACAGCTCAATCTCATTTGACAGCCGTATGTATAAAGAGGACATCGAGGGCAGTATTGCCCACGCAACAATGCTCGGCAGATGCGGCATTATCAAAGAGGAAGAGGCTGAGGATATAGTGCAGGGATTAAAGGGTATCCTTGCAGACATTGAAAACGGTACTCTCCATATTGATATGGAGGCAGAGGACATTCACACCTTTATCGAGGGTGAGCTTACAAAGAGAATTGGCGACAACGGCAAGCGACTTCACACATCAAGAAGCCGTAACGACCAGGTAGCTGTTGATATTAAGCTTTACCTTAAAAAGGAAGTTGTAAATGTAAAGAAGCTCGTTGTTGACCTTATCAAGGTTATTGCCGATAAGGCAGAAAAATACAGCGAAACCGTTATGCCGGGTTATACCCACTTGCAGAGAGCACAGCCAATCACCTTTGGTCATCATCTTTTAGCCTATGGCGAAATGCTTTTAAGAGATGTGTCAAGGCTTGAGGATTGCTTAAAGAGAATGGACGAAATGCCGCTCGGCTCTTGTGCTTTAGCCGGCACAACCTACCCGATTGACAGAACAATCACAGCCGAGCTGCTTGGCTTTGAGAGAATTACCAACAACTCGCTTGACGGTGTATCCGACAGAGATTACTGCATTGAATTTGCGTCTGTTCTTTCTATTATTATGGTGCATCTTTCAAGATTTTCTGAGGAAATCATTATGTGGTGCAGTTGGGAATTCAAGTTTATTGAGCTTGATGACGCATTTTCAACCGGCTCATCAATTATGCCACAGAAAAAGAACCCTGATATTGCAGAGCTTGTTCGTGGCAAAAGCGGCAGAGTTTTCGGCGACAATATGACATTGCTCACAATTATGAAGGGCATTGCACTTGCGTATAATAAAGATATGCAGGAGGACAAGGAGGCAATTTTTGACGCTGTAGATACAGTAAAAATGTGCCTTACAGCCTTTACTCCTATGCTTGATACAATGAGAGTTATTCCACAGAATATGCGTAAGGCTGCCGCAGGCGGATTTATTAACGCTACTGACTGTGCAGACTGGCTCACAAAGAACGGTGTTCCGTTCAGAGATGCCTACAAGGCAACAGGCGAGCTTGTTGCAAGATGTATTGAACTTAACACAGACCTTGAAAACCTCCCGATTGAGGAGTACAAAAAGGTTTGCGATGTATTTAATGACGATGTTTACAGAGCAATTTCACTTGAAACCTGTACAAACGAGAGAAAAGCATTCGGCGGCCCTGCCTCTGAGAATGTAAAAGCACAGGCAAAGCGTGTGGCTGAGATTGCTAAGAATTTATAATTGATTAATTGGCTTTCCTCTGAGGAAAAGCTTTAGAGAATCAACATACAAAGGATTGATTAAGATGATAAAAGCAGGTATTGTGGGTGCTACCGGTTATGCCGGTGCTGAGCTTGTAAGACTTCTTACAGGTCACCCTGAGGCTGAGATTTCGGCTATCAGTTCTGTTTCTTTTGAGGGACAGAAGCTGAGCGATGTTTACCCATCATATACATTTTTAAACGATATGGTCTGCGAGGATCAGGACGCTGTTGTTGAAAAGAGCGATGTAATCTTTGCGGCACTTCCACACGGACTTTCTCAGGAGCTTGCCGAAAAGTGCATCAGTGCCGGCAAGGCTTTCATTGACCTCGGTGCAGACTTCCGTCTTGAGAGCGAGGAGGAGTACACCGAATGGTACGGCGGTACTTTCCTTGACAAAAAACTTCACGAGGAGTCTGTTTACGGACTTCCTGAGTTTTTCAGAGATAAAATCAAGGGTAAAAGATTAATTGCAAACCCGGGTTGCTACACTACCTGTTCTCCGCTTGCCATTGCTCCGGCTGTTGCAAACGGACTTGTCAGCACAAAGGGCATCATCTGTGACTGCAAAAGCGGCGTAACAGGTGCAGGCAGAAAGCCGACTCAGGGCAACCATTTCCCTGAGCTTAACGAAGGTTTTCACGCATACAAGGTCGCCTGCCACCGCCACACTCCTGAAATTGAGCAGACGCTTTCAAAGCTTTCCGGTGAAGATGTAACAATTACATTTGTGCCGCATCTTTTACCGGTAAACAGAGGTATTCTCGCTACTGTTTACGCTGACATCAACGAGGGCGTTACATTTGAGCAGATAAGAAAAGCTTACGAGGACTTTTACAAGGATGAATTCTTTGTAAGACTTCTTGATGACGGCAAGTGTGCCGATATTCACAATGTACGCTACTCAAACTTCTGTGATGTTTCTATTCATCACGATAAGAGAGCAAACAAGCTTGTTGCCTGTGCGGCTATTGACAATATGGTCAAGGGTGCAGCAGGTCAGGCTATTCAGAATATGAATATTATTTTTGGACTTGACGAAAAGACAGGTCTTGTAATCGTTCCGCCTGCTTTTTAATTATTGATTACAATGATATTGCAATTTGATTAACAAAAAACTACAAAATGGAGGCTTTATTATGGGAAACTATAGATTTATCGAAGGCACAGTTACTTCTCCAATGGGCTTTACAGCAGCCGGTATTTGTGCGTCAATCAAGCCGTCAAACAAAACAAAGCGTGACCTTGCGTTGATTTATTGCGACACTCCCTGTACTGCGGCGGCTGTTTATACTAAAAACCTTGTTAAAAGCTCTGCTATTGAGGTAACAAAAAAGCACCTTGAGGACGGTGTTGCTCAGGCAATTATCGTAAACTCAGGCAATGCAAACACCTGCAACGCAAACGGCTATGATATTGCAAATCATATGTGCCTTATTGCAGGCGAAACTCTCGGCGTAAAGGCGGAAGATGTTATTGTTGCATCAACGGGCGTTATCGGTCAGCCGCTTCCGATTCAGCCTATCTTAAAGGCTTGTGTTTATATGAAGGGTCACCTTACAAAAGAGGGCGGCACAGACGCAGCCGAGGCTATTATGACTACAGATACAGTCAAAAAAGAAATGGCTATGCAGATGGAGCTTGACGGCAAAACTGTTACAATCGGCGGTATCGCAAAGGGCAGCGGTATGATTCATATTAATATGGGTACAATGCTTTCATTTGTTACAACCGATGCGGCTGTTTCTTCCGATATGCTCAGAGAGGCTTTGCGTGAGGCAGTTGAGGACAGCTACAATATGGTAAGCGTTGACGGTGACACCTCTACAAACGATACCCTTGCTATTATGGCATCCGGCAAGGCAGGCAACAAGATGATTACCAACAAAAACGAAGATTACTATACATTTGTAAGCGGACTCACCGCAGCATTCAGAGCACTTGCCAAAAAGCTTGCCGGTGACGGCGAGGGTGCAACAAAGCTTCTTGTGTGCAAGGTTGAGGGTGCTAAGAGCAAACAGGATGCTATTAAGGTATCAAAAAGCATTATCGGCTCAAGCCTTGTTAAGGCGGCAATGTTCGGCTCTGATGCAAACTGGGGCAGAGTACTTTGTGCAATCGGCTACAGCGGTGCAGATGTAGATGTTAAAAAGGTTGATGTTTCCTTTGAGTCTGCAAAGGGCAATATCCTTGTGTGCAAGGACGGTGCAGGCGTTGAGTTCTCAGAGGAGAAGGCAAAGGAAATTTTGCTTGAAAAGGAAATCAACATTCTTGTGTCATTAAATGACGGCTTTGGTTATGCCGAGGCTTATGGCTGTGACCTTACTTATGACTATGTAAAAATCAACGGTGACTACAGAACTTAATTTAAGTTCTGTTTTGTATGTTGGATAATTTCGGAATGTGTTGTTTGCAGAGGTTGGGAAAACTTTGTTTGAATTATTACAGACTTTATTCCCGAACAAAAAAGTTTGGTCAACCTTTTTAAAGGTTGCAGGTGTGGACAGAGTCCACATAACTTTTTGCTTACGCAAAACTCTGATAGCAAAACAGCTTGCTGTTTTGCGACTTAAACACGATGGCAAAAGCCATATAAATGCGATAGCATCATAAAAAGGAAACATTTCTTTAATTTATAAATTATTTATTTTAAAAGGCTGTCGCCTGTTTTTTCAAACTTTGCTTTAACACACAAACAGCAATGCTGTTTGTGCCTTATAAATTGTAATAAGCAAAACTTTTCTTGGGCGTTGCCCAAACCCACGAGCCTTTAAAAAGGCTCGACCTAAATTTTTTATTATTTATCCAACTCTTACAAACAAACTAAAAATCAAACAGGCATTAAATTTATATTCAGGGGTAATGAAAATGGATACTAACAAAAGAGCAAAAGTCTTAATACAAGCTATGCCGTATATCCGCAAATTCAGCGGTGAAACAATCGTAGTAAAATACGGCGGCAACGCAATGGTAAACGATAAACTGAAAAGTGCCGTTATGAGCGATATTGCACTTATGCGACTTGTAGGTGTAAATGTTGTGCTTGTTCACGGCGGAGGCCCTGAAATAAATGCAATGCTTAATGCTGTTGGTAAGGAAAGCAAGTTTGAAAACGGAATGCGTGTTACCGACAAAGAAACTATTGATATTGTGCAGATGGTGCTTGCAGGCAAGGTAAACAAAAACCTTGTTCAGCTTATGGAAAAGCACGGCGGCAAGGCAATCGGTCTTTGCGGTCTTGACGGCAATATGCTTATGGCTGAAAAGCTTGTCACCAGTGCGGATCTCGGCTATGTGGGCGAGATTAAAGAGGTTAATCCTGAGCCGCTTAAAAATGTTATTGACAACGGTTATATTCCTATTGTCGCTACAGTTGCAAACGGCTATGACGGTAATGTATATAATGTAAACGCAGACATCGCAGCCGCTCACATTGCAGCTAAAATCGGTGCTAAAAAGCTTATTCTTATGACAGACATCAGAGGACTTTTAAGAGATGTAAACGATGAAAATTCGCTTATTTCTGTTGTAAATGTCAGTGAAGTGCCTATGCTCAAGCGTGAGGGCATCATCAAGGGCGGTATGATTCCTAAGATTGACTGCTGTGTTGAGGCAGTAAGAAGCGGCGTAAGCAGAGCACATATTATTGACGGCAGAATCGAACATTCTATCCTCATTGAGATGTTCAGTGATGAGGGTATCGGCACAATGTTCTATTAATAAATTTGGGCAGTTAGTAGGGAAACAGATATGACTATCAGAGAAATGACAATAGCAGATTACGAAGAGGTGTTCGCCCTTTGGCAAATTACCTCTAAAAGAGCCTTGTCTAAGGCAGACGAAAAGGCTAAAATTGAGTCTTACCTAAATCGCAGTGAGGGTATGAGCAAGGTTGCCGTTATTGACGGCAAAATTGTAGGTACTGTTCTTGCAAGTCATGACGGCAGACGAGGATTTATTCACCATATGGCGGTTCTGCCGGATTACCGAAGAAAAAGAATCGGACACGAGCTTGCTAAAAGTGCTATCGAGGCGATTAAAAATCAGGGAATAGACAAAACCCACATCTTCTGCTATCAGAACAACACCACAGGTCAGAGCTTTTGGCAGGATTTCGGCTTTAAAAAGCGTGAGGACATATTTGTTTTTTCCTTTAATAATGAAGATATAGACAACACCTAAAAGGGGAGTGGGAGAATGAACACAAAGGAAAAAGATTCGCAGTACATAATGCACACCTATGGCAGATATAATGTAGCTTTAAAAAGCGGCAAGGGTGCAACTGCTTATGATGAGGACGGCAAAAAATATATAGATGTAGCGTCAGGCATTGGTGTAAACAGCCTTGGCTGGTGCGAGGACGGCTGGGTAAAGGCAGTCAGCGAGCAGGCAGGCACAATTCAGCATATGTCTAACTATTTTTATTGCCCACAGGCAAGCAATCTTGCCGAAAAGCTTTGTACACTCACAGGCTTTTCAAAGGTTTGCTTTGGCAACAGCGGTGCTGAGGCTAACGAATGTGCAATCAAGGTTGCAAGAAAATACAGCTTTGACAAATACGGCTCAGAGCGTAATGAGATTATCACTCTCAACAATTCTTTCCATGGCAGAACAGTAACCACTCTTTCAGCTACAGGACAAGATGTTTTTCATAACTACTTTTTCCCGTTTACACAGGGATTTTCATATGTAGATGCAAACGATATTGACGCTCTTAAAAATGCCGTAACCGACAAAACCTGTGCGGTTATGCTTGAGCTTATACAGGGCGAGGGCGGTGTGAATATCCTTGACAAGGACTATGTGCAGAGCCTTGTTAAATTCTGCAACGAAAAGGATATTTTAGTTATCGTTGACGAGGTGCAGACAGGTGCAGGCAGAACAGGCAAGCTTTTTGCTTTCCAGAATTACGATGTAAAGCCTGACATTTTCACAGTTGCAAAGGGCATTGGCGGCGGACTTCCAATCGGTCTTTGCGTTTGCGGCGAAAAGCTTAAGGATGTTATGTCACCGTCAACACACGGCACAACCTTTGGTGCAAATCCTGTTGTTTGTGCAGGTGCAAACTATGTGCTTGACAAAATCTCAAAGCCTGAGTTCCTTTCAGAGGTTGAGGCTAAGGGCAAGTATATTGAGGAAAAGGTTCTTAAAATGAACGGCGTAAAGGCAGTTCGCAGAATGGGTCTTATGATTGGCATTGAGCTTGAGAACGCAGACGCTCACGATATTGCAGCTAAATGCGTAGAAAACGGACTTATTATCATTACTGCAAAGTCACTTCTCAGAATGTTGCCGCCGCTTAACATTACTAAAGAAGAAATTGACGCAGCACTTGCTATTCTTGATAAAACATTAAAGGAGAATTAAAATGAAGCATTTACTTAAACTTGAGGACTGGTCAACAGAAGAAATCATCAATACACTCAACCTTGCTGACCAGCTTAAATATGAGCAGAAACACGGCATTGAGCATAAAATTCTTGCAGGCAAAACTCTCGGTATGATTTTTGAGAAGTCAAGCACAAGAACAAGAGTATCTTTCGAGGTTGGTATGACACAGCTCGGCGGCTACCCACTCTTCCTTTCATCAAATGATTTACAGATTGGCAGAGGTGAGCCTGTACAGGATACCGCAAGAGTTCTCTCTCGTTTCCTTGACGGTATTATGATCAGAACCTTTAAGCAGGAAGAGGTTGAGGCTCTTGCCGAGTACGGTTCTATTCCGATTATCAACGGTCTTACAGATTACTGCCACCCATGTCAGGTACTCGCTGACCTTATGACAATTCGTGAGTTCAAGGGTAAGCTTGAGGGACTTAAAATGTGCTTTATCGGTGACGGCAACAATATGATGAATTCACTTATCGTTGGTGCACTCAGCACAGGTATGTCATTCTCAGCAGCTTGTCCTAAGGGCTATATGCCGCCTGAGCACATCATTGAGTTCGGCAAAAAGTACGGCAACGGCAACTTTGAAATCGTTGAAGACCCAATGGAGGCTGCAAAGAACGCTGATGTTGTTTACACAGATGTTTGGGCGTCTATGGGACAGGAAGAGGAGAAGAAGATCAGAGAGCAGGCATTTGCAGGCTATCAGGTAAACAAGGAGCTTATGGATGTTACAAATCCTGAGTGTATGGTTCTCCACTGCTTGCCGGCTCACCGTGGTGAGGAAATTACTGCCGATGTTTTTGAGGCTCACGCCAACGAAATCTTTGAAGAGGCAGAAAACCGACTCCACGCTCAGAAAGCAGTGCTTGTTGAGTGCATGTCAGACAAGAAAATTCGTGAATAATGACAAAAAATATCCTATAAACAGTTTTGTTTACATAGAAGAAATAAAAATTCCTAAATTTTAACAAATAGTATTTACAAATAACAATATTTATGTTAGAATACTGTTATAAAGCGGATATTAGCATTACTTAAGCTATTGCGGTTCGCTTATAAAATTAAGAGAGGCGGTATAAAAATGAAAAAGTTATCAGCAATTATTGCAGCTTCAACAATCGTTGCTATGGCAAGCGTTCCAGCTTTTGCTGCAGGCATTAATAGTGCAGAGCAGGCTGTTCTTGACAAGCTCTCTTCTGTAAACGCAAGCTATAACGATGGTTTTGTAACAAATGCAACAGAGATGCTCAATCAGGCAGAAAACTACTTCAACACTATTGATATGACAGACGCTGAGTCTAAGGAAATCATCGCAGACATCGAGGCTGGCGAGAATTACCTCAAGTCACAGGGTGCTTCAAGTGTTAAGGAGCTTAACGCTGCTCAGAAGCAGGAGCTTTTCGGTTATGGCCAGAAGGCTGCTAATGTTGTAGGCGTAACAGTTTCTTATGATAAGGCTACAAAGACTGTTTCTGCTACAGATAAGAACGGTAACGCTATTGTTAGCACAAAGATTACAACTGACAGCAAGGGTAACACAGTTACTTCAAGCACAGCTATCGCTACAACAGGTGCAAATGTAAACACACTTGCAATCGCAGTAGCAGCAGGCTCAGCAGTAGCTATTGCAGCCGGTGCAACAGTTGTTCTTACAGCTAAGAAAAAAGAAAGAGCTTGATTTAATGTCTGATACAAATATCGGACACAGGCATAGAAAAATTGGTGGGAAGAGTTTTATAATTCTTCCCTCTATATTTTTTGTGGCAATTTATTTAATAGCCTACCTTGCTATTTCTCCGTCAGCTAATTTATTGGCTGCGGCAGGATTAATGTTTTCTGACTCGGCAAGGAACTATTCCACAGAATATAATAACATTTTTGTGCCGGTGTCGAATGATACCAGTGAAAAAATTTCAATTAATGATATAGAATACCCAAAGACCGGTGAACAGTTTGGTGAGCTTATCATTGAGGATTGCTCAATCGAAAATAAGCTTTTCTTTGGTGACAGCAATGTTGTGCTCAGAAACGGCGTTGGCGTTTATAACGGCAGCTTTATTCCGGGCTATGGAAAAACTATTCTTGTGGCAGGTCACAACAATACATACTTTAACGGACTAAAAAACGCAGAAAAGGGACAGCAGGTAGTTGTTAAGACAAGCTACGGCAACTATACCTACGAAATTACCTCTACTGCGGTAAAAAAGGCAACCGATACATCAGCCTATGACCTCTCGGCAGATACAGAAAACCTCATTATGTACACTTGCTATCCTTTTGATGAGCTTGGTCTTACAGACCAGAGATTTTTTGTGTACGCAAAGTATGTTTCAGGCCCTGTTATAGTTAAATCAGCAGAGGAGGGTATGTGATGCAGCACTCAACTTCCTCTAATATAAAAAAAATAATTCATCTTATATTGTCCTTTATTATGGCTATATTGCTTACTGCTCTTACGGTAGCAGGTGTACTTCAGTTTACATTGTTAAATGAAAGCTTTATGCTTGACACAATGGATACATGCAATTATTTTGCGGAAAAAAGAACTGAAATCACAAGAAGTCTTACCGACCTTGGCTACGCAAGCGGACTTGATGAGGATTTTTTTGAGGATTTCCTTGATGTAGTTATGCTCCATAACGATACTTCTAATTACCTTGACGATTATTATTCGGGTGACGGAAGTGTGGTTGATAAGACCGCATTCAAGCAGGCTTTCAATACCTCGCTTGACAGCTATATTTCTAAAAAGGGAATTGACCCTGCAAGCGTGTCACAGGAAAATCGTGATTATCTTATAAATGAGGCGGCTAAAATTTATAAGCAGTCGCTTGAATTGCCTTTCTTTGGCAGAATTGCGGGCAGATTTCAGAATTTAAAGACAATTATTCCGTATGTTATCGGATTTTGTCTTGTGATGATTGCCTTGCTTTGTGTAATTATTGTGCTTACTTCAAAGTGGAAGCACAGAGCGGTACGATATATATGCTACGCAACCTCAGCAACATTCCTTACAACAGCAGTGTTGCCGGCGGTGATTTTAATTTCGGGAAAAATCAATACATTCAACATTGCTTCAAGAGCAACATATATGCTTTTTGTAGCGTTTGCTAACAATATGTTAGTAGCGATGCTTGCATGCTCAGCATTTTTCCTTTTGATTTCAATCGCATTGTTTATGCTTTATAAAAATCTGTATGGCAAAGTAAGCGATTAATTTTACTTGAAAGTGCAGTTTAATTGGATATCGAAATATTAAAGACCAACCTTTGTCGGGTTGGTCTTTTGTTATGATGATAAGTTTGATAATTAAATTATGATTTAGCAGATAGTTTGGATAAATAATATAAAATTTAGGTCGAGCCTTTTTAAAGGTTCGTGGGTTTGGGCAAAGCCCAAAAAAGCTGTTTCTATCGCATTTCATATGGCACAAACAGCAACGCTGTTTGTATGTTAAAGCAAAGTTTGATAAAACAGGCGACAGCCATTATAAAGAAATAATTTTTATTAAATAAGAACGAATTTTTGTGTTGCTGACGCAATTATAAGGCTTTTGCCATTGGCGATTGAACCGCAAAACCGCAAGCTGTTTTGCTATCAAAAAATTTATATAATCTAAAGTATTGTGGGCTTTGCCCACACCTACAACCTTTGAAAAAGGTTGACCAAATTTTTATTTTCAAGTAGAAAGCATATGCACATTGTAAATCTTTTAACTCCCGACCGCTACTAAGTTGTTGGTGCTTTTACATCTTGGGCAAATTTCTGGTATTGAAATTTACTTTTTGCAGTGGTATTATTATGAAAAGATATACTTTTGTGAAATGTGGGATGTGTATGGGTTGGACGGCTGTTGATGCAAAAGATTACAATTACAAAGTACGCAAACCGAAGTTTCAGCTTGCATATAAATTGCTTGCCGGTGTGCAGTTTGCCACGATTTTAATCACACTTGCCAACATAGTGTATTCGTTGATTACAAGACGAACGGCATATTTCTTTGGAAGCTTGTTTTACAGCGGAGTACCCTGCTACAGGTTTTCTCTGCACCACCATTGGTATGACCTTTTTATGGTGCTGTTTCTGACGGCACTCATTATTTTTTGCTCGGTCAACTCCCTGCGGGAAACCATTGGCAAAACCGACCAGAGCATAATTATTCCGATAAAATATCTTATGTTTAACTTGTGTGCGATGGGTTCAACGCTGTTATTTGCAGCTAATAAAGATTTTGAGTACACTGTAAGTTTATCCCATACTCGTTTTTTTGTTTATACCAGCGGTTATATTTTTTATTGTATCTCTGCTCTGATTGTTCTCGTTTTAAAGTTTGTTGAGCATACGGAATATTTTGATAAAATAGGTGATATGGATGAGAGCTGCAGACCCCAAAAACACCCTGCGTGGAATTATGCAACCTATGGCAGAAAGATACTGATAATTTACGCATTGGAGGTCTTCTTTTTTCTGTTTTCGCTGTTTTTCTTATATTACAGTTACAAGGAAAGAGACCGGTTTTGCATTGTAACGCTCACATATATAAGCGTAATAGTCATGTTGCTTACTTTTTTGTTTTCTTATGGTTATAGCTTAAAATTATACACAACACGAGCCTATGAACCTGATCCTCCGAAAGGTTTATTTAAGAAAAAATTTATACACGCCCTAATATCAATTGGTGTGTTTGCTCTGACTTATGTGCCGCTTTGGCTTGTTAATACTTTTATTTAATGCAAAAACGCAGTCCTTATGTTTTGGACTGCGTTTTCGCTTGGGTAATTATTTATTTGAAGTTTAGGGAAAGGCTTAATTAGTTTGTGAAAAGCTCGCTTCTCTTGCTGTAATATACTGCATAAATTGCGATTTCAATAATACCTATGATTGCTGAGCCAATGATAGTAATAATGTGTGTCATTGAAAAACCGAGAACAATGATTGAAGTAAGTGCATAAGCAATGCCGATAAATGACGATACACCGAGAGCTGCATATAAAAGCTTAGGTGCGTTTTTCTTAAAGCCGGCAAGCTTGAATCTTGTTACAATGTAGAAAACAGCCATAAGTACAGAGAAGACACCAAAAAGAATGTCAAATGTTTGCATCATTGGGTGCTGTGCGTAAATTTCCGCACTGTTGTAAATGATGTTTGAACCGTTAATTGCGGTGTGAATATGTCCGTTAAAATACGAAATTGATGAAAAGGCTGATGAAATGGCGGCAACGAACAGTGCAAAGTAGATTGTGAACTTGTGCCATTTCATTTTGCAACCTGTATTTGTTGAGTTTGTCATACCTGCTGTTGTATTAGTCATTGTGTTTGTCATAATAATTTCTCCTTTTATTTGAAAGTTTGTTTGAGTTGTTGTTTTGTGTAACTCTTAATCTGTGACTATAGTATAGCACCCCGATAATGACAACATCGTGACAAATAAAAGGGAAATTCAAAATTTTTTAAATTTTTTGTCCGAGTAGAAAACATAGGGAAAATTCAGAGTGTTTAACTTCCGACTGCTATCAAGTCTTTGTCGTGAATAAGAAAATTATGGTTTAGCAACGGTCAGGAAATTTTTGCTTGAATTATTACGGACTTTATACTCGAAAATAAAAATTTGGTCAACCTTTTTAAAGGTTGTGGGTGTGGGCAAAGCCCACAAATACT
>NZ_JBGVJL010000149.1:0-8931 GCF_045129435.1 Ruminococcus sp. | reverse complement strand
ACAAGGGTGGCGTAAACCTTGCTATGGCAGTTGCTGCAACATTTGTATTCTTAGCAATAATCTATATGCCACTATTCATTTAATAAAATTACGGAGGAAAATATGAAAATTACAAAAGCAGTTATTCCTGCAGCGGGACTTGGTACAAGAGTACTTCCTGCTACAAAATCAATGCCAAAGGAAATGCTACCAATCGTTGATAAGCCGACGATTCAGTATATTGTTGAAGAGGCAGTAGCAGCCGGTATCACAGATATTCTTATCGTTACAAACAGAGGCAAGGGCATTATCGAGGATCATTTTGACGCTTCACCGGAGCTTGAGGCAAATCTTGAGAAAAGCGGTAAGCTAGAGTTTCTTGAAACTGTAAGATCCATCTCAAATCTTGCAAACATTACTTTCATTCGTCAAAAGGAAATGAAGGGTTTAGGTCACGCTATTTTAAAAGCAAAGTCATTTGTTGGTAACGAGCCATTTGCAGTATTATTCGGTGACGGTGCTATTGTTGGCGAAAAGCCTGCTATCGGTCAGCTTATTGAGCATTACGGCGAGTTTGGCAAGGGCGTAGTAGGCGTTAAAAAGGTTGATGCAAAAGACATTCACAAGTACGGTTCTCTCAAGATTGAGCATATTCACGACAATGTCTTTAAATGCACAGATATGAAAGAAAAGCCACAGACCCCTGAGGAAGTACTTTCTCTCTACTCTATCATCGACAGATGCGTTCTTCCCGCTGAAATTTTTGAGATTCTTGAAAGAACACAGCCGGGTGCAGGCGGTGAAATTCAGCTTACAGACGCAATGCGTGAAATCGCTGTTACCGAAGGTATGACAGCCGTTGAATTTGAAGGCAGAAGATATGATATGGGCAATAAATTCGGTATTTTACAGGCTCAGATTGAAGTTGGACTTGAACATCCGGAAACTAAGGATCAGCTCAGAGAGTACATAAAGGAACTTGCAAAGACTTTATAATTGCTTATTGCCAATTTTAATAAATTAAACTAAAGCACAACAGACATTTCCCAAGTTTTGAGAAATGTCTGTTTTTTATTGCTTTTTATGCAGTTTATCAGATATTTTAAAATGATTTGTCGATTAATAGATGTCATAGTGAAAATTAGTGGTTGAAAATTATTCAACTTGCGTTATAATATGATAAACAACACAATATCTATTAAAATATATGATATAGTTTAATTTATTTCAATAGGAATAGAAATCGGATGGCGTTTTTCAAAAATTGTGTAAGCCTTAAAACCGCATTTATGAGCAAGCTTTATTCCCTCTTTTATTCCGTTGCCTAAAGCGTGGCAGTTGTGAGCATCACTTCCAATAGTGATAAGCTTACCGCCAAGCTCTCTGTATCGTTTAAGCTGAAATTCATCCGGCAGAGTTCTTCCGATAGGTTTGAACAAACCGGAAGTGTTGATTTCAAGTGCTTTTTTATTTGATATGAGCGTTTTATAAATATCATCAATCACATCCTGATAAGGTGAAAGATTGGGATATTCGCCCGTTGTTTCAAAAATATATCTTAACGGATATGTAAGATGAGCAAGGCTGTCAAAGTCATTAAAAGCTGCGGTTTCTGCAAGTTCATTAAAATACAATTTCAAAATTTCAGAAATTTCGCACTTTTTGTAATCGAGAAAATAGAAATCCTCCATATTTCTCAAATTATGCAAAGACGCTAAAACAAAGTCAAAATCGCCAAAATCAAGTGCTTTTTTGGTACATTCCAAATCGTGCATAGGCTCACCAAGCTCAATACCGCATAATACCTTGAGTTTTTGTCTATATTTTATCTGGGCGTTTTTAGCCTGCAAAAAAGAAAGCGGTATTCTCTCGTTAAAATCTCCGAATTCTTCATTATAGCCAAACTTAATAAAAGGTGCTTCGCAATGGTCAGTAATTGCGATTGCGTAAAAGCCCTTGTTTACGGCAGAATTACACATTTCTTCTACTTTGCTTTCAGCGTCAAAAGAATTGTTTGAATGGGTATGAACATCACATAAAATCATTGTTATCAGACCTCCGTAATAAATAATACCATATTCGCCAAATTTATGCAATATAAGGCTTTACTTTATCGGATTTTAGTTATATAATAGGGTAGTGATGTAAAACTATCATATTAAACTTTTGCAAGAGAAAAATTATAATCTTGCAAAATACGGAGGTAACTTATGAAGGCTATTATTACAGTAATCGGTAAAGACACAGTAGGAATCCTTGCTAAGGTATCTGCTGCATGTGCTGCTGACAATGCAAACATCGTTGAGGTAACACAGAGCGTTCTTCAGGATATGTTCGCAATGGTTATGCTTATTGAATTCAATGAAGAAAAAATTGACTTTGAAAAGCTCAGAATTGACCTTGATGCAGTTGGCGAGGCTACTGCAACTAAGATTCATGTAATGCACGAAGACATCTTCAATAGCATGCACAAAATCTGATATGCCCGTAAATATGGATTGAAAGGATAAACACCTATGCTCGAAACTAAAGATATACTTGAAACTATCAATATGATTGATAACGAAAATCTCGATGTAAGAACAATTACAATGGGAATTTCTCTTTTAGACTGTATTGATGACGATATTGACAAAGCCTGCACAAAGGTATATGACAAAATCTGCCGTTCTGCTAAGGACCTCGTTAAAACCGGCGAGGATATCCAGAAGGAGTACGGTATTCCTATTATAAATAAGAGAATTTCAGTTACACCTATTGCTATGGTAGCTGCTCCATGTCAGAGCAAAAAGGTAGTAAAATTTGCACATGCACTCGACAAGGTTGCAAAAGAACTCGGCGTAAACTTTATTGGCGGCTATTCCGCACTTGTACAAAAGGGTTTCGCAAGCGGTGACTATGCACTTATCGAGAGTATTCCTGAAGCACTTGCTACTACTGATTTTGTTTGTTCTTCTGTAAATATCGGTTCTACAAAGGCCGGTATCAATATGGACGCAGTTAAAATGATGGGTAAAACTGTAGTAGATGCTGCAAAAGCCACGGCAGACAGAGATTGCATCGGTGCTGCAAAGCTTGTAGTATTCTGTAACGCTCCTGAGGATAACCCGTTTATGGCAGGAGCTTTCCATGGTGTCGGCGAGGCTGACACAGTAATCAATGTCGGTGTTTCCGGACCGGGCGTTGTAAGAGCTGCTCTTGCAAAGGGCGGTGACGGCAAAAACATTGCCGAAATCGCAGATATGGTTAAGAAAACCGCATTTAAAATCACAAGAATGGGTCAGCTTGTAGCAAAAGAGGCAAGCAAAAGACTTTGCGTTCCTTTTGGTATTGTTGACCTTTCACTTGCACCTACACCGGCTGTCGGTGATAGCGTTGCACATATTCTTGAAGAAATGGGACTTGAAGTATGCGGATGTCACGGTACAACTGCTGCCCTTGCTCTTCTCAATGATGCAGTAAAGAAAGGCGGCGTTATGGCTTCGTCACATGTTGGCGGTCTTAGCGGTGCTTTCATTCCGGTATCTGAGGACGCAGGTATGATTTATGCAGCAGAAAACGGCTATCTCGACATAACTAAGCTTGAAGCTATGACAGCTGTTTGCTCAGTTGGTCTTGATATGATTATTGTACCGGGTGACACAAGTGCCGAGGTTATCTCTGCTATTATTGCAGATGAGGCTGCTATCGGTATGGTAAATACAAAGACAACCGCTGTAAGACTTATTCCTGCTATTGGTAAGAAAGCCGGCGAAACACTTAACTTTGGCGGACTTCTCGGCTACGGCCCTGTAATGCCGCTCAGAAAAGGCTCACCTGCTGAGTTTATCAACAGAGGAGGAAGAATTCCCGCACCACTTCAGGCTCTCAAGAACTAATCTCAGGGGGTGATTTTTTGAAGGATATGATTAAACAGATTGTTGAGGCAGACGCCGAGGCAAAAGCCTTCGATGAAGAAAATCAGCGAAACAAAGAGGCTCTCGCTAAGGAAATTGACGCTCAGGCAAAGGTTATCTATGATTCCTACATGTCAAAGGCTGACGAAACTATTGAGCGTCAGAGTGCTTATATTGACAAGGACATCAGACAGCAATGGCAGGATACCCGTCAGAAGCACAAATCTGTTTTAATTAAACTTAAATCTGATTTCGAGGCAAATGCTGACAAATGGTCAGATGAAATTGCTAAACGAACAATCGGATAACTATCCATTTATTAAGCATATTATTTTAAGGAGGTGCGTAGCTGTGTCTTCCACTTCGTTTGCGGTGCTTACAAAGGCAAGAGCAAAGTTTGGCAAAAGACTTACCGAAAAGGACTATACAAGTTTGCTCAACTCAAACAGTGTTGCCGAGGTTATGTCTTACTTAAAGTCATATACTCACTATGCAGAAGCATTGCGTGATGTAAACGAGCGTGATGTGCATCGTGGCAGACTTGAGATTCTTTTAAGGCAGCATCTTTTCTATGAATTTGACTCGCTTTGCAGATATGATTCCCAGATGAGCACCGGCTTTTCAGCATATGTTATTAGCACAACAGAGATTGAACAGATAATGCGATTTCTCACCTTGCTCAATACTTCATCTACTGAAAAATTTATTTATCAGTATCCGACATACTTCTCTAAGCACACCGAGCTTGACCTGCAGAAGCTTGCACTTGCCAGAAACTATGATGAATTCCTATCAGTTCTGAGCAACACCAAGTATTCTCATATATTTGAAAAATACAAGCCCGATGAAAAAGGTCTTTTACCTATATCGGATATTGAAAACGAGCTTTATACATTTGTTTTCTCAAGCCTGAAAAAGACTATTCAAAGCAAGACAAAGGGCACAGAAAGAAAAGAGCTTATGGATCTTTTCACAGTAATCAACGATTACAATAACTTTTCCCGTGTACTTCGTCTTAAAAAGTACTATAATCTTTCACCTGAGCAAATCAAAAGTAATCTGCTCTACCCTTTCTCAAGCATTAGCGAAAAAACTCTCGACAGAATGTGTCAGGCTGAGTCATCGGGTGAGGTATTCTCTGTTATGCAGGAAACTCACACAGGTAAAATGATTGAGCAGATCGGTTATGTTTACGCAAGTGACATCAGTCCAAGAGTAAAATACAAACTTGCAAGAAAGAATATGTATTTCTCGAATAATCCGTCTGTCGTGATGATTTCATATATGTTCGTTGCCGAAACCGAGCTTATGAATATCATAACCTTGATTGAAGGTACACGATACAAACTTGATTCTAAAAAAATACAGTCCCTGCTTATTGTATAAGTAAGCAGTACCACTAACAAAGAGGTGATTTTATTTGGCTGTATCAACCATGCAAGCTGTTAATATAATTGGCTTTATGGAAGAGATTGACGATGTAATTACCGTTCTTGGCGAGTCAGGTGTTTTCCACCCTGACGATGTGTCTGTTTTCTACAACAACACCCAAGGCTTCTCACATCTTCAAACCAAAAATATCTATGCCGAACATCTCACTAATCTCAAGGCTTCGTTAGGACTAACCAAAAGGCAGTTCCCGCTTGTTGATGTAAGCAACTTCAACCCTACTTATCAGGATATTGAATTATTTTGCAACAAGATTTGTGACGAGCTTAATGAACTTGTTGAGGACAGGGATTTCGCTGCTGAGCAGTTGCTTGAGGCTAAGCAGAACCTTGACGAAACAAGGCACTTTGTCGGACTTGACATTGAAATTGAAAAGCTGCTTGAGCTTAAATATGTTAATGCAAGATTCGGCAGACTTCCTAAGGACAGCTATGTAAAGCTGGAAAATTACAAGGACGATCCTTACATTGATTTTTCAGTATGCACAGAGGATAAGGCTTATTACTGGGGCGTTTACCTTGCTCCTGCTGATAAAACAGAGGAAATTGACAGAGTTTTCTCAAGCCTTTTCTTCGAGAGATGCGACATAATTGGTGTTAATTCAACGCCAACTTTGCATATGCAAAAACTACAGGCACTTATTCCCCACCTTGAAAGCGTTTACAGAGATACCGAAAAGCGTATTGACGATTATCTTTCAATGAACAGAGAAAGAATTTTAAGATATTTGTCTAAGCTTGAGGAGCTCTCAATGTACTCAACTATCAGAACAAAAGCGTTGCAGTACAACAAAAGCTTTATCATTGTAGGCTGGGTGCCAACAGAGTTTGCAAAACAGCTTAAAAAACGACTTTGCAAACACAGAAGCGTTACAGTTGAGTTTTCAGACGCTAAAAACGAGATTAAAAAATCTCCGCCTGTCAAGCTTAAAAACTGTTTCCTTGCACGACCGTTTGAGTTTTACACTTCAATGTACGGCGTGCCAAAATACAATGAAATTGACCCGTCACTTTTTGTAGCAATTACTTACATTATTATCTTCGGCATTATGTTTGCCGATGTTGGTCAGGGCATCTGTCTTACCATTGTAGGTATATTGATGTATAAAATCAAAAAGATGGCGATTGGCAAAATACTTGCACCATGCGGTATTTCATCTGCATTCTTCGGACTTGTGTTCGGCAGTGTATTCGGTTTTGAGCATTTACTCGACCCAATGTACAAGGCTTTGTTCGGACTTGAGGAAAAACCGATTGAGGTTATGAGCTCAGAAATGGCAACAAAAATTATTCTTGTAGCCATTGGCATTGGCGTATTCCTATTGATTATTGCAATGCTTCTCAATGTGTATACTTCAATCCGCCAAAAAGACTACGGCAGAGCATTGTTCAGCACAAGCGGTGTAGCGGGTATAATTTTCTACAGTGCAATAGTATTCGGCATTGCAGGTCAGCTTTTGTTTGGACTTCCGGTATTCAACGCTCCTTACATTATCTGCCTTATTGTAATTCCGTTTATATTAATCTTCTTTGCTGAGCCACTCGGTGGATTAGTAAACAGAGAACCTGACTGGAAACCTGAAAGCTGGAAGGACTACATTGTTGAAAACATCTTTGAATCAATCGAAGTTCTTTTAAGCTATGTCACAAATACAATGAGCTTCTTGCGTGTAGGTGCATTTGTTCTTGTTCACGCAGGTATGATGATGGTTGTATTTGTACTTGCAGAAACAGCAGGCCCTATTGCCTACTGGCCAATCGTTGTAGTAGGTAATGTTATAGTAATGGTTCTTGAGGCTCTTCTTGTTGCAATTCAGGTATTAAGACTTGAATACTATGAGCTGTTCAGCCGTTTCTATTCCGGCGAAGGCAGACCATATGAGCCTGTTAAGCTAAAGCTTACACAAAACAGTTAAGTTGTAAAACTTAATTATATATTTTATTGTTTATTTATTTTTGGAGGTAAATCATTATGAGCATCTTAAATTTAGTTATGTTAGCACTCCCAGTAGTATTTCTTGTAGCATCAGTTATTGTAGCTGTAAAGGCTTACGAAAAAGGTCATAACAGAAAGAAAACTGTATTAATGCAGATTGCTTCATTCGCAGCAGTATTCGCAATTTGCCTTCTCTGCCCAATCGTAGCCGGTGCAGCAGATGCAAACACAGTTTCAGAGGCAGTTCAGGTTGCTCAGCAGTCATCTAAGAGCTTTGCATATATCGGTGCAGCTATCGCAGTTGGTCTTTCATGTATCGGTGGTGGTATTGCCGTAGGTAACGCAGCTCCTGCAGCTATTGGTGCAACAAGTGAAGATCCTAAGGCATTTGGTAAAGCAATCATCTTCGTTGCTCTTGGTGAAGGTGTTGCCCTTTACGGTATGCTTATCTCAATCTTGATTCTCTTCAGCTAATTGAAGAAATAAAGGATATGACGAAAAATGAAATTTTTTCTTATAAGCGATAATGTTGATACAAAAATGGGTATGCGTTTTGCAGGTATTGACGGCGTTGTAGTTCATACAGAAGAAGAGGTTACCAGAGAGCTTACTAAGGCTATGGAGAGAGAAGATGTGGCTGTTATACTTATGACAGAAACACTCGTTTCTCTCTGCCCTGACCTTATCTATGACTTAAAGCTCAACCGTAAAAAGCCTTTAATTGTAGAAATTCCTGACCGTCACGGCAACGGACGCACCAAAGACAGTATCACAAAATATGTTCAGGACGCTATTGGCGTAAAACTCTGAATGAGCTGAGAGGTTATTAATATGGAAAATACCACAAAAACTGATAACTTTTTGCAAGCCATACAAAGATATACAGAAGAACAAAAGTCTATTGCCAATACTGAAGTTGAGCTTTTAAAGGAAGAAAAACTTAAAAAAGCCGAAGAAAACGGCAAGCGTGACAGCGAACGCTACATACAGCAGCAGCTTGAGGCTAAGAAGTATGTAGAAACAAGCAAGCTTGCAAGACTTGTTCAGGAAAGTCAGAAGAAACTCTTCAGAGAAAGAGCTAAAATGACTGACGAAGTATTTGAAATGGCTGCACAAAAGCTTTTAAAATACACCGAAACTAAAGAATATAAATTAAAACTTGTTGACAGTGCAAGACAGATTGCAGAGCTGTTTGACGATAACCGTTGCGTTATCTACATTAACGAAAAGGATATGAAGTATTCAACAGAAATCCTTGCGGTTTTCCACGGAATGGCTGAGCTTGTAACAGACAACACAATTAAAATTGGCGGTCTTAAAGGCTACTGCAAATCAATGAGAATTGTTGCCGATGAAACACTCGACACAAAGCTCTCTGCACAGAGAGAATGGTTTATTGAGAACTCAGGTCTGAGCGTTCTTAACTAATTGACCTTCTTGATTTTATCCGAAAGAAGATGGTAATACAAATGGAAAATAATGTTATTTATGGAATTAACGGACCTGTTGTTACCGTAAAAGATGCTGATTGCTTTGAAATGATGGAAATGGTTCATGTTGGTGAACAAAACCTTGTCGGTGAGGTAATCGGTATAACTTCTGATTTTACCACAATTCAGGTATATGAAGAAACAACCGGTCTTAAACCGGGAGATGTCGTTACAGGTACCGG
>NZ_JBGVJL010000148.1:0-4767 GCF_045129435.1 Ruminococcus sp. | reverse complement strand
GCCTCGGATTTATAAATATCAACAGGAAGAACCTCAATTTTTCTTGCAAGCATTTCATTTACAATTTGAAGTGTAGCATACTCCTGCTCTTCTTTTGCAGAAGCTTCGTGAGCACTTTGCTTTTGCTTTATAAGATTCATTCTGTTTTTAACTGCCTGATGACCCTGCATAAGCACAACGCCGTCAAGGTTTTCGGAGCGTACTGTAAAGTATGCGGCATAGTATTCAACAGGTTTATGCACCTTATACCAACCAAGTCGCAGAGTAGAAATCATATATGCAGCAGCATGAGCCTTAGGGAACATATACTGAATTTTCATACAAGAGTCAATGTACCACTCAGGCACATTGTTATCTCGCATTGCTTTAAAATGTTCTTCTGTAAGAAGTTTTGTTGCATTACCCTTACGGACAATTTCCATTATCTTAAATGCCATACCCGGCTCAAGTCCTTTGTGCATAAGATAGGTCATAATGGAATCTCGCGTACCGATAACGCTTGAAATATCGCAAGTTTTATTATGAATAAGCTCCTGAGCATTGCCAAGCCATACGCCGGTACCATGTGACAGACCGGCAATCTGCAAAAGGTCTGTAAAGGTTTTAGGCTTTGCCTCTACAAGCATTCCTCGTACAAACGATGTACCGCACTCAGGCAGGCTGAATGTACCGGTTTCTGAGCCAATATCCTCAGGTGTTACGCCCAATGCCTTTGTAGAGGTAAACAGGCTCATAACCTCAGGGTCGCTCATTGATACCTTCATAACAGGAATACCTGTGTATAGCTCAAGGTAGTGATAAATGGTCGGAACATCGTGTCCGAGCTCATCAAGCTTTGTAATAGTATCGTGAATTGAATGGAAGTCGAAGTGAGTGGTAATGTTATCCGACTTCATATCGTTTGCAGGGTGTTGAACAGGGCAGAAATCGTAAACCTCGCTTGTTCTAGGCACAACAACCATACCGCCCGGGTGCTGACCTGTTGTACGTTTAACGCCTGTACAGCCAAGTGCAAGTCGTTTTATTTCAGCCTTATGCAAAATCATACCCTTGTCATTTGCGTAGCCTTTAACATAGCCGATTGCGGTTTTTTCGGCAACGGTAGAAATTGTACCTGCCTTGAACACATTGTTTTTACCGAAGAGTTCTTCTGTGTATCTATGTGACTTTGATTGATACTCACCGCTGAAGTTAAGGTCAATATCAGGTACTTTATCGCCCTTGAATCCAAGGAAGGTTTCAAACGGAATTTCGTGTCCGTCCTGATCCATAAGAGTACCACATTCGGGGCAGTTCTTTGGAGGCATATCAAAACCTGAGCCATAGCTGCCGTCTGTAATAAATTCGCTGTGCTTGCATTTTGGACAAATGTAATGAGGGCAAAGAGGATTTACCTCAGAAATACCCGACATTGTAGCTACGAATGATGAACCTACAGAACCTCTGGAACCAACTAAGTAGCCATGTGCCTCACTGTCGGCAACAAGCTTTTGAGCTGTCATATAAAGTACGGAGAAGCCGTAGGTTGTGATTGAATTAAGCTCCTTGTCAAGTCTTGCCTTAACAATTTCAGGAAGTGGGTCGCCGTATTTTGCCTTTGCTCTCTCCCATGTGATGGAAACAAGTTCTTCCTCAGCACCTTCAATGTTTGGCGGGAATGTGCCCTTTGGAATAGGTCTTATAGATTCGCACATTTCAGCAATCTTACGAGGATTTGTAACAACCACTTCATATGCTTTTTCTTTGCCGAGATACTCAAATTCCTTGAGCATTTCAGCAGTGGTTCTGAGATAAAGAGGAGCTTGATCTTCTGCGTCTTTAAATCCCTGACCTGCCATAAGAATTTTTCTGTAATCTGCATCTTTCGGATCCATAAAATGGACATCGCAGGTTGCACATACAGGCTTGCCAAGCTCTTTACCAAGCTTAACTATTGTTTTGTCAATTTCGTGAAGTTCTTCAACACTTGCAAAAGTGCCGTCACGAAGCATAAAACTGTTGTTGCCGGCAGGCTGAATTTCAAGGTAATCATAAAAAGATGCTATAGCCTTTATTTCAGGCCATGGCTTACCTGTAAGGATTGCCTGATACAGCTGACCCGCACAGCAAGCCGAGCCGATAATAAGTCCGTCTCTGTGCTTAATAAGCTCACTTTTAGGGATTCTCGGCTTTTTATAAAAATATGTGAGATGAGCAAATGAAATTAATTTATACAGATTTTTAAGTCCGGCTAAATTCTTTACAAGAATTATTTGGTGATAGGTAGGTAATTTTTTAAAATCACCACCGCCCGCAATCTGAGTGTTGATTTCATTTGTTTTTGTAATGTTGTAGTCATCTTTAAGACGGGTGCAAAGATTTATAAAAATTCTTGCAAGCATTTCGGCATCGTCAGTAGCACGATGATGATTAAAGTCGCCGAGTCTTAGATATTTTGCAACTGTGTCAAGCTTGCAGTTTTTGATGTCTGTGAGAATTGCTCTTGAAATAGCAACCGTGTCAATAGAAGAATAGTTGTATTCCCTGTTCATATTTTCACAAGCCTTGCGTATGAACGAGGTATCGAACGGAGCGTTATGAGCAACAAGAACGCTGTCGCCTGCAAATTCAAGAAATGCGGAAACCGCCTCGCTCTGAGATGGTGCGTCCTTTACCATAGCATCGGTAATGCCGGTAAGCTGAGTGATTTTAGGCGGAATAGGCATACCCGGATTTGCAAAGGTTGAGAAAGTATTGGTAATTTCACCGTTTACAACCTTTACCGCACCAATTTCAGTAATCTTATCTCTGTTTGCGGAAAGACCTGTGGTTTCTATATCAAAGCAGATAAAGGTACCGTTTAACGGCTCTTCACTTTCGCCGACAACGGACTCTACAAGGTCATCCATAAAGTAAGCCTCTGTGCCGTAAATAACCTTAATTTTTTCGCCGTCTTTGTTGATTTTATCAGCAGCTTTCATAGCATCAGGGAAAGCCTGAGCAACACCATGGTCGGTGATTGCTACCGCCGGATGTCCCCATTCAGCGGCTCTTTTTACAAGGTCACCGGCTGAGGTAACAGCGTCCATCTGCGACATATTTGTATGCAAATGCAGTTCAACACGCTTTTCTTCTGCTTTATCTACAACCTTGACCTTACTTGCAGTACCGATTGACCTTGCAATGAGCATAAGCTCGCCTGCATAGCGGTCATATTCAACATCGCCCTGAACGACAATAGTGTCGCCCTTTTTTAGGTTGTCAAGTATAGCGGTATCTTTGATTGTGCCAAACACCTTTACAGATGTTGAACCGGAATAATCGGTTATATCAATTACAAATATATTTTTGTCACCTGATTTTGTGACCTTTTTTTCAATATCAAAAATGTCGCCCCATACGAGAATTTTGCCTGTATCGGCAACAATGGTGCTGATTGGTGAGATTTTTCCTCTTATAGCTCTGCCGTAAAACGGTCTGATTGAGGATTCTACGATTTGTGGCAAAAGGAACTTGCCCTCTCTTACTTCAATTTCCTGTACAGAGTCAGCAGTACGCTTTTCTTTAACCGCTTTTGTAACCGCTTCGTTGCTTGCTGTGTTTTCAACAACTTCTTCAAGCTTTTGTCTTTCAATCTTTTCTGCGGCATTCTTCATAGCCTGCACATATTCTTCACTCTGTCCGTCAATTTCAAGAGTGCCTGTGTAGATTATATTTATTTCAAGAGAAAATTCCTCTTTTATAAGCTTTTTGAGTGCCTTGTCAAAGCCCTTTGCATCTAAAAGGCTTTTGCCGCCGTTGTTAAGTGTGATTTGCAAATTACCTTCCTCATAGGTAACGAATGCGTTGTTAAGTGTGCCGTTTATGCTTGGAATGTCACGCTTAACCGCCTTATACAGCTCAGGAAAATAATCTGCTGAAAAAAGCTTTGAATCATAAATAGGATTAATTCTTACCGAACCAAGGTTTAATTCTGATTTAGAAATTTGTTTTTCGGCAGTAAAAATACTATCCCTCAACACAAGACCACCAAATTTGGCGGTCATTGTGATTGAGCGATTATTGCTGTTAATATTCAGTTTTAAAAGCTCTGCTGACGAAATATCATCAGCGAGCGGTTTATCCGCAAGATACGGATTAAAAACTTCGCCAAGTGTTTTCATATACTTCCTTAAGAATTATAATTTTTCAATTTCTTCCATAAGAGCGTCAACAAGCTGCTCTTCGGGAACTTTTCTGATTACTTCACCTTTCTTGAATACAAGACCGCAGCCGTCGCCTCCGGCAATGCCAATGTCTGCTTCTCTTGCTTCACCGGGACCGTTTACTACACAGCCCATAACAGCAACCTTAATATTCTTTTTGCAGTCCTTGAGGCGATTTTCAACCTCGCCTGCGATTTTTACAAGGTTAATTCTTGTTCTGCCACAGGTTGGACAGGATACAAACTGCACACCGCTTTTCTTTAAGCCGAGTGCCTTGAGAATATCATTAGCCGCATAAATTTCTTTGACCGGGTCTGCGGTGAGAGAAACTCTGATTGTGTCGCCAATGCCGTGAAGTAAGAGTGAGCCGATTCCGGCAGCGGATTTAATAATACCCATTCGCTCTGTACCCGCCTCGGTAACACCAAGGTGAAGCGGATAATCACACTGTTCGTTTGCAAGCTCATAAGCTTTAACCATAAACGGAACGGTTGAACTTTTCATAGAAAGAACAATGTCGTTGAAATCGAATTTTTCAAGCAAAGAAGCGTGATATAAAGCACTGTCGCAAAGTGCCTGCGGT
>NZ_JBGVJL010000147.1:0-22471 GCF_045129435.1 Ruminococcus sp. | reverse complement strand
CTTCTCATAATCCAACATCAGTATGGGATTCAAGCTTAGATTTATCTAAAAACAAGCTTTTTGCCAATCAGCCAAATACAGGTCTGAAATTTGACTCAACCATTCAAACAAATATTAATGATGATGTAAACGCTCTTGACAATTCAATGACTGCTACACAGTATGATGCAGCATCAATAGGCACAAGAGATTTTGACACATCTGAAATGGCATATGTTGTTGAATTTCAGGGTAAATATGTAAATAATGAAGGCAAGAAAATGGTATCTTACAAGATAACAACCTATGTTGACTATGGCACAAACGGAACAACAACCTGCGAGGGTATTGTTACCAAGCCGGAATTTGCAGAGTAAGGAGGATATACAATGAAAACCAAAAATATCAAAAAATATCTCTCCAAACGCTCTATAAAGGCAAAAGCAGGTGCTACGCTTGTTGAGCTTATCGCAGTTGTATGTATTCTTGCAATAGCTTCTTCAACCTGTATCGGTGGTATGTTTGCTATGGCAGATGTAGCTAAACGAGGTCAGGATTTATCATACTGTGAACGCACAAGCGATATGATTTCAAAACAACTTTCAGTGTATGGTAATTCAGGCAGTGATGTTCAGGGATATGTAAGTATGCCAACAGCAAGTGCTTACAACGAAACATCAAATCCCGGCGGTTTTATGGATGTAGAAAATCCGTCAGGCGGCTATGGTAATAAGAACGATTATTTCCTCTATGCTGACCCTAATGTAGAATACAGACTAATTCTTGCAAGATTTGACACAACAACAAGCCCTTATCATTTTAAGACTGTTACTACTATTGATAATGTAAAGTCAATTACTTTTAATGTTCAAAAGCTGAATATGAGTGCAGAACGCAAATACATTCTTCAATATACTGTAACAACAGTTGGCACAAACATCTGGGATCAGGCTACTAAGAAGCGTGTTGAATACACAATGTCGAGCGGTGTTGTTCTTAACAACACAAACAGCTCTACACCTGCTATTTCAGCATTAGCACCCGGTAGTAATGACACAATCACAATGAAAAGTCCTTCAACTGTTGCAAGCAGTACATGTATCCGCATTCGTACTTCAAGCAGAAGTGATGTAGATATTTCTTAATCTAAACCTAATTTAAAAGCTGTACCAAATCGGTACAGCTTTTTCTTTGCCTATAACAAAATGCCCTGCAAAAAGCAGGGCATAATTTTATGTATCTATAAACTTAGTTTGAAGCAATGAAAGGACGGATTGCAGCCGCTACTGTTGAAATTGGGTGTGACTGTAAGAATACTCTGCCGGGGCCTGTAATAACTGTATTGAATAATCCCTCACCGCCGAGGAACATATTCTTAACGCCCTTAATACGCTGAATATCCATCTGACAAGATGCGTCCATTGCCGCAAGGTTACCTGTATCAACAATAATCTGCTGACCCGGAGCTAAGTTGTACTGCTTGCAAAAACCGTCAATCTCTACAAAGGCTGTGCCATAGCCTGAAAGCTTCTGGAGAATGAATCCCTCGCCTCCAAAAAAGCCTGCACCGGCCTTTTTATTAAAATGTACTGAGAGTTCAACTGTTGCTGAACTTGCAAGGAAGCCCGATTTCTGGACAATTATAGGCATATTAGGCTGAATCTCAAAAGGAATAATTGAACCCGGAAAGCTTGAAGCAAGTGTAATAAAGCCCGGGCCGCCCATAGCTGTGTAGCGGTTCTGCATAATTGACTCACCTGTCATCATTTTTCCCAACATCTTGCCTACTCCGCCGCCTGTGGTTTCCATATTAAGGTTTGGTGACATCCATACCATTCCGCCACCCTGTGTAATAATTGTTTCGTTGTTTTCAAGTGATACTTCCACAATAGGAAGTGATCCTCCTTCAATTTTGTACTGCATAAATATACCTCCATAAAATTATACAGTCAGCATTATATCATAATTTCAAAGCAAAGTAAATACAATTTCACAAAAATTTCTCCCATAAAGAACAAATGACTTCCATAAAAGAAGTCATTTAAAAAACTGTTCTGTTTTAAAGTTTCAGATAATTAACATAAAATTTAGGTCGAGCCTTTTTAAAGGCTCGTGGGTTTGGGCAACGCCCAAGTAAAGTTATTTTTATAACAATTCATATGGCACAAACAGCAACGCTGTTTGTGTACTAAAATAAAGTTTGGCAAAACGGCGGTAGCCATTAAAAAGAATAATTTTATTAATTAATATAAAAAAGATTTTTGTGTTGCTATCGCAATTATAAGGCTTTCGCCATTGTGTTCAAGCCGCCAAACAGCAAGCTGTTTGGCTATCAGAATTTTGCATAAACCTAAAGTATTTGTGGGCTTTGCCCACACCCACAACCTTTGAAAAAGGTTGACCAAATTTTTATGCCCGAGTATAAAGTCTGTAATAGTTCAAGCAAAAATTTTCCCGACCGTTACAAACTATAATTTCTCCCCAACTATAATAAACCAAAAAACTTATTCACCTGTTAAGTGTACTACAGTTGCGGTGTGATTTACCGCTTTTAAAAACTTATCAAATACATCTGCCGTCTTTATTTTCAGACTTGAGGTATTCACACATGGGTGACAGCCTACATACTCGCCCTTTAAAACATCTTCATCAACAAGCAAGGTAACGGCATTTTCTTTGTCATTCATAAGCCCCATAACACTTACTGAACCAGGTTGAATATCAAGGTACTCCTCCATTGCCTCAGCCGATGCAAAGGATAGTCTTGCCGAATTTATCTGACTTGAAAGCTCCTTTGTTTTGAAAGGCTTATCACCCGGCATCATAAGCAAATAGAACTTTGTTTTCTGCCTGTTGCACAAAAACAGATTTTTACAAATCAGCACATCAAGCACCTTATCAATCTCGTTACAAGCCTCCATAGTATCGGCATGTTCGTGGTCTGTACGCAAATACTCGATTCCAAGACTATCGAGAAAATCATACACCCTTATTTCCCTGTCTGCTCTTCCCTCTTCGTTCTGCGGTCTTCCCTTAAATAATTCCATCGCTGTTATCCTCCTGTCATATAAATACATTCAGGGCGACTGCATATTTCTACGCAGTCGCCCTGACTTCATTTATTCTGCATAATAATCGTCGTAATAGCCATCATAATCTTCGTAATACGAATCGTCAGAGTAGAACTCAGAATTCAAGTTTATTGTGCTGTCAGAGTTAAGGATTCCGTATTTTTGCAGTACCTCTATGGTATTTGTGTATGACTTAGGAATAAAGTAGGTTTCTTCAAGCGTATTAAAATAACTGAATACTCCATCGCTCTCCTGCCGCCTGTAATCCATTGATATCTCGCAGACAAAGTCCTTTGAATACATTTCTCTTATGTCCGGCAAGGAATAACCGGAATAGAGGTAGTCATATGAGCTGTAATAATACTCATTTTCGTGTATAATTCCGTACGGGTCACAAAGCACACCGTTAAGGTATTTATCGTCAGCCTCAAAATCCTTTTTAAGCGCCTCGTTAAGCTCATTGAGAATAATTTTCTTGGATGCAGAATTATTGCTGTCGGAGTCTGAGCCGTATAAATATGAATTATTCGAAGAAACAACCGATAAACCCGTGTAGTTTTTTCCTCTTACCATCGCTGTAATTCTTGCTGCCACTGCGCCAATCTCAGCGTCACTTTTCGCATTCATAAGACCTGAATATTTCAACACATATGTTTTGCTTGAAATAAGCGGATTTGCTATACTTTTAATACTTTCTGTATCAATAACGTAAGAGCTGTAATAATTATCATCATCCATAGAATCAGCCATTGAAAGCAGTGTTTCGGAATAATACCTTGTTACCGTTCTGCCGCTGTTCAGCTTATAGGCTATAGCGTAAGCGTCGTCATAAATAAATTCTCCAACGGCATTATACAGCATACTTCCCCATACGCATCTGAATTTTACTGCGGATTTTATTTTATCGTTTCTGCCGTCAAGCACTTTATTATGAATCTTTATAATATTCTCAATGTCGCTCTTTTCGGTAAAATCTCCTGCGCTCTTTGACATTACGCTTGAAAAATTATCATTTCCAGAATAGTAATACTCAGTCAGGATAATTCCCGCACTCTTTACATCCTCAGTCTTCGGCACATAGCTGTTGTAGCCGAATATATCAAGGTTGATAAGAGCCACGCCTGCAATTACAACAACGGCAAGACCGCCGTAAATTGGGAGTGTTCTTACAAGCTTTTTCATTCCCTTGTAGAAAAGCATGTGAGTAATCAGGAAAGCCGGTGCGCTCGCAAGTATAAAACCAAACACAAAGCCTGCAACGCCGTTGCCGAATACATTTAGCGAGCCGAACATTGTACCGAGGAACATACCTGCAAGGAACGATACAATAACCTTGATAATGTGGCACGGAATGTAGTAGGCAAAGGAGGTCTGCGCCCTCTCCGACCTTCTTTTCATAATCAGCAGAGTACCGAAGGCTATGCAGGCAATACTGAATATTACCCAATAAATAAGATTATTTCCGAAATAAGCCGAAATAGGATTGAGCGCATTCATTATAATGCTTTTGGAAATGTCGCCCGTATATGCGCCCGTAAAGAAAGCGTCAATATATCCTCTTACAAATATCATAGATAACGGATAGCAAACGCAAACTGCAATAAACATAATAACCGTGTTAAAGGTTGTGCCGCAGCATGCTGAAAGAAATCCGTATGCGCTTATGCAGGCAAGAGTACCGACAATAAAATTAATGTACATCTGTGTAACCTGTGGCAGCATAAATGTACCTGTACAAATTGAAATAATAGCAATAATGCCCATAAATACAAGCATTGGTACTATTGAGAATAAGTAAGCTGCAAAGCTTTTTGCAAGGAAAAGTCTTGCTCTGCTGATTGGAAGTGAACCGTAAAAATCCACCTTACGCTTGTTGTGCATATATGAAAAAATCTGCACGGTATAGATAATTGTAAATATTAATGTAAGTAATCCGATGATTGCAGATGCAGCCGCCTGAAATACCTGTATTCTCTGAGAAATCGGTACGGCTGACACATCGCTGTCGTTTATAGCGATTGTAGCAAATGTCGCTTTTTCGCCTGTAAGCACCATAACAAGTGTAAAAATAATTACAGTTGCTACGGCAGAAAGGATTGAATAAACAAGCATTGAACTTTTACAACCCTTTAAGTCCCACAACACAACAGAAAAAATCTGCTTTAATTTATCTTTAAAGGATACTGTGGATGTCATATCCTGCCGCCCCCATTTCACTAATAAATATTTCCTCAAGAGTAAGAGGTAAAGCCGAAACAAAAGCAGGATTGAGTGCCTTTATCTTTGGCATAAACTCCTCTTCTGTTCCTTTTATTGTAAGATTGAAAATATTGCCGTTCTGAGTAATGTTAATTACATCAATGCCTTCAAAAATATTCGGCTTGTAAGGTAATTCTGTAAATGCAACCTGTACCTTGCTCAGATTATGCCTTAAATCGTCTATACCACGCTCAAGCAGCATATGCCCCCTGTGCATAAGACAAAGTCTGTCGCACAAATCTTCAAGCTCTCTGAGGTTGTGAGAGGCAATTACAACCGTTGTATTGTTGTCTGAAACCTTTTCAACAAGCAGGCTTTTGAGCATATGTCTTACAACCGGATCAAGACCGTCAAAAATTTCATCAAGAAATAAATACTTAGGACAGGTAGAAAGTGCTAAAATAAGTGCCGCCTGTCTTTGCATACCCTTTGACATATTAATAATAGAAGCTTTTGGATTTATCGGAAAAATTGAGCAATATCTTCTGTACTCTTCCTCACTCCAGTTAGGGTAAAGCCTTCTGTAAAGAAAAGCTGTGCTTTCAACTGTACTTGTATTATAAAAATAAGGAAAGTCAGGAATAAAAAAGCATTGTCCTTTTGTAACAGGATTATCAAAATGCTGTACTCCATCAATTTTTACAGTACCGCCGTCAGGTGCATACACACCGGCAAGCATACGCAAAAGTGTTGACTTACCACTGCCGTTACTGCCAACAAGACCAACAACCGAGCCGTCCTGTATATTAACAGTCATACTGTCAACCGCATTTATTTTTCCAAACCTCTTAGTAAGTCCGCTAATTTCAATCATCAATGCCACCTCCATTATAAATATCATCAACGATTTTTATCAGCACACTTTTATCTACACTCAGCAAATTTGCTCGCTGTGTACTTTGCTTAAAATCGTCAATAGCCATTGCCTTTTCGGCACAATCCTTTGTAAGCTTGTCAGAAACATAACTTCCTCTGCCAACATTTGAAATAATATATCCCTCACTCTCAAGAAGTCTGTATGCTTTTGCAACTGTATTTGGATTAATTCCAAGCTCAGATGCAAGACTTCGCACAGGGGAAAGCTTGTCGCCGGGCTTTAACACGCCTGCTGAAGCAAGTCTTATGATATTAGTACAAATCTGTTCATAAATCGGTACTCGTGATGTTAAATCTATCTGAATCACTCTACTGCCTCCTGTCTTTTATATTGTACTAATTGAATTTATTGTATTATCGTAATTAGTACACATTTAATATATACTAATTTCCTGTTTTTGTCAATACTTTTTTTCATAGTTGCAAAATTTATCAAATTGTCAAATTTTATTCTAATTATGTATTATGTTATTTTTATATAAATACAAGTTTAAAAAAGCAAAAAAAGAAAAAAGCAAGACAATGTCTTGCTTTTTTCTATGCTCACAAAAATAAAAGAAGGAAATAACTATAAATATTTTCAAAATCTTAATTTGAAAATTTGTAATAATTTATCTTATGGCTTTATTATAGCACACAATCCTTCAAAATCAAGCAAAAATTTTTAATTTCTTCAAAATCAGTCAAATATACATATTGAATAAATGTGTCATATCCGTTTTGTATAAATTGCACATTAGAAGAAATTTAGTTCCTTTAAGAAATAAATCCAACCAAACAGCGTAAAACACGAAAGCATCGTAGTAAATACTACCGTACCTGCCGAAAGCTCATAGTCGCTCTCCATTTGCCTTGCCATTGTATAAGACGATACAGCACAAGGTGAAGCAAATATTCCTATGAGCGACACAAGGTCTATTCCTCTGAAGCCCAACAAAATAGCTACAGTAAGTGCAAGTGCCGGCACAATAAGCAGTCGTGCAAAAATAACTGCAATCAAATTTTTCTTGTATCTTTTAATACTCGCAAATTCAAACGATGCACCCAGCACAATCAATGCAAGCGGAGTAGCCGCAGATGCCATATCGGATATTACGCTTTCAGCTATCTCAGGCAATTTAATACCGAAACCCGCAAACAAAATACCTGCAACCGAACCAATAATAAGAGGATTTTTAGCAATACCTTTTAGTATCTTTGTAATTTTTATGCTTTCTCCTCTGAACACCTCAAGTGTGATAACAGCTAAAATATTATACATCGGCACAATTACCGTTACGAGCATTGAGGTCATTCCAAGCCTGCCGCTGCCAAAAATATTGCCGACAATCGGCAGTCCCATAAGTACAAAGTTACTTCTGTAAATAGCCTGAATCAACGCACCACGGCTTTTATTTGACTTTTCAAATAAAAGAGCAAAGCCTAATGAAAGACCGTAAATAACAGCCACAGCTACAACCGCATACAAAAGCAGAGAATCGTTAAAATCCGCCGATAAATCAAAGGCATAAATATTATTAAACATTAAAAACGGAAAGAATACATTAAAAACAATTTTGTTAAGCACAGGCAAATGCGATTCTTCAATCACACGCATTTTACGCACAACAAAACCTATAGCAAGCATAATAAACATGGGCAGCACCGCATAAAGTGCCACAAAAAAGTTCGACATACCATCATCTCCACAAAACAGAATAACATATATTTTTCAGAAATACAATATAGTTAGCAATACATATATTGACACTTGATAGCATTTATGCTATCATAGTTATATAATAAATAACGGCAAAGGTATAATATATGTATAACATTGAATTTTATGAAAATCTTAATGGTGAGTCAGAGCTATGGGATTTTCTTGAAAAATTAAGAAACCAGTCTAAATCAAATAAAGATGCCAGAATACAATATAAACAAATCATTTTTTACATTGAATTACTTCAAAATAACGGTACTAAATTAAACGAAAACATTACCAAACATCTTGACGAAGATATATGGGAATTACGACCGGGCAATAACAGAGTTTTTTATTTTTTCATAAAAAACAATACTTTTGTCTTATTACACCATTTCAGAAAAAAATCTCAAAAGACACCTCGCAGAGAGATAGAAAAAGCCAAATCAGAAAGAAATGATTATTTGAGCAGAAACAAGGAGGTAAATTATAATGAAAACTTGGAATGATTATAAAAACTTTGTAAAAAGCGAAGATATAACTGCAAAACAAGACATTGAGGAAATGGAAGGGCTTGCCGGAATTGTTAGTGCAATTATTGAAAAAAGAAATTCTCTTGGCCTAAGTCAGCGTGATTTAGCTGAAAAATGCGGTATTCCTCAGTCATCAGTAGCAAGAATTGAAACTTTCAAAACAACCCCAAAGCTTGACACATTACTAAAAATTATGCAGCCGTTAGGTTTAAAGCTGACAGTATCAGCAGTATAAACTATAAACATCTCTCCAATTCCATTCACTTAAATATCATTGAAAAAAACATTATAATATGTTAGAATATAAATAATATAAGTGAAAGGTTTTGAGATTTTGAAAAAATGCGATTATTGTGCAAAAGAAATATCATATTTTGAGCAATACTGTAGTGAAGAATGTCACGGCAATGCAAATAAATATTACGAAACTATCGAAAAATACGGAAAAGTTTTCAGCGTTATCAATATGATTTGCTTTTTCGGTATTCCGATTGGAATTTTCCTTTTTGCTTTTCTTAGAACAGCTGGAATGGTTATCACAGTTGCAAGCTGTGATATACTCGGCGTAATGCTTATTTTGCTCCCATTCCCTACCGAAAATATGATTTCCAAATACAAGCTGAAAAAAGCGACAAAAATCACCCGCATTATCGGTCTTGCCGTAATCGGACTTGGCTTTATGTTCTTGATTTTTATGCTTCTTTTCCCTGTTATTTTTCCCGACTAAATCTGAATAATTTATTTAAAAGCGTCAATAATATTTTTACAATTATAATTAAGGAGGATTATTATGATTGATAAAATTGCCCTGACGCTTTTAATTATTGGCGGAATTAACTGGGGCTGTGTGGGCATTTTCCAGTTTGACCTTGTAGCTTGGATTTGTGGCGGTCAGACGGGAATTATCAGCCGAATTGTTTACATTCTTGTTGCCCTTGCCGCAATCTGGTGCATTTCTCTTTTATTCAGAGATTCCGACACCGACACAGCGGTTACAAACGATTCCGTATAACACAAAAGGTGACTGTCCACTACGAACAGCCACCTTATTATTTTATGTAATTAAAGAGCCTCTACAATTTCTTTTGTATCTCTTGCAATAACAAGTTCTTCATTAGTAGCAATAAGCTCAACTCTGATTTTTGAGTTTGGAGTTGAAAGTGTACCGGTAACACCGCATGTTGCTTTCTTGTTAAACTCCTTATCCATTTCTACGCCAAGGCAAGAAATGTAATCGCATACAGTTTCACGGAGATGTGGCTGATTTTCGCCGATACCGGCTGTAAATACAATAGCGTCACAACCGCCGAGTGCAACATAGTAAGAACCGATTGTCTTTGCAATCTGATAGTAGAGCATTTCGTGAGCGAGGTGTGCTCTGTGGTTACCCTGCTCCTCAGCAGCACATACATCTCTGTCATCAGAAGATACACCCGATACGCCTAAAAGACCTGATTCCTTGTTAAGAATCTTGAGCATTTCCTCAGCAGAAACATTCTCTTTCTCTGCAATAAATGTAATTACAGATGGGTCAAGTGAGCCTGAGCGTGTACCCATCATAAAGCCGCCGAGCGGAGTAAGACCCATTGAAGTATCAATAACCTTGCCGCCCTTGATAGCAGTAATTGAAGAACCGTTGCCGATGTGGCAAGTGATAATCTTTAAGTCCTCAATGTTTTTGCCCATAAGCTCAGCCATTTTCTGAGATACATAACGGTGAGAAGTACCGTGGAAACCATAACGGCGGATACCGTACTTTTCATAGTATTTATAAGGAATGGCAAACATATAAGCCTTCTCAGGCATTGTCTGGTGGAAAGCAGTATCAAATACTACAACCTGTGGAACATCCTTGCCAAATACCTTTGTACAAGCGTTAATACCCTGAATATGAGCAGGATTGTGAAGTGGAGCAAGCGGAGCAAGCTCTTCAATCTTCTTGATAACATCATCTGTTACAAGAACTGACTTGTTAAAGTAGCTGCCGCCCTGCACTACTCTGTGACCGATTGCACCAACCTCAGACAAGTCTTTGATTGCACCGTACTGTGGGTCAATAAGAGCGTTTTTAACAGCTTCAAAAGCCTGTGTATGATTAAGCATCTCTGTTTTGCGTTCAATTTTCTCGCCATTAGGAGCTTTAAAACCAATAAATGCACCCTCCTGGCCAATTCTTTCACAGTTTCCTTTTGCAAGTACCTTTTCGCTGTCCATATCAATAAGCTGATATTTGAGTGATGAGCTGCCTGCGTTAATAACGAGAACCTTCATTATTATTCATCCTTTCAACTATATTAGTTGTCCAAAAGCGATTTTTGATATATAATATATCTGCGGACAATTAAAAGTCACTCTGTGAGTGTTACACTATAATGATAAAACTTTTTTAGATAGTTTTCAAGTGATTTTTTAAATATCTGACAATAAATTTTTGCTTTTTTGAGGTAAAACTATGGCAGTCGGTATAATTTGCGAATTTAACCCTTTTCATAACGGTCATAAATATTTAATACAAAGGGCAAAAGCCCTTACAAATGAACCTGTTGTGGTGGTAATGAGCTCAAGCTTTACTCAGCGTGGTGAAGTTGTCATTACCGATAAGTTCACAAGGGCAAAATCTGCTCTGCTCGGAGGAGCAGACCTCGTAATCGAATTACCTGTTGTATATGCGGTTTCAAATGCCGAGGTCTTTGCAAAAAGCGGAGTTAAAATTCTCTCGTCCTTTAAAGAGCTTACCCACCTTGCCTTTGGCTGTGAAAACAATGATATTGAATTGTTAAATCAAGCCGTATCCGCCCACAAAAATACTGCTGTGCAGGCTCTTGTAGCCGAAAAAATGCAAGACGGCTCATATTACCCAAAAGCACTTGAAACGGCTGTGCGTGAAATTTATGGCGACAATACAGCCAATATTCTTGCCACCCCAAACAATGTGCTTGCCGTTGAATACCTCAAGGCTTTACCCGACAATATTTTACCTCTGCCAATTCAGCGTGAGGGCGTTCAGCACGACAGCCACAGCACAGCTAACGGCTTTGCTTCTGCGTCATATATCAGAGAAATGCTTAAAAAAGGAAAAAGCATCACAGAATTTGTCCCCTATGAACCGTCTGAACTTGCCTTTCCCGAAAATTTGGAAATCTCCCTGCTTTACAAACTGCGTTCAATGTCGGCAGAAGATTTTGCAAATCTGCCCGATGTAAACGAGGGGCTTGAGAACAGGATTTTTTCGGCTGTGCACGAATATAATTCTGTTAATGAAATATTATTTGCTGTAAAATCTAAGCGTTACACGCTTGCAAGGCTGAGAAGAATTTTAATTTTCGCCCTTTTGGGCATTACAAAGGAAATTCAAAACATTGAACCAAGCTATGCAAGGGTACTTGGTTTTACAAAGGAGGGTGCAAAAATTCTCAAAAGCTGTAATTTGCCAATTATAACATCTGTAAAAAAGGGTTTGTTGCTTGGAGGTAATATTGAAAAACTGCTCAAAAAAGAAGTTTTTGCAACCGATGTATTCGCACTTGCACAAAAACCTCCCAAAAAATGCGGTTCAGATTTTACCACACCTATAATTAAAATATAACTTTTTTAATTACCACAAAATAAATTTTAGCTTTAGCATTGCAAATATTTTATTTTGTGGTAATATATTAGTATATAGTTAGTTGAAACTAACTTATATTGAAAAGAGGTAATTCTATGACAAAGAAAAAATCAATAATAATGCTGATTTGCGGCATATTAGGCTGTGTTTGCTTCGGCTGTGGTGACTGGCTGATGATTTACGGAGATGTAGCTCACAGCGGCAATGTTTACTGGCTCACAAACGGCACAGCACAAATTCCGGAATGGCGAAACTCACTTGCAATGCTGCTTTCATTTCCGGGAATAATTCTTTATGGCATCGCTCTGTTTTCAATATCAGATTTTATAATTGAAAATAAACATAAAAAGACATATAAATATCTTACAGCCTTTGGACTTACGCCTTGGCTAAGTTTGCACTTATTCTACATAATGATACTTTTCCTTTTCTCTTGGCTTAACGGCAACGGCTACTCTGATGTTGCAATGCCTGCTTGCGAAGCATTATTCAAACACTTATCGTGGATTGTAATGCTCAGCGAAGTTTTTATGCTTGCCCCGTTTATATATTGGTTTTACCTGCAAATTCGCAGCAAGACAACTTTTCCAAAACTCTCGGCTTTTACAAACATACTCATAATATACGCCGTTATGTACATTATAAAAATGCTTATGCCTGAGTCGCCGTTCCGCCTCGGCTTTACAAACGGTCTTATGAGCGAAAGTATGGTAATCTGGTTTATCATAGTTTTTATATGGGGACAGCACAGTTCAAAATCAATACATAATTAATCCTATACTTTAAAACATCTCAGTAAATTTATTGCTGAGGTGTTTTACTTTTTATATCAAATTTTATTGTAAATATTTTGTATTCTTATTGAAGATTTTATGAAAATAAGGTAATATATAATTAGATAGTTTTATTCCACACAAACTACATAATTTAGAGTTATAGTAAACAAAAATGAAATCAAGGTGAAAATATGAATGAATTTAAAGCAGTTTTAAACGAAGTCAGAAAGGTAATCAACGGCAAGGACAGAGAAATTATTATCACTATGCTTGCCCTGCTTGCAAACGGAAATATTCTTATCGAGGACATACCAGGTGTTGGTAAAACAACAATGGCACTCGCCTTTTCAAAGGCTCTTGGCTTAAAATACGGCAGAATACAGTTTACTCCCGACACCTTGCCTTCAGACATTACCGGTTTTTCTTCTTTCAGCAAAGAAAGCGGTAAAATGCAGTTTAACAAAGGTGCAATTTTCTGCAACCTTTTCCTTGCCGACGAATTAAACCGTACCTCAAGCCGTACTCAGGCGGCATTGCTTGAAGCTATGGAGGAAAGACAGGTTACTGTTGACGGCAAAAGCTATCCGCTTGAAAAGCCTTTTTCAGTAATTGCAACCCAAAACCCTGTGGGTGCGTCAGGCACTCAGCTTTTGCCTGATTCACAGACCGACAGATTCACAGTAAGAATTTCAATGGGTTATCCAAACTTTGAAGCAGAATGTCAGATGCTCATAAACCGCAGTAATCAAAATCCGCTGGATAATGTTAAGCAGGTTCTGACAATTTCTGAACTTGTGGCTATGCAAAACAAGGTTAAGGAAGTTTTCGTAAGCGAAGATATTGCAAAATATATCATTATGCTTGTTACCGCCACAAGGCAAAGCAATCTTATTTCAAGAGGTGCAAGTCCGAGAGCCTCGCTTTCTATTAAAGATATGGCAAAAGCGGCGGCTTTTGCAGACGGCAGAGATTATGTTGTACCTCGTGACATTCAGAATATTTTTGTAAATACATTAAGTCACCGAGTAATTCTGAGCGGTGAGGCAACAGCCAAGAAAATAAGTGTTTCAAGAGTGCTCAACGAAATTCTTAAAACAACAAGACAGCCCAAAATTTAGTGAGAGAAAAATGATAAAAAACATACTTATCTATATTGCAGTTCTGGCAATATCATTTTTATTTGCCGTTTTTTATTATGCTTGGTTTTCAAATTTTTTGCTTATAGTTGTGTTGTGCCTGCCTATTCTGTCACTTGCATGCAGTCTGCCGTTTATGATTTATTCGGCTGTAAAGGGCTTTACTCTGTACGCACCAAAGGTGATTTATGCAGACAGTACAGCACAGCTCAAATTAACGGCTAACAGCAAAAACGGCTTTTTCTGTCCGTTTGTCATAATTCCGATTTACGCAAGCAACAGCTTTTGCGGCAAAGCAAAAAAAATTAACTTTATGTACAGCGGAATAATTAAAAAGCCTTTAAAAATAAGTCTTGAAAAGCTTGGCAAAAACTGCGGATTGGTAAAAGCCGAAACCAAGTGGCTTAAAGTATATGATATGCTCGGAATTTTCTTTATACCGATTAAATTCAAAACCGAAACCGAAATACTTGTTATTCCAAAGGCTACAGAAAGCTTTGAAGAACTTTCCGACAAGCAGACCATAATAGGCTACAAAAAGAAATCGGGCGGTGGTTTTGCCGAGGATTACGAAATCAGAGAATATCACAACGGTGACAGTCTTAAAAGTGTACATTGGAAACTTTCGGCAAAGCACGATAATTTAATGGTGCGTGAACCAAGCCTGCCGATTTACAAAAATCTTAAAATTATGCTTATCCTCACCGACAAAGCCGAGGATAACAACAAGGTTATGGCTAAATTTGCAGGTGTTTGCCATAATGCAATTCAAAATGAAATTCCCTGTGCCGTATGCACAACAAAGTCCGTCGGTGCGTATAGCGTAACACCGCAGACTAATATTTATTCTATGTACAGAGCAATTTACACACAGCAAAATCTCGGTAATGCCGACATAAGCGATGCTGAGTGTTACAGCATATCTGCCGACTCAAAGGAGGTGGCGGAATGAAAAAAGCTTTAGTTTCAACTCTAATCGACTGCATTTGCGTAGTTTTTCTTGCTGTCTGCCCTATCTTCTGTTTTTCAAGTTCTTTTGAAATACTGTTTAATTCGTCGGTACTCATAGTTTCCGCCATACTTTTTTCCATTGTTTTTTCTTTGCTTTCAACATTTGTTACAAGCAATTCAAAATATGCAATTTCTATGGCGATAATTGCATTTGTAATTTTACTTATTGCCGTATTTTCAAGCGAAACGCTCCTTGCTCAGGCAAATTATGCAATAAACAAGCTTCTTGCACAATATTCTGTTTATCTGCCCGTATATAGCAGTATAAAATTTGCAGAATACATTGCAAGAGATGCAACAGGACTATTTGTCCTGTTATCCGCAATACTCAGCGGTGCTTTTTCATTTTTAGTTTCAAGAATTAAGTCAATTAAAATTGTTGCCCTGCTCTCTGTTGCACTGCTTGTGCCTTGCTTTGTGCTTGTAAATACATTACCGCAGCTTATGCCGTTGCTTGCAATATTTGTAATCCTGTTTGCCCTATATTTTTCATCGCAAACAAGGCGGTTAAGCTATAGTCACAGCGGTGTAGTAACTGCAATTTCGGCGGTAATTTTGGCGGTATTGGTTACATTTACAGCTATACTCAATCCTGTTGCAGACTATCAAAGACCAAAATGGCAGGACAGCCTGCTTAGCACCATTCAAAGTGCTACAGGAATGAAGACCTACAACGGCAGCGGCAAAATTTCATCTGCACTCGCAGAAGTCGGCAACAGCATAAGCCCCGAGGTTGATTTTTCAAATGCCGGTGCATTAACTCAGACAGGCAGAAAGGTTATGACTGTTACTTCTGATATTGACGGCAGAATATACCTAAAAGGTATGGCATATGCAAATTACGAAAACAACAAATGGTCGGTGCTTACAGACGAGCAAGCCGATGATTACCCACAGGATTATCAGTCATTTCTAATGACTATGTCAAGAAATACAAGCTACGCTTCCACCGTAACTATTGATACCGTAGATAAAGAAAGCATTATTTACACACCTTATTATCTGACTTCTGTTAATGATAATTTTTCCCCGGTTTGCGATGTGCTTGTTACAAATTCTGACAAAGCTGCAAGCTACAGTATGAATGTTATGCAGTATAAAGAAGCGTATCTTGAAAGCTTTTCACGAGCAGAAACAAGTGATGATTACAAATATGAAAGCTTTGCAGATCTCTATCTAGCACTGCCATATGACACAAAACTGGCTATGCTTGAGATTGCCGAAAGGAATAATCTTACAGGGCTTTATGAAAAAGATATTCCGCAGGCAGTCAAGGAATATGTTTCTCATTCTGCGTCATATTCTCTGAATACTCAAAAAGTTCCTGACGGAAGAGATTCGGCAGAATGGTTCTTAAATGATGCCGACACAGGCTACTGTATGCACTTTGCAAATGCGGCGGCCGTAATGCTGAGAGCGTTGGGTGTGCCTGCAAGATATGTAACAGGTTATTGTACAGATGTTGTTGACGGTGAGGCTGTCGTAACCTCGGACAATGCACACGCATGGGTAGAATATTACGATAAAAGTATAGGTTGGGTTCCGCTTGACGCTACTTCTTCAGACTTTGTAGTGCCACATGCTACAGAATCGGTTCAGCCTACTACACAGGCACAGACAACCGCACCAACAATTCAACCAACCACTCAAAAGCAAACCACACCTGTAAAGTCCGAAGTAAAAGCTAAAATCACCACACCTTCAATAATTACTATAGTAATTGCAATTATAATAACTTTGCTGATTTTAAGAATAATTTTTGCAAGGCTTTACAGAAAATACAGATTTACTCACAATAACTACAAATCACGAGTAATCTGCATTTACAGATACCTGAATAAATTATCGGTTCTTTCGCACAGAAAACTGCCAAATAAAATTGAAAAGATTTGCACAAAGGCAAAGTTTTCCACACACAATATTTCTAATGAAGAATATAAAACCGTATATAATTATATTCTTATATTCAGAAAAAATGCTATTTCAAAAATGCCTGTACTCAAAAAGTTATATGTAATAATACTGCTCTCACTATAAAGCAAAAGCTGTACCCCGATTGGGATACAGCTTTTTTACGCTGAAAAATTACTTACAACCGCAACCCGGCTTCAACTCAAAGCTCTGGCAGTCTGTGCACTGGGATACTGTAGGATTTGATTCGTGTGTACCAATCTTAATTGATTCAAGTGAGCAGTAATGTTCTGCCTCGTTATTATGAGAACAGTTATTAACAGTACATTTAATGCTACGGTTTACATAGGAGTTGTTCATCATTATAAATCACCTCATACATTATTAGCGAACTCAGCTCCATTGCTGATTTGTTCGCCCTAATATTATCCGCAAAAACAGAATAAATATACCTCACCAAAAATCACCTCTTTAATAAAATATATTGAGGTGATTTTTGTGACAGCAATTTCAACTGCCATACTGATTATTTTTGCTGTGTTGGGAATAATATACTGCGTAAGGGAAATTACATATTTCCTTTACAAAAACAAAAATAACTGCTCAATCATTATAGTTACACCGCTTAAAGACGAAAAGCATAATGCCGAATTTATTCTGCGTGGTGCCGCCGAAAGACTGCGGTGGTTCTGCCGAGGCGGAAAGGACTGCATAATCTGCATTGACTGCGATATGGACGAAGAAACCGAAAATATCTGTAAAGCATTGTGCAAGGAATACGGCTTTATAAAGCTTATAAAAAAGCAGGAGCTTATTAAGCTTTTAGACGAATAATCTTTAAAGGTGTATTGTTTATAAATAAAAACAATGCTATAATAATTATAATTGTGGCAAAATACCGCTGTAAATTTTTAAGGAAACAGGTATGTTTTTATGGATAACAATACACTTTTACAGCTTGAAGGCTATGTTGAAAGCGTAGTTTACAGAAATGAAGAAAACGGCTATACCGTTGTTGAAATATCAGACGATGACGATTATATAACTGCTGTCGGCATTATGCCAAGAGTGCATCAGGGCGACCTTTTAAAGCTCACAGGCAACTATAAAGAGCACCCAAACTACGGCAGACAATTTTCAGCACAGGTCTGCGAGCTTTGCCGCCCAAGCGGAACGGCAGGAATTTTGCGATACCTTTCATCAGGTGCAATCCGTGGAATCGGTGCAACCACAGCACAAAGGCTTGTAACCGAGTTTGGCGAAAAAACACTTGATGTAATGGAGAACGAACCAGAAAGAGTTGCTATGCTAAAGGGATTTTCTAAGTCAAAGGCTGAAGAATTTTCATTGCAATTAAAGCAAAGCACGGGTATTCGTACACTTATATTATTCCTCGGCGAATACGGAATAGGCAATGCCGCAGCTGTAAAAATTTTCACAGAGCTTGGCACAACCGCTATTGAGCAAATTAAGGAAAACCCATATATACTTTGCAACGGTGAATTTGGAATCAGCTTTCAGACTGCCGATTTCATTGCAAAAAGGCGAAATTTTGACGAACACAGCACAGAAAGAGTACGAGCAGGCATTGCGTATATTCTCATTCACAACGAGGGCAACGGCCACACCTGCCTGCCGTTTGAAGTGCTTTGCAAAAAGGCGGCTGAATTTCTCAAGGTTGACCTCACTCTGATAGCATCAACTATGCAAGAGATGATTTTTGACCGCTCACTTATTAAGGATAATGTAGGGGAAAAAGAATTTATTTTTGCACCGAACACCCACCTTTGCGAGCTTTACATAGCTTCAAGAGTGAAAATGCTGCTCGGCTTTGCGGCTGAACAAATTAAAAATATTGACTCTGAAATTGAAAAATGCGAAAAAAATGACGGCATTGAATATGCAACACTTCAAAAAGAGGCTATCACACAGGCACTCACAAAGGGTATGCTTGTGCTGACCGGTGGACCGGGTACAGGTAAAACCACCACACTGAATGCTATAATTAAGATTTTGCAGAACAACGGCAAAAAAGTATTGCTTGCCGCACCTACAGGCAGAGCCGCTCAGCGAATGAGTGCCTTAACCGGTGTTGAGGCAAAAACAATTCACCGCCTGCTTGAAGTGAGCTGGGATAAGCACGACAAGCCTGTATTCAACAAAAACGAGCGTAATCAGCTCAAATGTGACGCACTCATTGTTGACGAGGTTTCCATGGTGGATACCTTTATTTTTGAAAGCGTTATGAAGGCATTGCCGATTGGCTGCAGGCTTATACTTGTCGGCGATTCAAATCAGTTGCCGTCCGTTGGCCCCGGCAATATTCTCGGTGACCTTACCGACAGCGGAATTGTACCTGTTGTAAGGCTCAATGAAATTTTCCGACAGGCTCAGAAAAGCCTTATCGTAACCAATGCACATAAAATTGTAAACGGCGAAATGCCTGTGCTCAATGCCTCTGACAAAGACTTTTTCTTCTTGCTCAGAAATAACAAGGCTGAGATTTCTCAGGTGATTGTTGATCTCTGCTCTCAAAGATTGCCTAAGGCGTACGGCTACTCAGCATTTGACAATATTCAAGTTCTTTGTCCGTCTAAAAAAGGAGAGCTTGGCACAGCAGAAATGAATTTCAGACTTCAAAAGGCACTCAATCCAAAGTCAGCCGACAAAACCGAAATTGAAATTGCTTCAAAAACATTTAGAATCGGCGACAAAGTAATGCAGGTAAAAAACAATTATGACATTACATGGACTAAATTTGACGGCGAACAAGGTTCGGGAATTTTTAACGGCGATATAGGAATAATCGACTCTATCGACCGAAAAAATCGTATTTTACATATTAATTTTGATGACAAAACCGCAAAATATACCTACGAATACGCAACAGACCTTGACTTTGCCTATGCGGTTACTGTGCATAAAAGTCAGGGCAACGAGTTTGACTGCGTAATAATACCTATGTTTCAAGGCCCGCCACAGCTTTATTACAGAAATCTTCTCTATACCGCTGTAACACGAGCCAAGAAAACACTTGTGCTTGTGGGCAATCCAAAAACTGTGGAATATATGGTACAAAATAACCGCCGTACAAAACGATACAGCGGATTAAAGAAATTTTTACTGCGTGATGAACAGCTATATTAAAAGTGCAGCAAGTTTTTTGCTCGACATTGTTTTTACTGTAAAATGCCCATATTGTGAAAAGGTAATTGACAGGCAAGATTACGCCTGCAAGGAATGTAAAAGCAAATTTCCGCAAAAAGGCTTTGAAACCTATGCTATCGGCGGATATAAAACTGTTTCGCCCTTTAAATATGACGGAATTTTTGCAAGCGGTGTAAAGAATTTTAAATTCAATCAGAACCCTGCCTATTCCCGCCAACTTGCCGTACCACTTATAAATGAAATTATGCTGAAATATGACATAAGCACGATAGATATTATAACCGCTGTGCCAATGCACAAGGCAAATAAGCGTGAGCGTGGTTACAATCAAGCAGAACTGCTTGCAAAGGAATGTGCCGAAGTTTTCAACATTCCATATGCTATACTTGTTGAAAAACATAAAAAGAACAAGGCTCAGCACACACTAAAGGGCAAGGAAAGGGAAAATAATGTGCAGGGAGTTTACCGTGTGATTGACAGTCAAAAAATTGCCGACAAAAATATTCTGATAATTGACGATATTATTACAACAGGCAATACCCTTGGCGAATGTTGCAAAATTATGAAAAAATCCGGCTGTAAAAGCGTGTGCTGTGCAACACTTTGTGCGGCTGTAGTGTAACTTAAAAAGGTTGAAAGAATTGAAGTATTACCAATTCTTTCAACCTTTAATTTTGTTGTTTTTAGATAGTAATGGATAAATTATTACAAGGTTTGACCTAAAATTTTTAATTATTAGCTTTAGTCAACTATATAATTAGAAAGGTAGTCTTGCAAGGTTGTAACATCGTTTACATCAATCCTGTCATCATCATTTAAATCACAATAAATTTTATATCTGTTTTCCTCCCATATTGAATCATCTTCGCTGAAAAGAGAACCGTTAAGATACATCTGCAAACTTGTAACATCATTTACATTTGTTGACTTATCCGCATTAAGATCGCCATAATATCTGCCGTTAAGATCATATAAAGTATCAATATCAATAACACCGTTAGTGTATAATTCAACAACATTTTGTACTTTATTATCAACATAAAAGTAACTGCCCACAGGTGAATCGTCATAAATAAGATATACAAAATTTCCTGTTTTTAAAGATTTAATATTATTATCTGAGGAATAATCGTCCTTAACTAAAATATAATCAAATTTAAATTCTTCATTTAATGCAGATAAATTTAAATAAAAAATATCATAATTGCTTTCAGGACAAGGGTACCCTAAAGTTTGTTCAATATATTCCCTTGTTTGTTTTTCAATTTTAAAATATTCTTCCCATGTAATTTTGCTATCAACATTGTAGTAATCTTTATCTGCAAGATCAATAGATACCTTTATATCGGCATCGCCAAGGTTTAATATCTGTTCTTTGGTTGAAATGCAGAACAAGCATTCAGTCGCAGGAAAATATTTTATTTCTGATACCGAATATTTTTCATCTATAGTTTTCTTTTTATCACCGGGTTTCTGACTTCTTATATTATTTATATACTCTTCATAATCACGCAATAATTCATCACTATAGATTTTTTCACCGTCTTCATTTACAATAACCTCATCTAAACGATCGTTTTTATCTGCAAATGTATATATATCTTCTTGGTATGAAGTTAAATCAATCTCAACCGCAACCGTATCTGTATCTGCAATATCATCAATCGCCCACATAAGATTACCGGAAAGGTCATTTTTAAAATCGTGATTCCACATATCTACATCTGCTACAGCAGAATCACTGGTTTCTGCCGCTAAAGCTGTTGCTGTACTGCAAAGCATTGTGCTTGCTAACATCGAAACTGCAATTATACAACTTAATAACTTTTTCATAAAAAAGCACCTCCTAAAAATATATAAAATTCATACAAATTTCACAATTAAAGTATAACATTTTAATGCACAATAATCAACAATTAAAAAATAAATAATTGCACAAACTTTGTATAATTGTGTTAGTAAAAATAGATAAATATTGATGTTATTTTTAACATTGTGGTGACATCAATAAATTATTGTTTAAAAACGGTCGGAAAATTTTGCTTAAACTATCACAGACTTTCTTCTCGACCAAAAAAGTTTGGTCAACCTTTTTAAAGGTTGTGGGTGTGGGCAACGCCCACAATACTTTAAATAATGCAAAGTTTTGATAGCCAAACAGCCTGCTGTTTGGCTGTTTGAACGCAATGGCAAAAGCTTTATAATTGCGACAGCAACAAGAAAAGCCATTCGTTATATAATGAAAAAATTAATTATTCCTTTTAAAAGGCTATCGCCTGTTTTATCAAACTTTGATGTATCATACAAACAGCGTTGCTGTTTGTGCCTTATAAATTGCAATATGCACAACTTTTCTTGGGCGTTGCCCAAACCCACGAGCCTTTAAAAAGGCTCGACCGAAATTTATTTGTCCGATCAGAAAGCATAGGGTAATCTCAACACTTTTTAACTCCCGACCAT
>NZ_JBGVJL010000146.1:0-3178 GCF_045129435.1 Ruminococcus sp. | reverse complement strand
TCGTAATAAACATAGTGTTGTGTTTTTTGTTGATGACTTTAGTATTAGCCCCGTTGGGATTGCAGAATTTACTGCGCTCCCAACGGGGCTTTTTTGTTTTTAGATATTAACTTTTACTCTGCTAACACCGTTGCTTACTTCTCTTGTGAGTATGGTATTAGGTATCTTGCAAAGCCACTTTTTGCTGAAATTGGTATTCCCATAATAGCAATCAAAGTTTGCTATGGGCAGTACAACCCAATCGCTATCTTCATTCTTGTTTGCTTCGTAAAAGCCAACCACGCCACAAACCAACTCAAGCGGAGCGCCATTCAAATCAAGAGTTTGCAAAGCTGCATATTTTTCGGGCGGTAATATATATTCTTCCGTTCTGAGTGCGCCAAGTTCTAATGCATCAGCGATTATGTCATCAAAGCGCAACGCCCACGCTGCTTTAGTGTTAAGGGCGAATATCGGCACCTGTAACTGACGGACTTTCTTTTTCCACTCTGCCTTAAAGCCTTTGCTAATTCCCACAACGGTTGTCTTTGCTTTTTCACTAACAACAGTTGGATTTTTCTTTACAAACTTAATAATGTCTTGAATATGTCTGTAATACCAACCCTCACCCTTGCTGTTTACAAGTTCAGGAAAATTGGTAGAAAGCTCTGCGAAATTTACGAAAGGTTTATCCTCGTTTTTATCGGGAATACTACACCAAGCGCAAAGGGCATTTCTCGCATATTCTATACGGGTGTATGGATCACCATCAAATAAACTACCGTTTTTATTATGAAAAATATATCCTCTTGCGATAATGGTTAGTATTCTGCCAAAGCCTTCAAAGTCGGTTATGGTCTTAAAGGAAAACCGCCCGAGATAGGAAAAGTCGTGCTTGCTTGCGGCAGAATATTTCGGCTTTTCGGTATATGCTTTAAATTCTAACCACTCGTTTGTCATTGCCACAATCTCCATTTCTTTTTCGGCTTAGTTTCGGTATACAAATGGCTTCGGTCTATCGTTTGTTCCAATACCACAGACGGTAAAACTTCTAATGCAAATTGACGTTTGCCAAGAGCAACCGCACATTTCACTACTTCAACGTAATCAAGACAGTTCTTACCGTTTACCGGATGAATGATATTAAGGCAGTTTCGTATAATCTGTTCCTTGTAATCCGTTTGAGCAGTTATACCCGACAATAACGTTTGCAAATCCTTACTGTCGCCCTTTTGCTTTGCTATGCCAAGAAGAATGGTTATCTACACACCGAGTTTTTCGTAGACGATGGTATTTCGGGTACAACCTTCGACCGCCCTGATTTTCAGCGTATGCAAAGAATGGTTGAAAACGGAGAGATTGGAACAATCATCGTAAAAGACTTGTCCCGTTTCGGTCGTGAAAGTATTGAAATGGGTCGTTTGGTTCAGATTGTATATCCATCACTCGGAGTGACTTTTATCGCTATCCAAGAAAACGTAAACACTGCTACTGGCACGGGACTCGAAACAATGCCATTTCATAATATTTTCAATGAATGGTATGCAGAGCAAACAAGCAAAAAGATAAAAGCTGTATGGAAAGCAAAAGCTAATAATGGCGAGCGTGTAGCTTCGGCGGTACCGTTTGGGTATATGAAATCTACTGAAGATCCTAAACAATGGATTATAGACGAACCTGCAGCAAAAGTTGTTAGATATGTTTTTGAACTATGTATCGCAGGACTCGGACCAATGCAAATTGCAAAACGCCTCGAAAGTGAGAAGATTGTAACTCCAACAGAATATTTTTATAGCGTTGGAAGAAAGACTTCGAATCCAAGACCTGCAAATCCATATAGATGGGATCAGGTATCTGTGGTTCGTATTCTAGAAAACAAACAGTACACGGGTTGTACAGTTAATTTTAAAAGCACCTTTGTGAGTTTCAAGGTGAAGAAAAAAGTCCTTCTCCCTGAAGAAGATTGGCAGATTATACCCAACACTCAAGAAGCTATCATTGATGAGGACACTTTTGATAGGGTTGCCGAACTTAGAAAACATCGCCGCCGTAATACTGCAACAGGAAAGACAAGTATGTTTGCTGGACTTTTGTATTGTGCGGATTGCGGTTCTAAACTTTATTATGCCACCGCAAAAAGCATTAAAGAACACCAAGAGTTTTACCGTTGTTCGCAGTATAAGGAAAAGAGAGGTACTTGTACAATTCACTATATTCGTGATGTGGTACTCAAAGAAATGGTGCTAGAAACAATAAGAAGGGTTGCAAAATACGTCACAGAATATGAGCCGGTATTCCTTTATCTTTTTGCAAAGAAAAATACAATTGGCAGAGCAACGACTATAAGAAATATGAAATCCAAAATTGAAAAATCCAAACAGCGCATTAAGGAACTCGATAAGTTGATTGAGCGTATATATGAGGATAATGTGCTCGGTAAGATTTCGGATGATCGTTTTTATCGTATGTCTGCCAACTTTGAAAAAGAGCAAAAAGAATTGCTCGCCGCAGTTGAACACGACGAGCAGAAGGTCAGAGATGCAGAGCAAGAGAAAATAAATCTTAATATTTTCCTTGAAGCTATTCGTGAGTGTACTGACTTAAAAGAATTAACACCCACTCTTGTAAACACATTGATTAAGCGGATAGAAGTTCATAATAGCACGAAAGATGAACACGGTCACACGCACGTTCCCATCGATATTTACTTTACTGCGGTTGGAATTATTAATATTCCTACCGAAGAAGAACTGATTGCGGCAATGGAAGAAATGCGAGAAAGGCCGCTGAAATCCGCTTAAATAAAGGAAAAAGGCATAGCCCGTGGGGGCTATGCCATATCCTGCGAAAAAACTGTCCTTTAGAGTACACCCCTAAAGGTGGCTGTTTTTTCTTTTTGCTTGAACGATGTGTTCCCTTAGGGAACGTGATATGTGCGGCTGTGGCGCATGTGTTGAAGGCGAAGTAGAGAACACATCACATCACTGTGCAGTAGCTCAACATCACTTACCCGACAGGGCATATATCGCCTTACAATTGAAACAAAACCTTTTAATTTTGCTTAAATTTCAGAATCGAAATCCTTACCGCAGACCGCCGCAACGGTCATAAACATTGTTTTAATGTCGCCAAAAAAGCTGAATTTTTTTATAGCATCGAGGTTGTACTTCATTTTCTCGGGCAGAATGTCGTTAATATA
>NZ_JBGVJL010000145.1:0-9448 GCF_045129435.1 Ruminococcus sp. | reverse complement strand
GCGTCATTGGTTGTGCCTGTTTTAAGTCCTGTAATGCCGTTGTAGGTTTTTAAAAGCTTGTTAGTATTTACAATCTGAGTTTTTCCGTCACGCAGATTATCAAGCCATATTGATGTGTAGTTGAATATCATCTCGTGCTTCATAAGCTCTCTTGACATAACTGCCACATCATAAGCGGAGGTTATATGTCCTTCTTCGTCAAGTCCGTTGCAATTTTTAAATACGGTTTCTTTCATTCCAAGCTGTTGTGCCTTTTCATTCATTTTCTGAACGAAAACTTCCTCACTTCCGCATAAATGTTCAGCAAGTGCAACCGCCGCATCATTGGCACTTGCCACAACCGTTGCTTTAATCATATCGTCGGCACTCATAGTTTCGCCCTCTTCAAGCCATATGTCACTGCCGCCCATTGATGCGGCATGAGCCGAGGCTGTTATGGTATCGTCAAGGCTTAATTTCCCGTTGTCGATTGCCTCGCACACAAGCAGCATTGTCATAACCTTTGTGATTGACGCACAAGGGCGTTGTTCATGCGGATTTTTTTCAAACAGGACCTTCCCCGATGACGCTTCCATAAGCACCGCAGAGGGTGCTGTGATTGTGTCTTCCGTAACGGCATAAGCCTTTTGAGAAAATAAAGGAACTATGGATAAAGTCAGTACAAAAGCGAGTATAGTAGATAGCTTTTTTATCATAAAAACACCTCGTTCAATTCTATGAACGAGGTGCTGTTTGTATGATTATGTTAGATTATTTCAAAAAGCCGAATTTGTTGATAATCGGAACTTCAACAGACTTGTTTGCAAGTGTCTTGAAAAGACAGATGTACTGGCAAACGAGGAGAATTACTTCGCAAATTGCTGCAGCAATAGGAACAATACAAGTGAAAGAAAGAATTGCACCTGCTACTGCAAGGAAAAACATAATGATAGTAATCATAAGTCCCTGCTTGATGTGGAAATCAAGGTACTTTGACTTTCTTGAGCTTTGAGCAATCAAAGCAACGATTACACCTAAAATTCCCGATACATAGATAAGTGCGGCAATAAGCTTGTTTTCTGAAACCTCTTCTGCCGAGAATTCAGCTGTATGGTCGGTTGGATTTGCTACAGGTGCAGCCGCATACTGGTTGTACTGCTGTTCCTGTGGGTTTGGCTGTGCCTGCTGTGGCTGTGTTGCAGCCTGCTGAGCTACTGAGAAACCGCAGTTTGGGCAGAACGCAGCGTTATCTTCGAGTTGTGCGTTACATCTTGGACAATTATTCATAATATGTGCCTCCATTTATTTTATGATACAAGCATTTATAAATATTTATGCTGTGCATCAAAATTTATTACATTATTCAATAATACAAACAGCGTGAGCGGAAATGCCCTCAAGTCTGCCTGTAAAGCCGAGATTTTCCTCGGTGGTAGCTTTAACGCTGACCTGTGAGATGTCGATATTGCAGGCAGACGCAATATTCTCCCTCATTGAAAGAATATAATCCTTAAGCTTTGGCTTTTGAGCAATTACAGTTGAATCGATGTTGCCGATTTTATAGCCGTTTTCGGCAAGGATTCTGCAAACCTCTCTGAGCAAAGCCATGCTGTCTGCACCTTTGTATTTTTCATCTGTATCAGGAAATTGCTTGCCAATGTCACCGAGTGCCGCAGCACCAAGCAAGCTATCCATTACAGCGTGAACAAGTACATCGGCATCGGAATGGCCGAGCAAACCGAGTTCATAAGGAATTTCTACGCCGCCTAAAATCAATTTTCTGTTTTCGGCGAATTTATGTACATCATAGCCGTGACCAATTCTCATATATTAGCCTCTCAATCAAAAATTATTGTTTTCCAAGCGATTTTTAAGTATGCTTTCGGCAAGAATTACATCAACAGGTGTGGTAAGCTTGATGTTCTCTTCACTGCCTTTAACTACCAAAACTTCACCGCCCATATTTTCGATAAGGGCACAGTCATCGGTAAATTCAAGACTGTTTTCGCCTGCGTTTTCAAGAGCAAACATATACAAATCTCTTTCAAAAACCTGAGGAGTCTGCACAGCTCTGAGCTGAGAACGAAGCGGTGTGCTTTCAATCTTATTAAAGCCGTCAACAATTTTGATTGTGTCGGTTACCGATGTGCCGAGTGTTGCCGCACCGGTTTCAAAGGCAGCCTCTACTACCCTTTCGATTTCGTCAACAGTAATGAGTGGGCGTGCTCCATCGTGAATGGCAAAATACTTTGCCTTTTCACTTGCCGCCTTAATGCCGTTACGCACACTTTGAGAGCGTGACGAACCGCCGAGCACAACATTGCTGACCTTTGTAAATCCGTTTTCATCAACGAGAGCATTGATGCGGTCAACATCCTGATCTCGGCATACAACGACAATTTCCTTTATAAGGTAGCATTTCTGAAATGCCTTTAATGTATATTCTATAGCCGGCTTATTAAGCAGAGGAATAAACTGCTTGCTGTCTGCAATTCCCATTCTGACCGAGCCGCCTGCCGCAACGATTACGGCTGAAACATAAGCTGACATTAAATCAACTCCCAAACTTAGATTTTTTCAAATGCCTGTGCGAGGTCTGCAATAATATCCTCAGCACTTTCAATACCTACAGAAAGGCGGATAAGGTCAGGTGCTACACCTGCCTCGATGAGCTGTTCGTCTGTCATCTGGCGGTGTGTGTGGCTTGCCGGATGAAGAATACATGACCTTGCGTCTGCAACATGGGTAACGATTGTGATAAACTGAAGAGCGTCCATAAATTTAATGGACTCCTCTCTGCCACCCTTAATACCGAATGAAAGTACACCGCAAGAGCCGTTCGGCAAATATTTCTTAGCAAGTTCATGGTACTTATCGTCCTCAAGATCAGGATAGCAAACCCATGCAACATTCTCGTTGTTTTTAAGATACTTGGCAACTGCAAGTGCGTTTTCGCAATGCTTTTTCATTCTGAGGTGAAGTGACTCAAGACCGATATTGAGGTAATAAGCGTGCTGTGGTGACTGAATAGCACCAAGGTCACGCATAAGCTGTGAAGTAGCCTTTGTGATATAAGCCGCCTTACCGAAACGCTCGGCATAAACAATACCGTGGTATGAATCGTCGGGAGTTGTAAGTCCCGGGTATTTGTCTGCGTGTGCAAGCCAGTCAAAGTTACCGCTGTCAACAATACAGCCACCGACTGCTGTTGCGTGTCCGTCCATATATTTTGTGGTTGAATGAGTAACAATATCTGCACCAAATTCAAAAGGACGGCAGTTTACAGGGGTTGCAAATGTGTTGTCAACGATAAGCGGCACACCGTGAGAATGTGCAAGTCTTGCAAATTTTTCAATATCAAGAACAGAAACAGTCGGGTTAGTAATGGTTTCGCCAAACACAACCTTTGTGTTATCCTTAAAGTACTTTGCAAGCTCCCCCTCAGGAAGATCCTGATCTACGAAAGTACATTCAATGCCCATTTTTCTAAGGGTTGTACCAAAGAGGTTGTATGTACCGCCGTAAATTGAAGATGAAGCGATTATATGGTCGCCAGCCTCGCAAATATTGAATACAGCAAAGAAGTTTGCAGCCTGACCGCTTGATGTGAGCATTGCAGCTACGCCACCCTCCATTGCACAAATCTTTGATGCAACGCTGTCATTAGTAGGGTTCTGAAGTCTTGTGTAGAAATAGCCCTCAGCCTCAAGGTCAAAGAGCTTGCCCATTTCTTCGCTTGTGTCATACTTAAAAGTAGTACTCTGGTAGATTGGCAATTCTCTCGGTTCGCCCTTATGAGGCTGCCAGCCTGCCTGTACGCATTTAGTTTCGATATTCATAGTTATCCTCCAAAATTCACTTAACTGAAAAGTCCTTTTATAAAGCCCATAATAGCGTCTGTGCCGTAAACAGCAAGTGCCACAAGTGCAAGAAACGCAATGGCAGAAAGCACCCTGACAGTGGTACGCTTAGCACCGCTCATCTGCTCGAATTTTTCGTCCAATGTAGGCTCATCGTTTTGCTCAGGCTTAGCGTCATCATCAAGAATAACAGTATCGTCTTCTTTGATAGCACCTATACCCACACAAATGTCATATGCCTTTTCATAGGCGGCATAAGGCACGAAAATATCGCTTACGGCACTGTTTTTGTTGATAAACTCCTGCTTTCTCAGCTCCTTGTTTTTAATAACGCTGTCGCAAGGAACGCAGTTGTCCTCAAGTGCGGTTTTAATTCTCTCAAGCTCAAAGCCCGCTGCCGAGAGCAGATAAACAGGGGTGTTCTCATCTGTAATACTTTCAAGCGTAGAATTACAATCGGAACAAACGGTGTCCTCATCATTGTGCAAATGCTTGCATTTAGTACATAGCTTCATAAAAATGATTCCTTTATAAAAATTATAACAATAATTTATTCACAATTAATGCTATTTATCATTTTATCACAAAAAAGCATATGTATCAATACCCCAATGCTAACAATTTGGAAATTTGCAGAATTATTTTTGATTGGGGTTAGGGAAAGGAAAAAGCGGCAAGCCTGAGCCTGCCGCTTCCATTATAATCAAGGATGCTTATATACTGTTTCTATATTTTTGAAGTCACCTTTATATTTTGTTGCACCCCATCTAACTCTACAAGGTCCTGAGCCATTACAATCTGTATATGTAACTAAATTTCCTGATACACCTGTAACCATAACAGAGTGTCCACTATATCGGATAATATCGCCAGGTGTTAAGTCATTGAGTGAAGTAGTCCTTCTCCAGGTATTAGCATTTGAACCATAAATTTCATAAGCTAATTTAAGAGCATAGCCATGACATTGACCAGCAATAAAAGCACCGTTTAAAGTAAAAGCACCACATTTGCAACTGCAATTTGGACTACAATATAAGCTACATTTACAAGGAATAGTACCGGTTCTATTGCATGAAGGGTCATTGTATTTATTCCAGTACTGACCATTTACAAATCTTGTTTGGAGCTCTCTGAATTTTGCATCCAACGATGTATCCGGTGAAGGCGGAGTTACAGGTGGATTTATTGTATAGTAATCTCTATGCGAGTAGCCTTCAATAGTACCACCGCCATGTCGATTAGCACCTCTCACTTTAAGCCATTCAGAGCTTGTACTACCTATGATAGTAACCTGTTGTCCTTCGTTAAATCCACCGATTGAAGCATAATTTGTACCCGGTCCGCTCCTGACATTTACATTACCAACATCACCGGTATTACAAACCCACATAGTAGTTTCCAAAATGTCAGGATCAGGTGTCTTAACAAGTTCCCATTTCTGCATATCATTTTCAGAATTATATGTACCAAAGAATATGTTTGCTCCGTTATCTTTACCACCGGCTTCAATAGCACCATTTTGATACATATTCAAACGAATAATATAATAACCGTCATAGGTTTTTGTAAACAACCATTCTTGAGCTTCCCAGTCGTTATTTTGCCATAAATCAATATTTTTACCTATTGCAATAGGATCACTATATGATGAACCTCTATTTACATCAATAAGAAGATTATTCGATGTAGCACTGCGAAGCATATATCTATTGTCGTCTATTCTATCAATTACAATTTTTTGATTGTTATTTGAATTACCGTCACCCGACCAAAGGTGTACATTAGTACCGTTAGTATTACCGCCCTGATGGTCAAGATAAGAACTTGTGCCTTTTAGTTTTAAGCAATAAGTACCGCTTTCCAAATATGTTGTTGTTCTATTTACTCGAATAGTAGATGTTGAATAAATAGAACCATTTGATGATTTTGCAGTAATTATAGCTGTGCCGGCATTATTAGCAGTTACTAAACCATTTTGATTTACAGAAGCAACATCTGAGTTTGACGAACTCCAAACAATCCTTTTATCAGTTGCATTAGCCGGTGAAACAGTAGCATTTAATTGCAAGGTAGCTCCGTTATTCATTACAGCCGGATATTTATTGTCTATTTCAATTTTAGATACATCTACATTGCGGTTAGTTACTGTAACAGAAAAACTTGCTTTCACACCATTTTTAGAAATAGCAGTAATTTTTACTGTACCTATTGAGTTACCTGTCATTATTCCGTTAGAATCAACAGAAACAATTTCATCATCATTACTTATCCAGTAAATGGTTTTTTCTGTTGCATTTTCAGGCAACACCTGATACTCAATCTGTTTTTGTTCATTAAGATATATACTTGTATTATGTACAATTATTGAAGCAACATCAATAGCTTGAGTTGTTGGCACAACAGTTTCTGTCGGTTGTGTTGTGATGGGTTCTTTTTCAATAGGAAATTTTGTTATATAGCCAGAAATATACATTTGAATTAAACTAACATCGTTAATGTCAATGTAATTATCGCCATTCAAATCAACAGTAGTTGTTACAGTGTTAAAAGATGATTTATTTGCTATATATCCCTGTAGATAGGTAACATCAACAACGGAAATAATTCCGTCACCGTTAATGTCACCAATTTTATTGTTGCTATTTTCTGTAAACTTGATATTATCTTTTTTGATAAAACCGGAAACTGAAGCATTTCTAACAAAATAAAATCCGTCTTTCTCAAAGAGAACGGTAACTCCGGTGTTAGCAGATAATGTTGCTCTGATTTTTTTATCTGTACCATTGCTTGAAAGAAGTGCATCATCAGAAGCATTGTGGTATAAAGAAGCAGAAGTTGTACAAACTGCCTTTTTATTTATATTGTAGCACTCGCTTGTATTTGGTATAATACCACTTACATTTGCAACATCTTTTTTTATATAAGCAGAAACAAATTTTCCTGTACTCAAAAATGGATACATTACAAGATAATAACCATTTTCCTCGCAAAGAATTTCTAAATCGTCGTTCTCCCAAACTTCCCATACAGTAGCAGAATTACTGTCAGGCAGCATATAAGCAGTTGCTTTTTTATTTGCACTACCATTAAAGTTGCTTGTAATTTCGGTATCTGGTATACCATAACCGGTAATTTTACTGCTCGTAATGGCATAATGGCGTTCTCTAACACCATAATTTTCACCATTTTCATCAGCAGCATTACCCTCGATTGTATATACAATATCATCATAAAATTTTTTAACAATTCCAACATGAGAGCAATTATTAAAGAAAATTAAATCTCCGGTTTTAGGCTCATATTCTCCTTTGTTTTTCCAAAGTCCTTTATTAACAAACCATTTTCGTCCCTCTGAACAAGAAGCAAATTTTGGAATTACATTGGTAGAAATATTAGCCTGGTTTGCACACCAACTTACAAACATTGCACACCAAGCACCATTTGGATAACCATACCAATCACCATACTTAGAATAAAAGCTTCCATCATCATAAGTCGTTTCTAAATAACCTAATTCATTTTCCGCAATAGTGATCATATTATTAATTTTATCAGTTTGAATTGCTTTAACCGGATTTATTGCAGCTAAAGAAATTAATATACAAAAAACTAATAATAAACTCACGTTTTTTAAACTTTTGCTTTTCATAATTTACCTCCATTTTTTAAAATTATGTTCTCACAGATATATCTGTGTTAAAAAAATTAAGAATATATATTTACATAATTACTGCATTTTGCGGTGATTATTAATACAACAATGTGCGGTATGCTATACTAAAATAGAGGTGATACAATTATGTATAGACGCATACGGGAATTGCGTGAAGATGCTGATTTGACTCAAAAGCAAATGAGTACTATTCTACATTGCTCTCAACAGGTATATAGCAATTATGAGCTTGGTCAGCGTGATATTCCTACAGCTATACTGATTTCCCTTGCAAAGTATTTTCAAACAAGTACAGATTATATACTTGGTTTAACTGATAAAAAAGATAATATTTCCAAATGACAGCAAAAGTTTTATACAGTTGCTGTTATTTTTATCTAAATTTTACTGCATTTTGCGGTATTTGTCAATATGTTTTATAATATTATCAAAAATTTTCTTTTTCCTAAGTCATTCTCTTCTTTTCTGCCTTTAGAATATATCGGCAATCGTGCCAATTATTTAAAAAACACACTTTTTGCCATAAAAATCCCCTTTACGGTAATTTTGATTGCATTATACCGTAAAGGGGCATTTGTATATTTTCCGTTTTTGACTGACTTATTCAGAAATTTAAACGGTTGTTTTATATCATATAAATATCGGCTGATGTTGTTTGCCTTGCAGTGCAAGCTCTACACATTCTTCTATTTTAGAAAAATCTGCCACGAGTGAGTTTGGCTTTTTTATGCAATTATCCTGCCGCATAGGGACAAAATAAATATTTTTTGTGTTCATAAGTCTGCCGATGTTCTGTGCCGACGCTCCGAGTGCGTCATTAGTTGCAACGCACAACAGTACAGGTCGCAGAATACGCAGATGTGATTTTGCCGCCATTGTTACCGAGGTGTCGGTAACGCCGAGCGAAAGCTTTGCAAGTGTGTTTCCTGTGCAAGGTGCTATCACAAGCAGGTCGCACATTTTTTTAGGCCCTATAGGCTCTGTCTGCACCGAGGTGTGAAGTACCTTTTCTCCTGTGATTTCCTCGCAAGTTTTAACCATTTCCTCTGCCCTGCCAAATCGAGTGTCTGTTGAATAGGCATTGCCTGACATTATCGGAAGTACCCTGTAGCCTGAATCAACAAGCTTCTGCATTTGCTCAAAGGCTTGTGAAAAGGTGCAAAAGGAACCGCACATTGCATAGCCAATGGTTGCTTTTGTCACCTGTAAACCTCCTTGATTATGTTAAAAATCGTTTTTCTGATAATTTCTCCCGCTGCCTTTGGTGCGGTTCTGCCCGGTAGCGACAAGGCACGAATGGCATCGGTTTTGTACCTGCGTGCCGCCTCAAAATCCACTCCTCCCGGAAGTGAGGCAAGGTCTATAATAATTGTGTTTCGGTCGGTGTTCATAAGCAGATCGCTGTCAAAAATCATTACCGGAATTGTGTTGAATACAAGGTCATAGCCCTTAACGCTTTTGAGGTTATTTGTATTGATGTGATTACAGCCTAGTGCGTCTATATACGCAAAATCAACTTCATTTCTGGCACTTACGGTCACTTCGGCATTGAGTGCCTTTAGCATTTTTGCAAGCATTTTACCGATTCTGCCAAAGCCGCATACAAGGCATTTACTGCCAAAAATTGTGCTTTCGTACTCATTCATGGCAATTTCAACAGCACCCTCGGCAGTAAGCAAGGCGTTGGCTACCTGAAACTCCTCTTTAGCCGAATAATCGTACACTTCACAATCGGTAAGACATGGATATGCTTTTAGAAATTTATTTTTCATAGCAACAAATATCGGCTTGTTTTTTAAAAGTTCAAGCGTATCATCGTCAAGCCTTGTTTTATTGTCTGAAAAAGGTGTGTTTACAGTGCCGTTAGCACAAATTGACGGCAACGGGAAAATTATTGCATCTGATTTTAAAACAGCAGTTTTTATATCGGATATTT
>NZ_JBGVJL010000144.1:0-4868 GCF_045129435.1 Ruminococcus sp. | reverse complement strand
AGGCAACAAAGCTTTCGGTTGCAGCGTCTGATATGTCACTTTTATTCTGCTTTATTTTCCTTACACTCAGCTTGTTCCCACAGGCAATGGTAATCTCGAAAATTCCGGGCAGAAACCCTGTTAAGGCTACATTCCTCTATGGTCTGCCGTCAGTCGCTTTTGGCATTTCATATGGTGCTTTCCTCATTGCAAGAGTAGTATTTGACGGCATTGGCGGTGTTGCTCTGCTTGCAGGTGCAATGCTTATTTCATTCGCCTTTTACCAGCTTTTCTTTATTATTGAGCTTGCAAGAAAGGCTCTCCGTAAAGATGAAATAGAGATTGTTGACGAGTTCACAGTTGAAGATGAAAAGCCTGATGCAGAGGGCAATGAAGATGTGGTATTCTCAGATGATACCACAGCTGACAAGAGCGATTACACTCAGAAAGTAACTGCTGACTCAGATGATTTCATTATGGGATATGAAGCTGACGAAAACGATACTCCCGCAATTCCTGCACCAAAGGTTATCGGTGAGGACAACGACCTTTCGGGCGACTTCTTCTTTGGCGTTGATGACTCGGACAATACAGATGATTTAACAAAACTCGGCGACAAAAGCTCCTTTGAGTCAAGACGACAGAAAAAGGAAGAAAAGCTTATGAGAGATATTGACAAAATGCTTGCCGAGCTTGAGGAGCAGCAACAGGAGCTTAACGATAAAAAATAATGCTTGACATTTTAATTTTTTGGTGTTAGTATTAAGTAAAATAAATGAACTTCGATAAGGACATGACTTAAAAATCTACTTTTTCAGAGAGCGAAAATATTAGCTGTGATTTTTCGCATAAGTACTTTTAAGCTACCACCTTTGAGTCTGCACAGGAAATGGTGCGGCGTAAGACTGCGTTAAAGTCATAACAAGGGCATTTTTAATGCCAAAGTTGGGTGGAACCACGAAGTATATTCGTCCCGATATTCCGTTTGGAATATCGGGCTTTTTATTTCTTTCAGATTAAGGAGAATGAATATGATTAATGTTGAATTAAAGGGCGGTTCAGTTAAGGAGTTTGAAAGTGGAGTAACTCCTGCTGAAATTGCAAAGTCTATCGGTATGGGACTTTATAAGTCTGTTTGTTGTGCGAGAGTTGACGGAAAGGTTGTTGATCTACGCACACCTATTACAAAGGATTGCAGAGTAGATCTTCTCACATTTGACGAGCCGGACGGCAAAAAAGCATTTTGGCACACAGCCTCTCACATTCTTGCACAGGCTGTTAAGCGTCTTTATCCAAACGCAAAATGTGCTATCGGCCCTGCTGTAGATAACGGCTTCTACTATGATTTTGAGGTTGAAAAGCCATTCACAGCCGAAGACCTCGAGAAAATCAAGGCTGAGATGAAGAAAATCGTTAAGTCCGGTATTGAGATTGAGCGTTTTGAGCTTGCTCCCGATGATGCAGTTAAAATGCTTGAGGAGATGAACGAGCCTTACAAGGTTGAGCTTGCTAAGGAACATTCAGATAACGGCGAGCACATCAGCTTTTATAAACAGGCTGAGTTTACAGACCTTTGTGCCGGCCCTCACCTTATGAGCGTTGCACCAATCAAGGCAGTTGAGCTTACAAACTGCACAGGTGCATACTGGAGAGGTGACGCTAACAACCATCAGCTTTGCAGAGTTTACGGTGTGGCTTTTCCTAAGGCTTCAATGCTTGAAGAACACCTCACAATGCTTGCTGAGGCAAGAAGTCGTGACCATAACAAGCTTGGCAGAGAGCTTGAGCTTTTCACAACATCAGATGTAATCGGACAGGGACTTCCTATTCTTCTTCCGAAGGGTGCAAGAATTATTCAGCTCTTGCAGAGATTTGTTGAGGATGAGGAACAGCGTCGTGGTTGGTTACTCACAAAAACACCTTATATGGCAAAGAGCGACCTCTACAAAATAAGCGGTCACTGGGATCACTATCAGGACGGTATGTTCGTACTCGGCGACCCTGAAAAGGACGATGAAGTATTTGCACTTCGCCCGATGACATGCCCGTTCCAGTATCAAGCATACCTCAATCGTCAGCGTTCATACAGAGATTTGCCACTTCGCTATAACGAAACTTCAACTCTTTTCAGAAACGAAGCAAGCGGTGAAATGCACGGTCTTATCAGAGTTCGTCAGTTTACAATTTCAGAGGGTCACCTTATGTGTCTGCCTGAACAGCTTGAGGATGAGTTTAGAAACTGCCTTGAACTTGCAATTTATATGCTCAAGACACTTGGTCTTTATGAAGATGTATCTTACAGATTTTCACAGTGGGATCCTAAGGATACAGATAAGTACATTGGCACACCGGAACAGTGGGACGAGGCACAGGGAATTATGCAGAAAATTCTTGACCACCTCGAAATTCCATATGCTATCGGCGTAGGCGAGGCTGCTTTCTATGGTCCTAAGCTTGACATTCAGATTAAGAATGTTTACGGTAAGGAAGATACACTTATCACAATTCAGATCGACCAGATGTTGGCTGAGAAATTCGGTATGGAGTATGTTGATAAGGACGGCTCAAAGAAGCACCCATACATCATTCACAGAACTTCAATCGGCTGTTACGAGAGAACTCTTGCTCTCCTTATTGAGAAGTACGCAGGTGCGTTCCCGATGTGGCTTGCTCCTGTTCAGGTTAAGCTTTTGCCTGTTGCTGACAGACATCTCGATTATGTTTACGAAATCAAAAAGGCTCTTGATGCCTGCGGTATGCGTGTTGAGGTTGACTCAAGAAGTGAGAAAATCGGCTACAAAATTCGTGAGGCTCAGCTTGAAAAAGTGCCTTATATGTTCATTATCGGTGACAAGGATGTTGAGGCTAATACAGTTTCTGTTCGTCACAGAAAAGAGGGCGACCTCGGTGCAATGAAACTTGAGGACTTTATTGCAATGGCTCAGAAAGAAATTTCCACAAAAGAAATTAAATAATTCTGAATTAGAATTATATTGATTTATATTTTAAATAACTGCATTAAAAGATAGAAAAATCAAAAAAATAACGAATTTTTTAAAAAAGTTTTGTAAAAACACTTGCAATTTGCGTATTTATGATGTATAATCTATCTGTTATTATGCAGAGTCAGGCAGGTGAGGAAAATGAAAGAGAACATCCATCCAGATTATCAGCAGACAACAATTACATGTGCTTGCGGTAATGTTATTGAAACAGGTTCAACAAAGAAGGACATTCGTGTTGAAGTTTGTTCAAAATGCCACCCATTCTTCACAGGAAAGCAGAAATTGGTTGATACCGGCGGACGCGTTGATAGATTCAAGAAGCGTTTCGGTATGGACAAATAATTTTATATCGTAATTGTTGAGGCGGCACATCGTGCCGCCTTTTTGACTATTTGCTTATATTTTATTGATTTATATTAATAGTTAGGGTAAATTATGGTTTAGCAACGGTCGGGAAATTTTGTTTGAATTAGCACAGACTTTATACTCGAAAATAAAAATTTGGTCAACCTTTTTCAAAGGTTGTGGGGGTGGGCAAAGCCCACAATACTTTAAACTAACGCAAGGCTTTGATAGCCAAATAGCTTGCTGTTTGGTGGCTTGAACATAATGGTGATAAGCTTATAATTGCGAAAGCATCACAAAACAGAAAAGATATTCTTTTTCTATTTATAAATTATTTCTTTTAAAAGGCTGTCGCCTGTTTTATCAAACTTTGCTTTAGCACACAAACAGCGTTGCTGTTTGTGCCGTATAAATTGTAATGAAAACAACTTTTCTTGGGCGTTGCCCAAACCCACGAGCCTTTAAAAAGACTCGACCTAAATTTTTATTATTTATCCAAAACTTTCTGCTAAACCATAATTTATAAATATTACCCTAACATTTTAAACAGAACCTATTTTTAGTAGTTGAAGTTAAGAATAAAATCTTAGACTTTCCATTACGGGGAAAGCTGTTACGGAGGTGCATTGTGGCAAAGGACTACAAAACCGTACTTGAGTACGCAAGTGATGAATTTGTTGAAAAGCGTTCTCGCTTTATCGGCTACTGCAAGCCTGTCAAAACTGAACAGGAGGCTGTTGCCTTTATAAATGAAAAGAGAAGTGAGCATTGGAACGCTACCCATAATGTGTATGCCTATTCGCTCAGAGAGGGCAATATCAAGCGTTACAGCGATGATGGCGAACCATCCGGCACAGCAGGTATGCCCGTACTTGATGTTATTGTGAAAAACGAGATTTTTGATGTTGTGGTGGTTGTCACCCGATATTTCGGCGGTGTACTTCTCGGTACAGGTGGACTTGTGAGAGCCTATTCGCAAGGCTGTAAAATTGCCATCGAGGCTGCTCAGCCTGTTATTATGCAGAGCTGTCTTGTGTGTGAGGCAAGATGTGCGTATAATCAGTATGGCAAAGTGTCATCTCTCATAATGGGTGTTGGTGCTACAGTTGACGATACCGTTTACGAAAGCGATGTGCTTGTGAAATTCCACATCACACCCGACCTGCTTGGCACACTGAATAAAAAGCTTGCAGACGCTACTTCAGGTGAGGTAGTCGTGGAGCAAACAGACGAGCAGTACTTTGCTGTTTTGATTGATAAGGTATAACGAGGGGAGTAACTTATGAAAACATATATAAAGGATATTTTGTGGAATATGTGGTTTAGTCTGCCGTCTTGCAGAAAGCGTCAAAAAGAGTACGAAAACTCCGCACGCAGTAGATTTGACAAACAGAAAAACGGGGATTTTACTATAGTTTCTACTAACTGCATTGCCGGTGAAATTTACCATATTCTTGGTATGCCTTTTACATCTCCCTTTATTAATGTGAGCCTTGACAGAAACGATTTTGTTACGCTTGCGTTGAATTTCAAAGGTTA
>NZ_JBGVJL010000143.1:0-2883 GCF_045129435.1 Ruminococcus sp. | reverse complement strand
ATTCCATATGTAGACCCATATTAGCCGTTTATTCCATGTAAGACTTTTTGTAGCGCCCAATTACCTTGATCCTCATATAGTACATATGACCCATACAGCTATTGGCAACCCAACTAACCCTCCTCCATTATGCGAGCTGTTAAGTCCCTTGTGTTGGAAAACCACACATCATAAACTCAATGCTCGCATATAGTGGTACCGTTCCTGCTTTACGAACTAGTAGCACAATCGACTCGGTTCGATGGAGTACGCAAGGCAAGTATGGTAAAAACATAAGTATGCGGACCAATTCACAATCTCAAAGTGTTCCTTGTCAGGAAGTGGAAAGTAAAACCATGTGTTTATATCCAAAAAATGTAATAAAAGTAGTATTTTTCAACAATTAGCACTTGCATTTTGACAGCATATGACATATAATAATTATACCGCATGCGGCATTATGTTACCTAGTGCGGAGGATTTTGTTCTTTAGAATGCTACATAAGGGCTAGCGGAAACATCTGCCGAGAGATAGTATGAGTTATTATGACAAAGTAATGAAGCTCACAGTGACCGCTGGCCACTGTCGCACCTATGATGATCAAGCTTGGAATTAGACTTGAGCGGTTGGTGTGGCATCGTTACTTTGTCATTTTTTGTTAGGAAATTGAGGCAGTGTTATCTTTTGTTTTGCAACGATACACACGGGTTCGCGGATTGATCAATTTGTTGATAATAGAACCTGTTTAGTGTTTCTAATAACTACTGCATTTCAAAACCGAAACTATTTCACTAGTCAGCAAATCTGATCGTACTTAGAAAAATATATATTTACGAGGTGCTATTGTGGCACAGAAAACAGAAACAAAAAAATCATTACAACAAGCACAAAATACCGAGCAACGCCAAAAGGCGCAAAAGCAAGCCGCCCGATATTCTATAAAAAAGGCAAATCGTATTTTAGCATGGATAATCGGAATCGCGATTGCTCTATTACCGTTGATTGTAAGCGGTACTGCAATATTTCTACATTCTGGGAATGCTAGCATAATTAAACTATATGAGACTTTCATTGAAGATTTTATGAACAGCGGATCCTTTCTTTGGGTTTCTATTACTCTACTGGCTGTGTCCTTTGTTGATTTGTTATTATATGGATTCCGAAAAAAACTGTCCGACCAAATGAAATTCAGGTGTAGAATCTTTATATTCTTGATCGCCGCGATTGGAATCTTAGCAATGTTTACCTATTTTGAAAACATCGCAACACCTATAAATAATTCTAGAATGCTTTTTATTTCGGTTGGATCATTTATTTTATTTGCAGCAGCATCGGGTTTCATTTCATTTAAAATAGTACAGGAGGGATAAAAATGCTTGAATTTGGAATAGTGTTAGCTGTATTCACTTTGATTGTTCTTGTGATTTACCTCCCTGCGCTTTATCGACATTTTGTTTGGAAGCGAACCGAAAAAGATTTTGAACACGAGTTATCTCAATTGGATTCGTTGTATGATAGCAGTCGAATTGTCATTACTGAACGTCTAGGTGAGGGAACAAGTCAAAATTCAGATGTGAAATTTGCCGAGGCTCATAAGAATCAATCTTTTGCTATGAATACAATTATGGAATTGCTCTCAAGAATGACGGAGGAACAGGTATATGCTTAGACAGTTATTTGAGAGTTTTTACAGAGGAAATATTGAAAAAATTGCACAAGAAATTGCTGACAAAACCGAGAACATTACATACATCGCTAATCTAAATGGTGTCTACGAGGAATACCTTAACCAAAAAACAGCTTTAAAGCGCTTAATTAAAAGTGTTAATGAGCAAACCGATAATTTAGAAATTTTACTTGATGGTCACAAAGTCGCAGCTTGCATTACTTGCGCAATAATTCGCGTTCATTTATTGGTTGACACTAGTTGCGATGACGAGGGTGAAAGTAGCTACTCCTTGGATAAATCGAATAGGCTAAACGAACAGTTAGCTGTCTTGAGCGGATTAAGTTGCCTATTAGAGTATATGAAAGCTGATGATGAATTCCTTTGTCCTGAAGGTACGGATACCAGTAAAACCAGTTTTGTTTTCCCAAAAACAAAATATGAAGATCGTTCAAAATATCTTGACTCATTAATTCGTGGTCTGTATTACTCTAATATAGTATCAAATATTAATCCGTTACTAGTTTCACATATATTCTTTATGATTGAGCAATTTCATAGAAAATGCATTGAACTAGATGACTTAAAAAAGCAAATATACAGCAACAACTAATTTTGTGATACATTGCATTTTTCTGAATGTAGGTTCTCTTTTTGGGCAACCCTCAATGTGCACGAAATTCTTCAAGTTGATTATTGGCGGCTTTCCATGAAAGTTCCAATATATGTTTAGTTCAAACAAAAAATGACCACTTTTGCAGCTACAAAAAGCCAAAAACCTTTGCGGCTCCACACTTTTATAGTTTTTGCACCGCCTAGAACCTACCGACAAATATAGATTAAGTTCAATAATGCCACGAGAAACAACCATAGTAGTTCGAACCCCCAGGTATTGGACGACTATGGTTGTTTGTAAGCTTCAAAACTAGCAGCGACTTGCGGTGAGCCCGCCGGTATGAACCAATGCTCCTGTATAGTGACGGATAGTATATGCGATTAACATATACTATCCGTCACTATATGGGAGTATTTTTTCATGAGCACAGATTTAAAAGTGCATAACAATCAGTAAGCGTCAATTCTATCAGCGGTTTGCAACGTAAGCGCTCAATAATCACCCGCCTAGCATTTCACCCATCAATATGAGATAATATCCCAAAACTTGAAAAACTCACGGTGAGTTTTTCAAGAAGATTAGAGGGGTGTTATCAAATGGCAGATGTATTAGCAGTGCGGG
>NZ_JBGVJL010000142.1:0-2960 GCF_045129435.1 Ruminococcus sp. | reverse complement strand
CACAGCACTCGCCTTTGAAGAAGATGTAAAAAAAGCCTTTGAAATTCGCAAAGCAGAGTTTGAAAATCCAAAGACTAAGTTTATTTTATAATTATTTAATTTATGGCTTCCCCTATCAGGCATTACCCTGTTAGGGGAAGTTTTTTTTGGTTCTTTTTCAATAGTTGGGGTAAATTATGATTTTTATTACGAGAAGATAGTCTGCAAAATAATAATTTTCTTGTTCCCGACAATGACTTGGTAATGGTCGGGAGTTAAAAGTTTTGAAATTTGCCTTAATTTTCTACTCGGACATAAAAATTTGGTCAACCTTTTTCAAAGGTTGTGAGTGTGGGCAAAGCCCACAAATACTTTCGGTTTATGCAAAATTCTGATAGCCAAACAGCCCGCTGTTTGGTGGCTTGAACACAATAGCGAAAGCCTTATGATTGCGATAGCAACACAAGACAGAAAAGATGTTCTTTCTCAATTTATAAACGATTTCTTTTAAAGGGCAGTCGCCTGTTTTGTCAAACTTTGATGTATCACACAAACAGCGTTGCTGTTTGTGCATAATAGAAAGATATAAAAACAACTTTTCTTGGGCTTTGCCCAAACCCACGAGCCTTTAAAAAGGCTCGACCTAAATTTTATATTATTTATCTGAAGTTTTCTGCTAACCAATGCAACACGGCAGTCAGTTTAAAACTGTGAATTAATTTTAATATCCGTGGCTGACATTCACCCAACTGCCGCCGTTTTTTCTTACCAAAATCCAATGCCAACGGTAGGTTGAGCCCTCCGACAGTGTGTCGTGTTTACGAGCTTTTTCTACATAAAATGATGAATTCAGCACTATTACCTGATCTGCATTATTCCTCTCGGCAAAGTCCTGATTCAGACTTAAAGAGTCATCTCCGGCATAGTATAATTCCTGCAAATTACAGCCGCCAAAATATGTAAAAAAGTATTTTTTAACCACATTTGCGGCATCGTCAATTTCCTGCTGTGTATAGACCTTTGAATTTACATTCTGTGACTTTACACTTACAATATTGCCGCAAGCACACAAACTTAAAAGCATTGTAATACACATCAAAGCACTTATTATTTTCTTCACTGTTATACCTCAAATAATTTTCATCAAACTTTAAATTATGCAATATATTTCCTCAGGCACTCTGCCCTTTGTGGAATACACGCTTATTCCGCTTTCGGTCTGCTCTTTTACTGCATTAACAACCTCTTTTGTGATAACTTCGCCCTTTGCCACAATCGGTATTCCCGGCGGATATGCCCACACATATTCGAGCGAAATTTTATTAATGCTGTTCTCAAGCTTGGTAAAAGCTCCCACTCTGCCATAACATTCACTTGGGTTTAAGGCAAGTCTTGGCACTTTAGGATTAATCGGCGGTATGTTTAATTCCTTTACAGAACATTCGCTGTCAATAATCCGCAACGCATTTATAAGCCTTTCAAAGCCGTCCTGAGTATCGCAGACTGTGGTAATCAGCAGTACATAATCAGAGCAAACCATTTCAGGCTCAAGATTAAATTCATTTCTGAGCCTGTCTGCAAGCTGTGTGCCGCTTATGCCGAGTCCTCGCACCGACACTGTAAGCTTGGAAATATCAAAGTCAAAAAAGCTGTGATTTTTAATATTATCGTTGCCGTAGCCGAGAATTTTTATATTTTTTAATTCCTTACATTTTTCATTAAAAGAATTAAGTCTAATTATATATTCCTCAAAGGCTTTTTGGTTTTGGCAGTATTCAAGGCATTTTTCGATTGCCGACATAAACACATATGACGGACTGCTGGTTTCAAAAATTGCAAGATTTTCCGCAAGCGGTTCGATTAGTTCTTCCTTATTCGTTATCAGCAACGCTGTTTGCGTGAGTGACGGCAAGGTCTTGTGCAGACTTGTCACCGCTACATCTGCACCACTCTGCACCGCCTCATTCGGAAAAGCCTTTGAGAACGGAAAGTGTGCCCCATGTGCCTCGTCAACAAGCACCCTTACATTGTGAAGATGTGCAATTTTTGTTATCTCCTCTATGTCTGACACCACTCCCTCATAGGTTGGAGAAGTGATAATCAGCAGGGTTGCGTCAGGGTTATTCTTTATCGCAGATTCTGCTTGCTCGGGTGTTATAGAAGTATTTATGCCAAAGTTATTGTCAATATTTGGCACGATGTATGCAGGGTTCAGTCCACATAATTCAAGTGCGTTGTACACAGACTTATGGCAGTTTCTTGCCACAAGCACCTTATCTCCCCTGTTTGTCATTGCCCGTACGGCAGAGAGTATTCCGCCTGTTGAGCCGTTTACAAGCAAAAAGGCTTTACGCACATTATAAAGTCTTTCCGCAAGGCTCTGCACCTCAAGAATACAGCCATCTGCATTGTGCAGATTGTCAAAGCCGTCAATCTCGGTAAGGTCGATTTCATACGGCATTGTGCCGTCATAAAGCAGAGCGTTCCGCTTATGCCCAGGCATATGAAACGGATACGCTCCCGACTTTGAATATTTTTTCAATTTATCGTACAGCATTACCAATCAGTACCAAACTCACGAAGTTCAAGTCCCTTGTTATGCTCAAGTGCCCAGTCAATGCTCCAGTAGCTTGTAAAGAGCAAAAGGTAGTTGCCCTTTAAGTCCTGAATACGCTTTGTGTCTGAGGCAAGGTCAAGCTCCTTAGGGTTGATGTCTTTATTAACAATCCATCTGATGTACTCATACGGAAGATTTTCCATAACAATGTCAACATTGTACTCATTTTCAAGGCGATATTTAAGTACATCAAACTGGAGCACACCAACAACGCCAACGATTACTTCCTCCATACCTGCGTCAAGCTCCTGGAAAATCTGAATTGCACCCTCCTGCGCAATCTGTGTAACTCCCTTTACAAACTGTTTTCTCTTCATTGAGTCAACAAGCCTTACTCTTGCAAAGTGCTCCGGTGCAAAGGTTG
>NZ_JBGVJL010000141.1:0-2345 GCF_045129435.1 Ruminococcus sp. | reverse complement strand
ATTTACCCTTGGACCGGTGAGGAAAAAGACTTTGCGCTCATTATGGACCTTCTCAACGATCCATCTCAACAAAAAGCACTCGGAGCGTTCTATACCCCACCAATATATGCAGAGAAAGCCTTAGAGTTAGTAAGAGAGGCTATTAGAAGAGTTCCAAAAGGAAACGATTATATAATTCTTGATAGATGTGCTGGCACGGGAACGCTTGAAATTGGTTTATCTGAAGAAGAACTGACTCATGTTATTGTGAGCACATACGAACTAAAAGAGTGGCACGCCCTAAAAGACAGACTCGGTGCTGGAATTGTTCGGCATATTATTCCTCCCATCCCCATCGATAAAAATGCATATCCAAACTATGATCAGGGTACAGGTTTCTTATCCGGTGCCGATGCACTTTCCAAAGAGTTTTTAGAGAACCAAACAATTATGCAATATGTCAATAATCCTAATTGCAATGTAATTGTATTTGAAAATCCTCCGTATAAGGATATTACTGCAAAAGACAAAACCGCTGAGAAAGTAAAACCTTTTGTATATCACGAATTCATTCGTGCAGGTACTGATAATGCCTCCCACAGAGAATTGGCTTATTTGTTTATTTGGAGTGCCATTAAGTATTATTTGATAAAAACAAACGACAGTTTGATTTTGTTTTCTCCCGTAAAGTATTTTAAAGCCAGCAATATGATTACAGAAGACTTTTCTTTTGTTGACGGTTATCTCTTCAACAGAAAACACTTTCACGCTACTGCTGCTGCAATTTCTTGTATTCTATGGCACAAAAACGGTGCTAAAAACACCATGCCCCAATCACTGGATTTAAAGGCATATAACGTTATCGATGACAAACTAACCGAAGATACAACAGTAACAATTAAGAAGGTTAAAGGAAATTTTAGTCTCTATGTCCCAACAAAGAAACAATATGTTGGCGACATCGAATCCGATGTGTGCGTTGATATTAAAACAGGCGTTCAATTTGACGGCGTTCCCAATAAAAAAGCGATTTACAACGACAATATTGTTGGTTATTTAAGAGCTACTTCATTTAATTTGTCTGGATTTTCCGGCTGCCTTACAAGAACTGCAACTGCAGATGCTTTAGAGCAATGCTATGGGTATTATTTGAGAGATGAATATTTTTTAAACAAGTTACCTCTTTTTGTTGCAAAATCATTCCCTCAAGAAAAGTGGTATGAGAAAGAGGTCTATTTCACTACATCTGATGGCGGTGAGGAGTATTTGGCAGATAACAATTTTTTAAAAAAATGCTTGTTATGGACGTGTCTTACTTCACGCAATAAATGTTGTACATTTATTGGTTCTGATGGCAAATTCTATAGAAACGAGCTTTGTTTTGACACGAAAGAAATTGCAGGCACGAAAGTTGAAACATTAGCAACCAAAAAACTCAACGATCTCCTTGCCCTTGATATCGCTTTAACCGCACAAGAAGAAGATCTCATGTCAGACTATCGGAGCATATTAAAAGAGATTTCCAAGAAAAATGAGGACGGTGAGTATATTTGTCAAGAATATAATCCCGATTATTTCTATGGGCTGTTCCAAATTATTCAAGAGATAGATGTGAAGACCATCCAAGGGTATGACAAAAACGGCAAGGAAAAGTTAGGGCATAAGTACGGTGACTTGCATAATATGATTAATGCGTATGGCAAGAAATTATGGAGCTACTATAAAAATTGTTTAGTTGACGATCTTTTTAGATATGAGTTGCTTAAATGACGGAAAGCGGTGGCGAACTTCGCCGCCGCTTTTTATTAAACGATATTCGATGTTTTCTTTAAGACTTAACATATATGTACTTTTGTTCCCTTGGCATACCATCCGCTATCGGTTGAAATAATCCTTGACAATTTCGTGTGCGGTATAGTAATATATTGGCACGGGGACGAAATGTCTTGCGTTTATTGTATGCGGCTATGAGCCACGGGCCGAAAGTGCTGGGACGAACAGTGCCGGGATCGGGAAAATGTGCTACATAGTCGGGCCGAGGGCCGAGTAATCGAACGGCCGAGAGTGTTGCTCACGTTGGGACGCCAGCGACAAACGGGTACACATTATCGATTAGGTATAGTAGCAGGATGGTGGTCGTTCTGCACGGAATATGGCTTGATGAGCGTATTCCACTTACTTCTTTAACGAGAAGTAGGTGGAGTGCGCTCTTTTTTATTTACCCAAGCGATAACGGTCCGTTTTAATGGACCAAAAAACAAATACGATATAGACAGCTACAGAAAGAATGGGCCGGGTAGAAGGACCGCCCGGCAAAAGAAAAATCAGAAGAAAGAAGGAAGTAAAAGATGGAAAAACGGATGAAA
>NZ_JBGVJL010000140.1:0-39254 GCF_045129435.1 Ruminococcus sp. | reverse complement strand
AATCGCTCATTCCGAATACTAACGTATCCGTAATTTCTGATGCTTTGTTGTGTGCATCTCACTGTAAATCTTTGAGTATCCTCAAAGTATTACGGGTTCCTTTATCTTTCTCGTTGTTTAATTTTCAAGGTCCTACGCACTAATTTTGTTGAGTGTTTATCGGATTTTTCCGTGTCACTCTCAAGTGCTCAACTATTATATCATTTGCTTTACCAAATGTCAACACTTTTTTTAAAAAAACTTTAAAAAATTTACTTTTTATTGTAAATTAGACTATATTCGACATTTTCTTTACGCAACCACAATATCTTGTGGTTGCACATTACAGCATTATTATGAATAATTATATTTTCTAAATACTATTGCAATTAAATCTTTAATATAATAAAATATTAACCATAATGAATATTAAAAGACAAAAATTATAATTGCTTTTAAATTAACAGGGAGATTTACTATTATGAATAATCTTATATATGTAAACCTACACAGTACCGGATATCTAAAAAAATACTTTAGCAGTCCGCTTATTCTTATTACGGCAATAATTTCTATTCTGTTTAGTCCGTCAACGGTTTCGTTAATAGTATCAATAGGAATTATAATACTGTTTGCAACTGCAAGAAGCAAAACAAAGCTTTTCAATCCTGACAGTGGTTTAAGCTTTTTAAAGATTGCATCGCTTATATCAACGGTAATAGTCGGATTTGTCACTTTATCAATTCTATTACTCAGTCTGTATTGCACTTTTTTATTTACATTTCAGCATACAGCAGAAAGTATTGAGGATACATTAGAAAAACGCAATCTTCTTATTATATTATATTTTGTCTTTGGAAAATTTGCTGGTAATACTCTTATTTACTTATCCTTGTCCATATTTTCGTCAAATACCCAAAAGACTATAGCTTCTCCATATCTAAATAAAAAAGGTACAACTCTTTTTATAATTGGTGCTACACTGAGTCTTATAATCTCAATATTGTTACCGCTGTACACTTACTTTTTTTACAAAGAATTATTTCATGCTCTTGTTTTAGCATTTTTCTACTTATTTTATAACTGTACAAATTCTGAGATTCTTATATTTGAATTTATTTTTGCAGTAGTAAGTTCTGTTTTCTTGTCTGTTCCGCCTGTATTTATGCTGATTAACGGTATCAGATACCGCAGGCTTGCCAATAAAGCCAATGCAGATGTTCCAGAAACAATTACCTATAATACATCTGTAAAGTACTGCTCGTCGTGTGGAACAAGGCAGGCTTGTAATAATCAATACTGCTCTAATTGCGGTAAAAGACTTTAAGCTAAAGAGATACTCTGCGGGGTATCTCTTTTTTTATCGACAACTTTTTATAATTTATATCTTTGTATTGCAATTAATTATTCTATACTATAAAATATAAATAATAATACTTAGGAGGATAACTATGAATCAACCTTTTAATCCTTACCAGCATAATGTAAATGTGCTGAGAGATTTCTTTAGAAAGCCTATTATACTGATAACGGCAATAGCGTATTGCCTGCCAAGCATTTATATGATTTTTGAGCCGCTGCTGTCATTAATGCTCACACCATACTATATTAATTCAGACAACAGTATATCTCTTTCACTCAGTTTTGATATTGTAACAGTTCTTTTTGCAATTTCATTCTTTATGCTTTACTTTAAGTCCAGAAGTCGCAAGCCTTTTGTAAAGCTAAACGCAGCAATTATGGTGGCAAGGGTGACTTCCATTGCTTTTGCAATTCTTAATGCACTTATGACAGCATTGCTTTTGGTGCTCGGAATTATTTTAATTGTAAACAACAATGTAATTCCTGAAGACGTGTTTCAGACAATAATCATTCTTGTAACCGTAAACCTTGTAAACAGTATCTTTATTACTCTTATGTACTTTGCTATTTCCAAGTTTACCAAGAGTGTTAGGTATTCGCTCACATCGGTATTCATTACAAAGAAAAGCTCTGTGTTTGCTTTTGTTGCTTCTGTTTTAGGCTGCATCACTTCTGCTGTTGCTACAATCATTCCATATACTATGATTGTAAAGCTTGTAGATGTTGTTGAATTTTTGATTAGCCTTATACCGCCTGAATATGTTCAAGGAGATATTGAAAGAATTAAAGTATCGTATTATGAAATTCTTACCGACAATATTTCTCTTGTAATTATAAAGATAATTGTAAGTATGCTTCCGTATCTTTTGCTTGGCATTACCGCTCTTATGTATTACTTCTATGTAAAGAAAATTACAAACAACCTTGTGCTGACTCCTACCGATAACGAAGCTACTCGCTTTTATTCTGATTCTGCTCCAATTCATAACAATGCACCGCAGACACCGGTTAATCAGAATAACTCTGCACCGTTTGTGCCGCCTGTTGCACCAAACTATAATCCGAACTTTAGTCAAGGGATTAAACAGCCGAGTAATGCTCCTGTAAGACCTGTGGCGAATACATACGAAAATCCGTATGCAAAAAATAATAATAATGCACCACAAACACCTGTTCAGCCGATAACACCGCCACAGAACTTTGTGCCGCAGCCTGTTGTATTTGGTAATAATGAAAAAGAGGATAATAAACCTGACGAAAAGGTTTGCTCAAGCTGCGGTGAAAAGTCACCTGAAAATATGAAATTCTGCCCATATTGCGGTAATAAGTTTTGAGAATAAATTGACTCTTGCCAATAGTTGAAAAAATTATAACAAAAAAATTTGGTCAACCTTTTTCAAAGGTTGTGGGTGTGGGCAAAGCCCACAATACTTTAGATAATACAAAATTTTGATAGCCAAACAGCTTGCTGTTTGGTGGCTTGAACTAAATGGCGAAAGTCTTATAATTGCGACAGCAACTCAAAACAGAAAAGATATTTTTCTATTTATAAATTATTTCTTATTAAAAAGGCTGTCGCCTATTTTATCAAACTTTGTTTTAGCACACAAACATCGTTGCTGTTTGTGTCTTGTAAACTGATATAGAAATAGCTTTTCTTGGGCGTTGCCCAAACCCACGAGCCTTTAAAAAGGCTCGACCTAAATTTTTTATTATTTATCTGAAGCTTTCTACTCAATTATAATTTATCTAAACATTTAAACCAAAATATTAAGGAGATACCACGCTCGGTATCTCCTTTTTGTTATGCTTAATTATTTAGCGTAAAATTCATTAAAATCTTTTACTGCATTTTCACGAGCCTTATACTCGTTTGAATTTTTATCTGGATTGTTCTTGTCAATCTTAGAATCATTGTAAATCATAAGATAATGACCGTCTGCTGAAAGGTAAGCAGCATTTACAGGATAGCCCTCAATAATAGTAAAGCTATTGCTTTCCTTGACCTCGTTTACAATCTCTTTTGCAGTATCATTAAGATTCTTTGTGTCGTACTCATAAAGCTCAATAGCAAGGTTAGAGCTTACGCTGTACTTAACACCCTGCTTAGCACCAATGAAAGATGCGTCCATCTCTGTCTTTGTGGTGTTTTCTGTATAGTATTTCTTATCCTGCATATACTTGCAAAGACCGTCAAAGCTATTTTTGTAGTTTGTATAAACAACCTTGTCGGTTTCGTCAGCTGTAGCCTCTGATGACTGGCTTGCTGAGGTAGTCTGCTCATTTGCCTTAGATGCCTGATCGAGAGCGTCATTATATCCACAGCCTGCTGCTGAAATTGCAATTACAGATGCCATCAACAATGCAGAGATAATCTTCTTCATATTTCAAAATCCTTTCAATGCAAAATTACACTTTTCGTATATTATAGCTTATATTTCAAGATAAATCAAGCATTATATTATTTTTATAGAAAAAAGCGGAAATGCAAATGCCAAGGCTTTATAATGCAGTATGATAAAACTTAATAAAACCAAGGTATTGCAATGGCAGAATGAGGCTTTGACTGTAAAATATAAGAGCCTTTTTCTGTATCTGAAATCCGCACATTGGTCTTTTCATTTTGTATTCGGTATAATAAAATTACCAAATTCAAGGAAGATTCGATATAAAAACAATTTTTGAAAATTTCGGCGGTGATTATACTCTACAAGGCGATTATTTTTTGTCAAGTCTTACATTGCAAGATGAACTCAAAAAGCAAATCAGAGTATGATTTATTTTAAAAATGTTAATTTGCTTAGTGATTGCTTAAGAAATATAAGCGCAACTATCATAACAACAAACTCTGTTATCGGAAATGCCCACCAAACACCCGTCACTCCCATTGCTTTCCCTAAAAAGTAAGCCATGGGTAAAAGAATGATAACCTGTCTTGCCACCGAAATAATCATACTCGGTGTGCCGATACTCAAGCCCTGCAAAGCGTAGCAAGCCATAATTGAAACACAGGCAAAAATAAAGCTTAAACTTGTTATTCTCAGTGCAGGTGCTCCTATTGCAGTCATTATACTTGACGCATTGAATGCCTGCATAATTTGTTTTGGCAAAACCTGCAAAAGCACCAATCCTATTGCTCCGATTAAAGCTGAATAAATACCGCTTAATTTGATTGCTTTATTTATTCTGTCATATTTTTTAGTTCCGAGGTTATATGCAACAATGGATATAAGTGCGTTATTAAGACCGAATGCCGCCATAGAAACAAAGGTGTACAGCTTAAAATATGCACCGAAAACCGCCGCTGCAGTTGTAGAAAATCCAAGCAAAATCTTGTTAATTCCAAAGGACATTATACTGCTGATAAACATTGTAATGCCCGCCGGAATACCGACCTTGCAAATTCTTTTTACATAATATTTTTCTAACTTAATATTTTTAAAAGAAAATTGTATTTCCTTATTGAATTTCAAATTGAAGATTATACCAAGTATCATAGCAACGATTTGACCTATTACAGTCGCCACTGCAGCACCCTTTGTGCCCATTGATGGAAAACCGAAATAGCCGAAAATAAGAATCGGGTCAAGTATTATATTTATTACCGCACCTGTTATTTGAGTTACCATAGTAAACGAGGTTCGTCCTGTTGATTGAAGTAATCTTTCAAAAATAAGCTGAAAAATCTGACCGAAGGAAAATATACTGATAACCGATAAATACGAGTATCCCATATCGCATATTGATTCATTTTCAGTTTGAATTTTATAAAAGCTTTTTACAAAAAACAAACCGAATATCAATAAAATCAAATATACTGTTGCACCTAAAACGAGCCCGTTTCCTGCTGTTTTATTAACTTCATTTTGTTTTTTCTCGCCTAACAAACGAGAAAGCAAAGCGTTGACACCGACACCTACGCCCGTACCAAGCGACACAATAATGTTTTGAATCGGAAATGCAAGTGATACTGCCGTCAGTGCGTCCTCGCTGTAATTACTTACGAAAATACTGTCAACAATATTATAAAGTGCACCTATAATCATAGACAAAATCATCGGTGCCGCCATATTGAGCAGTAGTTTGTTTATCGGCATAGTTTCCATCTTTTGTTCTTTCATATACTCACTCTCCCTTGTATTTTTCATACAAGATTATAGCAGAAATAAGCATAATATAGAATTACATATAAATAAACATCGTTAGATAAAAGCTAATGCTTGATAAAAGAAACTGTTTTTATTATAATAAAATAAAAAATAATCAGAGGTGCATAATATGACATCACAACAGCTTGAATGTTTTATATATGTGGCAGAAAGACTTAATTTTACCAAAGCGGCAGAGGCACTGTATTTGTCCGTGCCTACCGTTACCCATCATATCAAAAATTTGGAGGAAGAACTTGGCACACGGCTTTTTTACAGAAATTCACGCATAGTTAAATTAACCGAACAAGGCGAAAAATTTTATTATGACGCAAAAGATATTTATATGAAAATGGAAGATACAAAAAACCGTTTTCAAAATTACGATAAATCTCAAAACATTGTTTTTCGTATAGGCTGTATGAGTGAAAATGAATTTAAAAAAATCGAACCGATACTAAAACAAATAAAAGAGCAGTTTCCTTATGTTCAACCGAAAATAATTGCAAAAGACTTTTTTGATTTAAAAAATCTTTATGAAAACCAACAGCTTGAAATTGCAATAGCAACTCACGATTTGTCAAATCAAGGAACATACAAAAAGCTATTTTGTTATGAAAGCTATGCACTGATGCTACCGAGCGATCCACTTGCTAAAGAAAAAGAATTATCGGTACAGCAATTGGCAGAAAAAAGTTTGATTACACTTCCGCCAAAAAATATTCCGTTTATAAAGGGTAATAAATTGCAGGAGTTTTTGGCTCTGCACGCACAAGATCATACGCATATAGTCAGCGAAAGTGAAAGTGAAAGTATTTTACTTGCGAAATGCGGATACGGAATCGCTATACTGCCCGGCTTTTTAGTTTCAAGAGATGACAAGCTTTTTTGTATTCCCATAAAAGATACAAAAAATATTGAATACGGCTTGTACTATAGAAATACCGATAAGCATATTAAGTTTTTTCTTAATGAATATATTAAAACATTCAAGAAAATCAATGACTGATTTTTTTGACAGAAAAGCTTAAAGCTGAAAATATGATGTTGTGAGTACGAAAGATGAATAATATTCGCAACAGAGCAACAGCTTATTGATACAATGGAAAGAGTATAACAGAAAAATGCGGAGAAATCCGCTTAAATAAAAAGAAAAGGTGTAACCCCATTATCGGTACTACACCTTAAATCCTTAAATACTGCCTTATTAGCCTGTGGCTAATGCACTTCCGCTTAAATTTATATATTAAAGGACATACACATTAACATCTCTTCTGCCAAAGTTTACGCAATCGTCATAGCTGAAGTAGAAGAGGTCAACAATAGCTGAGCCGTCCATTAAAGCTCCGCCTGTGTCAATAGCAGTAGCATAGCCGTAAACATGGCTTCCGTCTGCCGCTTCAATGTAAAGCTTTGAGCCGTAAGGAATGATAGCCGGGTTTACTGCAACACCGCCCTCATAAACCTCTGCACCTGTGGCTGTAAGTGAGCCTGGGGCAGCTGTGTAGGCTGTGCCTGAGCCGGAAACCATATAGCGATATGAAACTGGTGCACCACTTGAATCGGTTGTAGTGGCTTTTTTAGTGCCGTTAAGTACAATCTTATCTACAGGCTCTTTAGTTACCTTTTCATCAATAACCTTGGTTGAATCGTACTTGCCGTCAATGTACTTGCATCTCTTGGTTACTTGCTTTTCACCGTCAACACCTTTCTGAGATACCTCAGACTCACCTGTGAGAATTTCGTCAGAGTCCTTCTCAACTGTGTCGTATGCAATTTTCTCTGTAGAAACCTCGTCAACATACTTTACCTTCTTGAGGGTGATTTTCATACCGTCCTCAATCTGAGCATTTTTGTCAACGCTTAAAATATCATCGTCTGTAACGCTGTAGCCGAGAATGTTCAGAGCATTCTCTACTGTGCCCTCAGGAGCTTTTACACTCATTTCTGTGCCGTTTGTGGTGAGCTTAACAGTTTTTGCGTTGTAAACATAAATGTTCATATCGCCCTGAATAACTGTGTTGAGCGACGGTGTAACGCTCTGGTTCTCAGCAAGAGTAATGCCTGTTCTGTTAAGAACCTCCTCAACTGTACCCTTTGCAAGAGAAATTGTCTGCTTCTCACCGCAGTTGTCAATAGTAATTGTGTTTGCCTTGATTACATCAAAGGACATATTAAAATCTTTGTTTGTGCTTACCACAACATCGCCGTTGCCAACCTCAAACTCAGTTGAGCTTTCAACATAAGTTTTGCTTGGTGTAACCTCGTCTGCTGTAGCTGTGTTTGCTGCTGCATTTACCAAAGCACCTGCTGTAAGTGTAGCACAAAGAATTGCTGCGACTGTCCATTTAATTGCAGGCTTTGAAAATGTGTTTAGCATCATAAGAAATTCTTCCTTTCTTCAGTGATTTTTGCAAGTGCAAAAACCGCTTTCCGTTTGGCTTTTTTCTAAAATTTGGTTGCAATGTGAAGGCTGTTTTTACTGTGTGTAAACACTGCTCACAGGCAACGGCGTTATTATAGGCTTATGTTTTGAATATGTCAAACAAGTAGAAAGTGAAGTTTTTGTATAGTTTTCACAACGATTTCGACTAATTTTCTATTTAAGCAAATTATTTTTTCGTTTTTTGAATTAAAATCCTGCAAATTTGTAGGCAAATTGCAAGAAAATGAAAGTTTACTTTTTAGATACCTTTTTGTAATAGGTTTGTAACCAAATTTTGAAATGTATTACAAAAGTATTACAAGCAAAATTATAACTATATTGAAGTCTTTATAATATTTAATTATAGGCTTAAACACTGTGTTTTTAAGTAAAATAAAAAATTGAGTCTTATCTCTAAAACTCAATTTTTAACTATTTTTTATTTAATTTTCTTTTTAATAATTATCAGATTTCAGCTGAAAATAACTTTGTGGGTAAGCACACACCGGACACACCTTCGGAGCGGTCTTTCCAACGCAAATATGACCGCAGTTTCGGCATATCCACACCGCCTCACCGTCCTTTGAAAACACAAGTTTATCGTTTACATTGTTAAGCAAAGTCTTGAATCTTTCCTCGTGCTGTTTTTCAATCTCCGCCACCTTTTCAAACAGTCCGGCAATAAAATCAAATCCTTCTTCTTTTGCGGTCTTGGCAAACTCCGGATACATTTCGTTCCACTCAAAAAATTCTCCGTCTGCGGCAAGCTGTAGGTTTTCTTCTGTGGTACTCGGCTTGCCCGTCAAAAGCTTGTACCAAATCTCTGCGTGTGCCTTTTCATTCTTAGCGGTTTCTTCAAACAGCTCGGCAATCTGTTCGTAGCCGTCCTCCTTTGCCTTGGCTGAATAAAATGTGTATTTGTTCCTCGCTATTGATTCGCCGGCAAGTGCGGCTTTCAAATTTTCCTCTGTTTTTGAGCCTTTTAACTGCATACATATACTCCCTTTTTCGGTATTCTTTTCTATATATAGTATAGCCACGCAAAAGTGCGTATATTCATACCTGCCAAAAGCTTGCATTTATGCGGTATTTTTGGTATATTAGGGATATAAAATTAAAAAGAGGTTTTTTAAATGGCTTGGTTTTTTACAGATGAAAATATCTCTGCCGACACCTATGTAATTTCAGGCGAAAATGCTCGGCATATATCAAAATCATTACGAATGAAAAAGGGCGAAGAGCTTACATTAGTAACCCCCGACAACACACAATGCGAATGTGTGCTAACCGAAATAACAAGCGAATATTCAGCGGTAAAAATTACAGAAAAAAAGCCTTGTGAAAATGAGCCTGATGTGTTTGTAACATTGTATCAGGCACTTCCAAAGGGCGACAAAATGGACTATATAGTACAAAAATGCGTTGAACTCGGTATCTCAAAAATTGTTCCTATGCTCTCGGCAAGATGCGTGTCAAGACCTGACGCAAAGTCTTTGAAAAAGAAATGTGAACGCTGGCAGAAGATTGCATTGCAGGCGGCAATGCAGAGCAGACGAGGAATAATTCCGCAGGTTTGTGACTGCGTAAGCTTTGAAAAAGCGGCAGAAATGAGCCTTGAAATCGAAAAGCAAATTATTTTTTATGAGCTTGGCGGCGAAAAAGTAAATAAAATTCTCGATAAAAAGCCTGAAAGTATAGCAATGTTTATTGGCAGTGAGGGCGGATTTGAACAAGCTGAGGTAGATAAAATAATCGCAAACGGCGGTCAGCCCGCAACGCTCGGCAAGAGAATTTTAAGAGCCGAAACCGCACCCCTCGCAGCACTTTCTATTATAATGTTCCAGACAGATAATTTTTAAATGGGCTGCTTTAAATGTTGGGGTAATATTGATAAATTATGGTTTTTATTACGAGAAGATAGTTTGCAAAGTAATAATTTTCTTGTTCCCGACAATGACTTAGTAATGCTCGGGAGTTAAAAGTATTGAAATTGCCTAAATTTTCTGCTTGGACAAAGAAATTTAGGTCGAGCCTTTTTAAAGGCTCGTGGGTTTGGGCAAAGCCCAAGAAAAGTTGTTTTTATTGCAAATTTTCAGGCACAAACAGCAACGCTGTTTGTGTGCTAAATCAAGGTTTGACAAAACAGGCGACAGCCATTAAAAAGAAATACTTCATTAAAAAATAATAAAGAAGAATGGCTTTTTGTGGTGCTGTCGCAGTTATAAGCTTTCGCTATTGTATTTGAACCGCCAAACAGCCTGCTGTTTGGCTATCGAAGCTTTGCATAGGAGAAAAGTATTTGTGGGCTTTGCCCACACCCACAACCTTTGAAAAAGGTTGACCAAATTTTTATTTTCGAGTATAAGTTCTGTGCTAATTTAAGCAAAAGTTTTCCAACCGTTGCTAAACCATAATTTACCCCAACTATTCAAAAAGAACCTTTTTAAAATACAAACGACTCAACACCGGTTTGTAAATAGTCATAGAATAATCGTCCGAGATTTAAGTACTCGGACGATTTCTTTTTGAAAAGACAAAATGGCGAGTATAAAACTCGCCACCATCACCCGCAAAGGGTATAGTTAGTATTATAACAGCATATTACCTGTTTTTCAATCTTTCTTGCTCTCCTTTGCAATTTTATCCAAAGACAACTGCTTTGTGTATTCCTGCAAAGATTTTGTATATTCGTTAAATTCGCACTCTTTTTCGCCGTAAACAGGATTTAGGTCGTACTCAAGCGGGAGCCAGGTACGGATTTCAGCTTCGTTGTGCTGAATAGATGCCTCAAGCTTGTCAAGAGCTTTCCAGAGCTTTGCCTCCTCTGTTGCCTGCTCCTCCATTTCGCTGTACAAGGCCGTTAAATCGTCCTTATACGGCTGTGGGAGCGTGTCTACCCATTCTGTAAGCTTGTGCTTTTCAATTTCTTCATCATTGCCTGTCTTGTAAAATGACGGAATATCTCCTGTGAATGCCTCGCCAAGGTCATGGAAAATGCACATCTTTAAAACCTTATCCATATCGACATTTGGAAATTCATCTTTTACAAAATACGCAAAAAGCGACAGCCTCCAGCTATGCTCGGCAACGCTTTCTCGTCTGCCGTTTGAAAGCCAGCTATGGCGTGTATTTTTCTTTAAATTTTCTGCCAGATATAAAATTTCTGTAAGCTTTTCGGGAGTCATAACAATACCTCTTTACTCTGAATATGTCGGAATATTCCACTCTGTCAGGTGCTCGTCTGTCACCGGAAAATATCTGAACAGCATGGTGCTGTCCTTGTTCTCGTCTTTTTTGCCTGTTGAAAGGTTAAAGATATTATTTTCGTAGGCAAGCGAGTTTTGATTTTCGAGCGTGGTCTGATTAAAAATTTTCTTAAACAGCTCTATATCATCACTTGTGTAACCGCCTACAGTAACAGCCATAACAGCCGCCATTGTAAGAACTCTGTCGCTGTACTGATGTTCGCCGTCAATGGACACATACTTAGACATAGTAGTACCACAGCCAACATTCATAATCTTCTTAGAAACCACCTCAACCGACACAGTAAGTTCTGCCTTGTCAATATCGTAATAGTAGCAGTAATACTGCACGCCGTTTGCGTCTGTCTTGGTTTCTCCGAGTCTTTTCCAGTCCTCAATATTAATATAATCATCACCGCCAAAGCGGAACATAAGCTCGTTATAGTGCTCGGTGAATGTATCAATATTTATATTATATCTTCTGCCGTTTACATTGCTGCTGTTTTCCTGAGCATTGTACTTGGTGTAAGCAAGAATTTCATCAAGAGAGGCGGTGCTGCCCTTGACGATAGTTTTCTTCTCGCCACAGGCGGTAAAGGAAAAAGCAAGTATAAACGCAAGCAGTAAAGACACAATTTTTTTCATACTATACCTCGTAAAATTTTGGTTGAAATTATAGTTTGAAATCAACAAACTATATGCCTAAACATAAAAGTTTGCTCAAGCTTTTCAAAGCTTGCAGGTGTGGACAGCGTCCACAAATAGTTGTGATTACATAAAAGTTTCACGCAAAAACAGCTTGCTGTTTTTGTGATTGCACTAATAGGCGAAAGCCATAAATATTGTGATAACAAGAAAAATTTATTTATTTTATTAAAAATTTTTTATTGTTTTGGGTATTCACCCTACTGTTTTACAGTAGTTCGGTACACAAAAAGTCAAGACTTTTTGTGCCCAATAAATTATTATAATAACAACCTTTTATGGGCTCTGCCCAAACCCGCAAGCCTTTAAAAAGGCTTGACCTAAATTTTTTGTTATTTTGTATAACAGATTTAATTATTTAAAAAGCTTTTATAGCCCTCCTTTTTACAGGAAGGCTATATTTTTATTTATTCTTCTGTATTTTCTTCAGCGTTCACTTCGGCAGTTTCTTCAACAGGAGTTTCAGAGGTTTCCCCATCTCCCTCATTTTCTGCCTTTTCGCTGTCCTCATGCGGTGCTCTTGCAATGGTAACTACCTTATCATTCTCACCGATTCTCATAAGTGTAACGCCCTTGCTCGGACGGTTGCAAATTCTTACAGTATCAGCCGCAATTCTGATAATTACGCCCTCCTGCGAAATAATGATAATATCATCACTGAGTTCAACCGCACTCACAGCCGCAACGCTGCCGTATTTCTCTGTATGATAGTTGGTAATACCCTTACCACCTCTGCTCTGCAAGCGGTAGTCGCTGACATTTGAAATTCTGCCAAATCCGGTTTCAGACGCAGTAAGAATAAGGTCGTCATTCTTAACAACGCACATACCCACAACGCAGTCGCCCTCACGCAGTGAAATAGCCTTTACGCCTCTTGCCTGTCTGCCCATAGGACGAACATCTGTTTCTTCAAATCTGATAGCAAGACCGTTCTTAGTTGCAACAATAACCTGTTGATTACCGTCAGTCAGTCTTACCCACGCAAGCTCGTCACCCTCGTTAAGTTCAAGGGCAATAAGTCCGCCTTTTCGAGCCGTATTGTACGCATTAAGCGAAATTCTCTTGATAATGCCCTGCTTTGTAACCATAACAAGGTACTTGTCCTCATCAAATTCAGGCACTCTTATCATAGATGTTACCTTTTCGTCAGACGCAATCGGCAACAGGTTAGCAATGTTCATACCCTTTGACTGGCGGCTTCCCTCAGGCACTTCATAGCACTTGAGTCGATATACTCTGCCCTTGTCGGTAAAGAACAATACATAATCATGAGAATTGATTACGAACATCTCGGACGCAACATCTTCTTCTCTGCGTGACATACCCGAAACACCACGGCCACCTCTGTTCTGAATCTTGTAGGTATCAACCGCAAGACGCTTAACATAGCCAAACTGAGTGAGTGTAAGCACACATTCCTCGTTAGGAATAAGATCCTCAATGTCAACCTCACCGCTTACGGCACAAATCTCAGTTCTTCTCTGGTCAGCAAACTTATTTCTGATAACAATAAGCTCTTCCTTGATAATCTCACGCTGTCTGCCCTCGTCTGCAAGAATTGCGTTGTATTCTTCAATCTTGGCTCTTAAAGCCTGAATTTCATCTTCAATCTTGTTACGCTCCATATTTGTAAGCTGACCTAAACGCATCTGCACAATAGCCTGAGCCTGTACATCATCAAGTCCGAAGCGTTCCATAAGGTTTACCTTAGCCGAAGCCTGGTCCTTACTCTTTCTGATAATTGCAATAACCTCGTCAATAAAGTCAATCGCAATCTTCAAGCCCTCAAGAATATGCTCTCTGTCCTTTGCCTTTTTAAGGTCAAATTCAGTTCTTCTGCGAATAATCTCCTGCTGGAAGTTTACATACTCTGTAAGCATTTCCTTGAGGTTAAGTACCTTAGGCACGCCGTCAACAATGGCAAGCATAATTGCACCAAAGGTTGTCTGAAGCTGTGTAAGGTTAAAGAGGTTGTTAAGCACAATCTGAGCCGAAGCCTCACGCTTAACATCAATCTCAATGTGCATGCCCTGTCTGTCAGAGTGATCCTCAATGTTAGAAATGCCGTCTATTCTCTTGTCCTTAACAAGGTCGGCAATGTACTCAATAAGTCTTGCCTTGTTTACCTGATAAGGAAGTTCGGTAACTATAATCTTAAATCTGCCGTTTTTAGCCTCTACAATCTCAGTTTTGGCTCTTACGGTAATTTTACCTCTGCCTGTAGCATAAGTCGCTCTGATGCCGCTTCTGCCCATAATAATGCCGCCCGTTGGGAAGTCCGGACCCGGCATATAATCCATAAGACCTGCAAGGTCAATATCGGGATTTTCAATCAACGCACAGGCTGCATCAATGGTTTCGCCGAGGTTGTGTGGCGGAATCTTTGTAGCCATACCAACGGCAATACCGTCTGAGCCGTTTACAAGCAGGTTTGGAAATCTGCTTGGAAGTACGGTAGGCTCTTCAAGTCTGTCATCAAAGTTTGGCTGAAAATCAACCGTCTTTTTGTCAATATCGGTAAGCATTTCGCAAGAAATCTTGCTCATTCTTGCCTCGGTATATCTGTAGGCAGCCGGTGGGTCGCCATCAACAGAACCAAAGTTACCGTGACCGTCAACCAGCATATATCTCATTGAAAAATCCTGTGCAAGACGAACAAGTGCGTCATAAACGGAGGCATCACCATGAGGATGATACGCACCAAGTACAGCACCAACGGTATCCGCACACTTATGGTACGGCTTGTTCGGCTCAAGACCCTTTTCATACATTGTGTAGAGAATACGCCTGTGAACAGGCTTTAAGCCGTCACGGACATCTGGCAATGCACGGGAAATAATAACGCTCATCGAATAGTCAAGAAAGCTTGATTTCATTTCTTCCTTGACATCAACATCTTTTATTTTTCCGTGATTAAATACTCCATTTTCCATATTTTCGTTGTCCATATTATTCATTCCTCAAGGTTTATGTATATTGTTTTATCTTCTCGTAAAGCTGTGGCATACGCTTTTTAATGCTTGTCGGGCGAAAGGTCTTTGAGTCAACAAAGCCATGCTCGGTAGTGCCGTAGCCAAGTTCGGTTTCTGAGCCGTCCGGCTCAATCCTCTTTACGGTGTATGAAAAAGTAATTCTTGCGGCTGAAATTAAAATCACCTTTGTGCGGATAATAATTTCATCGTCATAAAGAGCCGGCTTTACAAATGAACAGTTTAAATTCAAAAGCGGAGTCATAATCCCCTGCTGCTCCATTTCACGATAATTAAAGCCGAGCATTTTCACATAGTCGCCCCTGCCCATTTCGTACCATATCGGATAATTTGAGTGGTGAACTATGCCCATACAGTCGGTTTCGGCATAGCGTACCCGAAAAATAGTTCGTGAATGCACAAAAATCACTCCTTTTTATTTTTATTACGAGAAGATAGTCTGTGTAAAAAATAATACTTTTGTTCCCGACAATAGCTAAAGCTACAATCGGACTTTTTTATTACGAGAAGACAATCTGTATAAAAAATAATACTTTTTATTCCCGACAATAGCTAAGTTATATTCGGAAATTTTCAGTTTGAATTATCACAAACTTTCTACTCGAAAAAAATCAAACATCAAGATTTTGAACAAACTTAGCGTTTTTCTCAATAAACTCTCGTCTTGGCTCAACCTTATCACCCATAAGAATGGTGAAGATTTCGTCTGCCTCCTCTGCCTCGTTCAGGTTTACTCTGAGCATTAGTCTTGTTTCCGGATTCATTGTGGTTTCCCATAGCTGTTCCGAATCCATCTCACCAAGACCTTTGTAACGCTGAATTTCGGTTTTGCCCTCTGTTGCGGCTAAAATCTGGTCACGCTCAATGTCTGAGTAGGCATACTTGTGTTCCTTGCCCTTTGAAATTCTGTAAAGCGGAGGCTGTGCAATGTAGATATGACCCTCCTCAATAAGAGGACGCATAAATCTGAAGAAAAAGGTCAACAGAAGTGTTCTGATATGCTGACCGTCAACATCGGCATCCGCCATAATAATAATCTTGCCGTAACGCAGCTTTGTAATATCAAACTCATCGCCGATACCTGTGCCGAGTGCGGTTATAACAGGCATAAGCTTATCGTTGCCATAAACCCTGTCAAGCCTTGCCTTTTCTACATTGAGCATTTTACCCCAAAGAGGCAGAATAGCCTGGAATTTACGGTCACGGCCACCCTTTGCCGAACCGCCCGCAGAGTCACCCTCTACTATGTAAATTTCAGTAATTTCGCTGTCCTTTGACTGACAGTCGGCAAGCTTACCCGGCAGCTGTGCAGACTCAAGAGCCGACTTTCTTCTTACGCTCTCTCTCGCCTTTCTTGCCGCCTCTCTTGCCCTTGCAGATGCAAGCGACTTCTCAAAAATAGCCTTTGCTACCTGAGGATTTTCCTCAAGATAAATCATAAGCTTATCGCTGACAAGCTTGTCAACCATAGTTCTTACCTCGGTGTTGCCGAGCTTCGCCTTGGTCTGACCCTCAAACTGAGCCTCTTTAAGCTTAACGCTGATGATTGCGGTAATGCCCTCTCGCACATCTTCACCGCTGAGGTTTTTATCATTATCCTTTAGCTTGCCAAACTTTCGTGCGTAATCGTTCATTACTCTTGTGAGAGCCCTCTTAAAGCCCTCCTCATGAGTACCGCCGTCTGTGGTGTGAATGTTATTTGCAAAGGTCAAAAGATTTTCGTTGTAGCTGTCATTGTACTGCAACGCAACCTCAACAGAAATGGTATCTTCGTCATTCTTTGCCGCAAAGTAGATAACATCAGGGTGAATAACAGCCAATGCTCTTTTCTTGTGAATGTACTCAACAAAGCTTCTGATACCACCCTCGTAGACGAAGTTTTTCTTGATTATTTCGTCCTTGTTACGCTCATCTCTCAGCTCAATATGTACGCCTGCATTAAGAAAAGCCTGTTCACGCAAACGCTTTTCGAGCACCTCATAGTCATACACTGTGGTTTCTTTGAAGATAAGCGGGTCAGCCTTAAAGCGTACCTCTGTGCCCTTGATGTCGGACTTTCCTATTTTGTGGAGGTCGGTAACGATTTTACCTCTTTCGTAACGCTGAGTATAAACATCTTCGCCATCGCAAACCTTTACCTCAAGCCATTCGGAAAGAGCGTTTACAACAGACGCACCAACACCGTGCAAGCCGCCGGAAACCTTGTATCCGCCGCCACCAAATTTACCGCCGGCGTGAAGAACCGTAAATACAACCGTAACTGCCGGCAAGCCTGTCTTGCTGTTGATGCCTACAGGAATACCACGGCCGTTATCGGTAACTCTTATGATGTCGCCCTCCTCGATAACTACATCAATTTTGGTGCAGTAGCCGGCAAGAGCCTCGTCAATAGAGTTATCTACAATTTCATAAACAAGGTGATGAAGACCTCTCGGACCGGTTGAACCAATGTACATACCCGGTCTTTTTCTTACAGCCTCAAGTCCCTCAAGAACCTGAATTTCATTGGCACCATACTCTTGTTCGACCTTGGTCATCTCAATGTTATTTTCATTGTCCATTTTTTTACCTCCAATATCAGAGCCAAAGCAGCTGCCTTTGCCCTGTTCACACCTCTTAAAAAGGCGGAAAGTATTTTTCTGACCTCATAAAGTCAGGTTGTTTTTGTTAATTTCAAATCTAAAATCAATCGGCTTTTGTCTGTGAAATTTATCAGTAAACATAACCGTAAAACGCAGACAGTATTTAATTTTCTAAAAAGTCAAAAATATTTATTTCTGCTTTTTCTGTTTTTTCTCAGTATCCTTGAACGCTACAAAAAGCGGATAAAGTGCTATAAAAAGCAGGATAAAAAACACATTTATGCCAACCAGAACATAGAAATTCAGGTTTGGTGCCATATAAAGCACCCCCACATTTGCTGCAACGGCAAGAACAAGCAGCACTAAAACAAGCACAACACAAGGCTTTTTGCTTGCTTTAAACTGTTTTTTGCAATGATAACAGGTATGCGATTTTTCGCCTGCTATCTTCCTAACCTCGCTGTAGCTGTAAACTGTGTGGCAATGCGGACAAATCGGTAATTTCAGCATAGCTTAGAACTTCCTGTTTGCGGTGTATTTGTTGGTGTCTGCTCTCTTTGTGCCGTCACTGTCTTCCTTTGGCGGAATGTAGTGGCGTGAGCGTGAAAAGCCTGTGTCTGTGTCAGAGCGAAGCTTTTTAAGAGGTGCGTCCATAGATGCATGATCCTCGCTTACATCGCTTATAACAGGCACAAATGACATAGTATCGTCCTTTATCTCTGTATCGTCAGCCTTGTTCATTTCTTCCTGCAGGTGCATTCTCTCAGCGTCACGCTTCTGCTTGAGCTGATTAAACACACTTGTATCTATGGCAACCTTAGGACTTGTGTCCTCAAGCTCTGTGTGCGGCTCAACGATTTCAGGCACTTCCGATGTGGTGCGTGATGACTTTATCGGATTAAACTCAAATTCATCGGCAATGTCGCCGGCGATATTTTCAGAATACACCATACCTGCCTTTTTTGCCTCCATCGACTTTTTATATTTTTTAAGAGGCACATAACTTAAAAATGCGGGACTGATAAGCATAAAAATAACAAGCGGAACTGCAACGAGCAAAACTCCGAGCGGATTGCTGATATTGCCCGACTTAATCCAGTAAAGCATAATGCCTGCCGCAGCCGCAACTGCAAGTGCGAAGCCCACAAAAATCATTTTGTTAATTACGACTTTACTTTCCTTTCCGCATCTTGTGCATATATATTCACTTTTGCGTCTGCTTGCAAAGCCCGAAATATAAGAAATTCGTTTTGAACAGTAAGGACATTTTTTTGCTTTCATAAACAATCCCTCTTTTTGTAGTGTATTTGAAAATGAATAAATATTCAATAAATATTCATAGATTTATATTTTCTTGCGATTATTAAATATTATTTTTATAAAATTATACTCAGAGTAATATTAATTAATCTCAGACTGCAAGATTTTAGCAGTCCCTTCTTTGTGTCGCTTATAAAGTGTTTTGCTCGAAAGCTGGCTTATGTACACAGTAACCTTGCCGTCTTCCTTGCAAACGATAAATGATTTTGGCAGTTCGTAGGAAACATTCACAACATTTCCGCTTTTTTCTGCCTCGGTCAGAAAATCTCTTGTTTTTTTTGAAACGGTACATCTGTCTATATCAAAAATACCGATAATTGATTTTGTAGAAATGACAGTATCCTGTCCTAAATGCAAATACATTTCAGCTGACTACTCCGTTACACACATTAAAAATTTTGCCGTTTTTGAGCTGCTCTTTGTTTGACTGCTCACAGCAGGTTATAAAAACCTGACAATCGTCAAGCTTGTTCAGCAAAAAATCCTGTCTTTTGGAATCAAGCTCACTCATAACATCATCAAGCAAAATAATTGGCTTTTCGCCCATTCGCTCAGACAAAACTGCCGCCTCGGCAAGCTTCAACGACAAAACCGCACTTCTTTGCTGCCCTTGAGAAGCATAAAGTCTTGCATTTTTGCCATTAATGAGTATCTCAACATCATCTCGGTGAGCACCTTTGGTGGTACAACCGTTTCTTATATCATCTGCCTTAGATTGCTCAAAGCTTTCACATAATTTTTGGTGAATTTGCTCAATATTATCGCCATATTCTGCATTTGTAGTGGATAAATAGCGGATTTCAAGCTGTTCTTTGCCGCCCGAAATGCCAAAATGATATTCTGAAGCCCTTTTTTCGAGCATCTGGAGATACTCCATTCTCTTTTTTATGAGTATAGCACCATTTGAGAGCAGGGAATTGTCCCAGATCGAAAGAGTTTCTTCAAGCTCCGGATGCTTAAAAATATCCTTGAGCAGGGAATTTCTCTGATTCAAAGTTCGGTTGTACTTAGAAAGCACCACCGCATTCTTGAGTTTTTCTCTGCAAATTGCACTGTCAATAAATTTTCGCCTTTCGCTCGGCCCTCTTTTTATCAAATTCAGATGTTCGGGCGAAAAAACCACCGCACAATATTTCTCAATAAGTGCCGCAGCCGAATTTTTTGGTACGGAATTTATCTCAACCTGTTTTTTGTTGCCCTTGAATTTTATAGAAGCGGTCTGCTCTCTGTCTTGTCCAAAAAATCTGACCTCAAGATTTGCAAACGGCTTGCCAAATTTTATGAGTTCATTTTCTTTTGACCCTCTGAACGAGTGACCTCCGCAAAACATCCATAAAGCCTCAAGCAGATTGGTTTTTCCCTGTGCGTTGTCGCCGTAAATTACATTTACACCCTCGCATGGAGAAATAATTGCATCTTCAAGATTTCTGTAATTTTCAAATTTCAACGCAAGTACTTTCAAAAAATATCATTCCTTGGTTCAGACAACGGTAATTTTTTCTCCGTCAAACTCTGCAATGTCGCCTTTACGCATTTTTTTGCCACGCATTGTGCAAACCTCACCATTTACGGTGACATTTCCGTTCTGAATTATCATTTTTGCCATTCCGCCTGTGTCACAAAGTCCTGCAAGCTTGAGCAAATCCTGTAATTTTATAAATTCTGTGTCGATGCTGATTTTTTTATCCTTCATTTGAAAGCCTCATTGGAACTACAATGCTCAAAAAGCTGTCGCCCTTCACCGGTTTTATAACCATTGGCTTAATTGGACCGCTGAGAGCAAGTCTGATTTCATCGGTATCACAATTTTTGAGTGCGTCAAGCAGGTATTTGTTGTTAAAACCAATCTCAACTTTTTCACCCATGATTGAAACTGCAATACTGTCGTTAGCTCTGCCGACTGCCGATGCACAGGAAAGTTTGATTTCGTCATTATCAAAATTGCATCTGACAGGGCTTTGAATTCTGTCATTATTTAAAAGTGACATTCTTTCAACCGAGTTAATGATAACTCTGGTGTTTATAATAACCTCAGTTTTCACATCGGTAGGAATTGTGGTTTTGTAATCGATAAAATTACCCTCAATAAGTCTGGAAATTACTCTGTAATTGTCAACCTTGAAGGTGATGTGTCTTTGACCGATGATAATATCTACATTTTGCTCATCATCACCGAGAAGTTTAAGCACTTCAAGCTGGGTTTTTCCGGGAACAACAAATTTATTTTTGCTTTCGGAATCAACAATTTCACTTCTAATCGCCATTCTGTAGCCGTCAATAGCTACAATTCTGAAAAGTCCGTCTTCAATTTCAAAAAGTGAACCGGTATAAATCGGCTTTGCGTTGTTGTCTGACACAGCATAAACTGTTTGTCTGATCATTTCACGCAAAGTTTTTGCATTTACCGTAATCATATCGGTTTGCTCAAAGGTTGGAAGATCAGGATATTCGATTGATGACATACCTACAATCTGGTAATCAACATTACCGCAGGTTATGTAGGTCACCATTCTTTCGTCGGTTTCAATCATCACGATTTCTTCCGGTAATTTTCTGACAATATCAAGAAAGAGCTTTGCACTGACTACAATTTCGCCCTCTTCCTGAATAGTTACATCAATATCAGTTGTAATTCCGATTTCAAGATTATATCCGGAAATATTTAGTGAATTATCGTATGCTTTTATAAGCACACCCTCAAGAGCAGGAATTGTTGCCTTTGAGGAAACTGCTCTCGATACATTCGATACTGCATTTGCAAGATCTGTTCGCAAGCACGAAATTTTCAAGTGAAGCACTCCTTTAAGAATAGATAATTAATATTTTAGTAGTAGTAGTAGGGGGTGTTGAAATGTTAAAAAGTTGTAACTTTTTCGATGTTTACTAAAAAAAACCGTCCTCAAAAACTTTAACAAAACCTTAACAGCTTTTACACCGCCTGTTGATAAAGCAAAATCTTTCAACATCGGGTTAAAAATTGTTAGTGGAATGTTAAATAAAATGTTAAATTTCAGGGACTTCATTAGCATTAAAAAATTATGGTTAAGCAGAAAATTTATGCTAAATAATAAAAAATTTAGGTCGAGTCTTTTTAAAGGCTCGTGGGTTTGGGCAACGCCCATATAAGTTGTTTTTATTAAAAATTTTCAGACACAAACTGCAAAGCTGTTTGTGTGCTAATGCAAAAGTTTGTAACAAATAGGCGATAGCCTTTAAAAAAGACATCATTATTATTAAAAATGACAGATTTTTGTGTTGCTGTCGCAATTATAAGGCTTTCACCATTTTGTATAAGCCGCCAAACAGATTACTGTTTGGCTTTCGAAACTTTGCGTTAGCTATAGATTTTGTGGGCTTTGCCCACACCCACAACCTTTGAAAAAGGTTGACCAAATTTTTATGTCCGAGTAGAAAAAATAGGCAAAATTCAAAGCATTTATCTCTCGACCTAAATTTTACAGTATTTCTATACTATTATATATAGGTAAAAAAATTCGGACCAAAAGCTTTTGAAAAAGCCGGTTTTTATCGGCTTTTATTCTGCAAAAGCCAATGAAAACACGAAGAAGAAAAACTCTCTTTCATATATACCGAAAAAATGTCTGAAAATTAGCCTAATCAGAACATTTTTTCTGAAAATATTTTTTTAATATTTTTTAACATACTAAAAATGTTGAAATTATGAAAAGACCTCAACAGTAGTTGTTGAATAAGTACCTTTTCAAGTATTGCCAAAACAGCTTAAAGCTAAGCAAATAAGCCGAAAAATAAGTGTTTACAAATATTACAAAAGTGTAATGTTAATAATGTTAAAAGGTTAAAAATATGTAATAAAATATGTTGAAAAGCTGCTGTACTACCTGTCACGAATGTTCTTGATGGTGTCATCAACAATTTCCTTGATCTTACGGTCGTTCTGCATCATTTTCTTAACTTTTTTAACTGTATAAATAACTGTAGAATAATGTCTGCCGCCAAATTCTTCACCAATGTTTGCCATTGAAAGTGTGGTCAGCTCTCTGGAAATATAAATTGCAATGTGTCGAGCGTTGCTGATGTTTGCACTTCTGTTATTTTCAGAACGGATAGCCTCAGGAGTTACACCAAAAGTGCGGGCAACCTCCTCAATAATACGCTCCACAGTAACCTCAGGCGGAGTGTCATTATTAAGAATATCGGAAATGACCTCCTGAACAGAGGAAATAGTAATTTTTTCGTGACTTAAAAGGCTTTTTGCCTTTAATTTTTTAACAGTGCCCTCAAGCTGACGAATGTTAGCCTTGATTTTTGACGCAATGTATTCGCAGACATCTGCTGAAATGTCGAGATCTAAAAGCTCGGCTTTTCTTTTGATGATAGCAATTCTTGTTTCAATATCCGGCGGCTGAACATCGGCAATAATGTCGGACTCAAATCTTGAACGCAGACGATCGTCAAGTGTCTTGATTTCCTTAGGCGGTCTATCAGAAGCAAGAACAATTTGCTTGTGAGCATTAAAAAGAGTATCGAAAGTATGGAAAAATTCCTCCTGAGTACTCTCTTTGCCGCCGATAAACTGCACATCGTCAACGAGCAAAATGTCGGTTTGTCTGTACTTTTTTCTGAATTCACTCATTTTGCCCATACCAAGGGATTCAATGAGTTCGTTTGTAAAATCATCGCCCTTGATGTAGCAAATATTTTTTTCAGGTGAATTTTTCTTGATTTCATTTGCAATAGCATAGAGCAAATGAGTTTTGCCAAGACCGGAATTGCCGTACAAAAACAGAGGATTGTAGGCGTTTGCCGGATTTGTGGCAACTGCAAGGCAGGCGGCATGAGCAAATTTGTTTGACGCACCGACAATGAAAGTATCAAAAGTATATTCATAGCTGATGTCGTTGATTTCTGCATTTGCAACGGCCTGCTGTTCTTCTTTAGCCTTTATTTCGTCAGGAATTTTCATTTCAATAATAAAAACCTGACCGAAAATTGCCTCAAAAGCTTCATTTAGCAGGGAAAGATAACAGCGAGATATAGTCTGACGATGAAAATCGTTAGGCACTAAAATTACAGCCTTATTCTTGTCAAAATCGAGATCAATAGGCTCAATTCTGCTGATCCAGGTGTTGTAAGCAACATCTGTAATTTTAGTTTTACAATAATCGCAAATAATTCCCCACGCTTCTTCAAAAGATTCCATATACGACTTCCCTTCCATATAAATACGGCAATATCGCCATATTACCCCATAGTAAATCTATTCTATTATATTATAGAACACTTCCTAAAAAAAATCAATCTTTTTTATTGCAATAAGGAAAATTACCTTTTGCAGTGCTTTAATTGCCTGACAGTGGGATTTTTATTGAAATTTTGACTTTGAAGTCTATTGAAAAAAACTGTGTTATAAGCTGATTTGTGCCAAAAAGAGAACACCTGCATATTTTATAATTTTCTAAAATTTTTTAAAGCTTAGCAAAATAAAATTTTGACTGAGCTTTTTACAGCTGAAATTTTATATACTATATATACATTATTATGTAAATCGTTATAATGCTTAAATTCCTTACATGAAAATTACATCAGATTTTACTTTGAAATTCTGCCCGACATACAAAAAAATAAAAAACTTTTTAATTTTTGTTGACTATAAAGAAAAATTAAGATATAATGCTATATTGCAAGGTTATATATTGAAGGGAGGGTTTTCAGTATGTTGAGAACTTATCAGCCAAAGAAGCTCCACAGAAAGAAGGAGCACGGCTTCAGAAAGAGAATGGCAACAGCCAACGGTAGAAAAGTATTGGCTAGAAGAAGAGCTAAAGGTAGAAAAAGGTTGTCTTACTAATTAGGATTCGCTTGTTAAATCACGCAATTTCTTTGCACAGCTTGCCTGTTTTTGCCGGTTTGTTCAAAAATTCTCGCTTTGCTTTGGCATTTTTGCGGTTTCTTTGTTCATTCTGTCAGAAATTCGGCTTTGCTTTTTGTGCAAATGATTTAATCGGTGTTTCCTTAAAGAACAGACCACTTTTATACAGTGGTCTTTCTTTATTGTTTGCGGCTTTTACTTTGCTTAGGTGGTTTTAATTTTGAGTGACTTCATCACTTTAAAGGACAATAGGGATTTTTCCAGACTTTACAGAAAGGGAAAATCCTTTGTAAGTCCTGTACTGGTAACTTATGTTATAAAAAATAAATCCGATAACCTGCGTTTTGGAATAACTACGGGCAAAAAAGTCGGAAAAGCGGTAAAACGCACCCGTGCAAGGCGTGTGATTCGTGCCGCATATTATCAGCTTTACAATGATTTAAAACCCGGCTACGACTTTGTGTTTGTGGCAAGGACAAGGACTCCTTTTGTAAAATCACAAAAGGTATATGACACTATGAAAAAGCATATGGAGTCTGCGGGTGTTTTGAAAAAGTAATGTTATGAAAAGAATTTTAATTCTGCTGATAAAATTTTATAAAGCTGCAATCTCTCCGCATCTGCCAAAAAGCTGCAAGTATGAGCCTACCTGTTCGCAATATGGGCTTGAGGCTATTGAACGCTTTGGTGCACTAAAGGGCACTGCTCTTACAATATGGCGGATATTGCGATGCAATCCTTTTTCAAAGGGCGGATATGATCCTGTTCCCGAAAAATCGGACAAGCCAAGAAAAATTAAGTGAGGTAGCTTATGGCAAATATATTTGGATTTTTTGGAAGTATCCTCGGCTATGTTCTTTGGGCTGCTTTCTACTTTCTAAAGGATTTCGGTCTTTCAATAGTTGTATTTACTATTGTAATCAGACTTATTTTGTTCCCATTTACTGTCAAGCAACAAAAATCTATGGCAGGCACAATGAGACTGCAAAGAAAACAAAAGGAGCTTCAGGAAAAATACGCTAACAACAAGGTTAAGCTCCAGGAGGAAATGAACAAGCTTTACGAAAAAGAGGGCGTAAAGCCAATGGGCGGTTGCCTTACAATGATTGTTCCTTTGCTTGTAATGCTCGGTATTTTCTATGCCGTTGCATATCCTCTTACAAACACACTTCATCTTAACTCGGACACCGTAAACAGTGCGGTTGCTTATATGAACACAATTCCGGGTTACACAATTTCTACAAATGCTACTTATCAGCAAATCGAGCTTATCAGGGTGTTCCCAAGCATTATGAATACCGAAACTATTCAGGGCTTGTTCTCAGCTGCGGACTGCCAGCAGATAATCGATTTTGCAAACGGATTTAATATGATGGGAATCAACCTTCTCACAATTCCAAAGGATATGGGTATTTTCTCATGGTACTCACTCATTCCTGTCCTTTGTTTTGTATCATATGTTGGTTCTCAGTTAGTAATGCAGAGAATCAATAAAGCTCAGATGGCTCAGCAGCAGGGTTGCCTAAAGGTAATGCTCTACATAATGCCTCTGTTTACAGCTTATATCGCATATACTGTGCCGGCTGCGGTTGGTTTTTACTGGATTTGTTCATCTGTAATTGCGTTTATCCAGTCACTCGTAATTGCAAAGTTCTTTACTCCGGTAAGCTTTACAGCTAAAGAGGAAGCTCGCCACATTGCTCTTATGGAGCTTAACGAAGCGAAAGTTCCTTATGTTTACTCACCTGTTGAACAGCAGATTGGCTCTAAGGCTAACAGCAACGGCAAAAAGAAAAAGAAGTAATTGAAATAGGTGAATACTATGATTAGAGAAGCAATCGGCGTTGGCGAAACTGAAGTTCTCGCCCTTGAAGACGCAAAAAGACAGCTCGGCATTGATGAGTCCGAGGTTGTTGAGTTTGAAGTTATTCAGCGTGCCGAAAAGAAAAAGTTCGGTCTTTTTGGTGGTGCACCTGCTAAGGTAAAGGTTACACTCAAGGCAGGCCCTGCTGAAACAGCTGAGGAATTTCTTACAAATGTACTTAAAAATATGAAGCTTGAGTCAGTTTCCGTAAATAAAAAGGAAATTGAAAACGGCGTTGAATTTGACCTTGAGGGCGAAGATGTTGGATTTGTAATCGGCAGAAGGGGAGAAACTCTTGACGCATTGCAGTACCTCACAAGTCTTGTGGCAAACCACGCAGACAGCTCATACTTTAAGGTTACAGTAAACACAGGCGACTACAGAGAAAAGAGAGAAAAGACTCTTGAAATTCTCGGCAGAAAGCTTGCGTTCAAGGCAATCAAGACAGGCAGAAAGACAAGTCTTGAGCCAATGAATCCATATGAAAGAAGAATTATTCACACTTCTGTACAGAAGGTGAACGGTGCAATTTCATGGAGTGAGGGTGAAAACGCAAACCGTCATGTTGTAATCGGACCTGATCCAAAGTTTAAGAGATACCCAAGAAACAATTCAGGCTACAACAGAGGCAGAGGCGGCAGACGCCCATACAACAACAACTCTGTTAAAAACGAGGTAAATCCCGACAGAAAGCCCCTTAATGAAGGAAGCCTTGACGGACTTTACGGCAGAATTGATAAATAATGATTTTTTATAAAAGGGGGCATTTTTTGCTCCCTTTTGTTTTTTTATTTTAACTTGAATAATTGTAAATTAGGGTTTAGCAACGGTCGTGAAATTTTTGATTAAATTATTACGGAATTTATACCCGAAAATAAAAATTTGGTCAACCTTTTTCAAAGGTTGTGGGTGTGGGCAAAGCCAACAATACTTTAAACTAAAACAAAGCTTTGATAGCCAAACAGCCTGCTGTTTGGCGGCTTGAACACTATGGCGAAAGCTTTTATGCGACAGCAACACAAAACAGAAAAGATATTCTTTCTCAATTATAATCATTTCTTATTAAAAGGCTGTCGCCCGTTTTGTCAAACCTTGCTTTAGCACACAAACAGCGTTGCTGTTTGTGCCTGAAAATTTGCAATAAACACAACTTTTCTTGGGCTTTGCCCAAACCCACGAGCCTTTAAAAAGGCTCGACCTAAATTTTTTGTTCGAGTAGAAATCATATGCAAATTTTAAACCTTTTAATTCCCGACCATTACTAAGTTATTGTAGGGAACAAGAAATTTACTTTTTGGCAAACTATCTTCTCGTAATAAAAACCATAATTTACAATTATTTAAACCATTTTAAAGAGAGTGATTTTATGTCTGACACTATTGCTGCTATCAGCACCGCACAGGGTGAGGGCGGTATTTCTGTTATCCGCATTTCGGGTGATTCCGCTTTTACTATTTGCGATAAAATTTTTAAAGGTATAAATAACAAAAGGCTTGCAGATATGAAGGGCTATACCGCAGCTTTTGGCAAGGTTATTTCTGACGGTGAAGAAATTGACGAGGCAGTTGCCCTTGTTTATCGTGCTCCTTTAAGCTATACCGGCGAAAATGTTGTAGAACTTTCCTGCCACGGCGGTATCTACATCACAAAGCTTGTACTCAGAGCCGTTCTTGATGCCGGTGCAATTCCTGCTCAGGCAGGCGAATTTACCAAGCGAGCATTTTTAAACGGAAAAATTGACCTTTCTGAAGCAGAAGCAGTAATAGACCTTATTTCCGCCAAGTCACGCTCTGCCGCAAGAGCCGCACTTTGTGTAAAGGACGGTGCAATTCGCAACAAAATTGACGAAGTAAAAAATCTTCTTCTTTCCACCGCCGCACACCTTTCAGCCTGGGCGGATTATCCCGAAGAGGATATTGCCGAGGTGACAGACGAACAGCTTTATGATTCTTTCAATGTCAGCATTGCTATTCTTGACGGACTTATTTCAAGCTATGACAGCGGACAGGCAGTAAAGCAGGGAATAGACACAGTAATTGCCGGCAGACCGAATGTTGGAAAAAGCACACTTATGAATTTGCTTTCGGGTTGTGAGCGTAGCATTGTAACTGACATTCCCGGCACAACAAGAGATATTATTGAGGACACCGTAATTATCGGTGATGTTATTTTAAGACTCAGCGACACCGCAGGACTCAGAACAACCGATGACAAGGTAGAGAAAATCGGCGTTGACAGGGCAAAGCACAGATTAAAGCAATGCGGATTGTTGCTTGCAGTATTTGACTACAACCGTAGCCTTGATGATGACGATAGGGAACTTATCGACTCCGCAAGCGAAGTACCTTGCATTGCAATAATCAACAAAACCGACCTTGACAAACAGCTCGACACAGACTACATTGAGAGCAAGATTAAAAATGTAGTTTATATTTCTGCCAAGAGTGGAGAGGGCAGAGAAAAGCTGATTAAAGCGGTTGAGAACATAGCAGGAATGGAGAATTTTAACCCGAGCGAGGGCGTACTTTCCAATGAAAGGCAGAGGCAGGCTGTGCTTAATGCCTTGAATTCTGTAAAAGATGCGAAAAATGCCCTTGAAATCGGACTCACCTATGACGCAATTACAGTCAGCATTGAGGAGGCAATTACAAGCTTGCTTGAGCTGACGGGTGAGAGAACAAGTGATGAGGTTGTAGACAGAGTTTTCCATAACTTTTGCGTTGGAAAATAAATTTATAGGTTCTTTTTCAATAGTTGGGGAAAATTGTGGTTTTTATTACGGGAAGATAGCTTGCAAAATAATAATTTTCTTGTTCCCGACAATAACTTAGTAATAGTCGGGAGTTAAAAGTATTGAAATTGTCTATGCTTTCTTCTCGGATAAAAAATTTAGGTCGAGCCTTTTTAAAGGCTCGTGGGTTTGGGCAAAGCCCAAGAAAAGTTGTTTTCATCGCAATTTGTAAGTCACAAACAGCAACGCTGTTTGTGTGCTAAAGCCAAATTTGATAAAACAGGCGACAGCCTTTTAATAAGAAATAATTTATAAATAGAAAAAATATTTTTTCTGTTTTGTGTTTCTGACGCAATTATAAGGCTTTCGCTGTTGTGTTCAAGTCACCAAACAGCAAGCTGTTTGGCTATCAGAATTTATTGTTAGCAAAAAGTTTTGTGGGCTTTGCCCACACCCACAACCTTTGAAAAAAGGTTGACCAAATTTTTATTTTCGAGTATAAAGTCTGTAATAATTCAAACAAAATTTCCCGACCATTGCTAAACCATAATTTATCAATATTACCCCAACATTTAAAACAAAACCAATTTATAAAAAGTTTGACCTAAATTTTTACTTATTTTAGAAATAATTTTACCCTTAAAGGAATGAAGTATATGAAATATTTTGCAGGAGATTATGATGTAGCAGTTATCGGTGCAGGTCATGCCGGCATTGAGGCGGCACTTGCGGCTGCCCGACTTGGCTGTAAAACTGCCGTTTTCACAATTAATATGGACGCAGTCGGCAACTGCCCTTGCAATCCGTCAATCGGCGGTACTGCCAAAGGTCACCTTGTGCGTGAAATTGACGCTCTCGGCGGTGAGATGGGTAAGACCGCTGACGAATGTTTTTTACAATCCCGTATGCTCAACCGAGGCAAAGGCCCTGCCGTTCACTCGCTCAGAGCACAGATTGACCGCCGAAAATACTCAACTGTAATGAAACACAAGCTTGAGTTACAAGAAAATCTTGAGTTAAGACAGGCTGAAATTGTAGAAATTGAAAAGACCGAGGACGGCTACGACCTTACCACAAGAATGTTGGCGGTTTTCCATTGCAAAACTGTTGTCATTGCCACAGGCACATACCTCGGCGGCAGAATTTTCGTTGGAGAAGTTTCCTACGATAGCGGCCCTGACGGAATTTTTCCGGCGTCATTTTTGGGTGCAAGCCTTAAAAAACTCGGCTTGCCTTTAAGAAGATTTAAAACCGGCACACCGGCTCGTGTTCTCAGAAATTCCATTGACTATTCCGAACTTGAGGTACAAAAGGGTGACGAGCCGCCACAGCCATTTTCATACGAAACCGAGAATTTGGGCGACAACAAGGTTGACTGCTACATAAGCTGGACGAATGACGAAACCAAGCAGATTATTCTTGACAACATTCACCGTTCACCGCTTTACGCAGGTAAAATTGAGGGTGTTGGCCCTCGTTACTGCCCAAGCTTTGAAGACAAGATTATGCGTTTTAAGGACAAGCCAAGGCATCAGCTTTTTATTGAGCCTTGCGGACTTGACACCGAAGAAATGTACCTACAGGGTATGAGCTCATCTCTGCCTGAGGAGGTTCAGCTTAAATTTTACCACACTATAAAAGGCCTTGAAAACTGCATTATTATGCGACCTGCATATGCGATTGAGTACGACTGCGTTGACCCGACCGCTATGCTTGCCACCCTTGAATTTAAGGATTTTCCTAATCTTTTTGGTGCAGGTCAGTTTAACGGCAGTTCGGGTTACGAAGAGGCGGCCGCACAGGGACTTGTTGCCGGTGTGAATGCCGCATTAAAGGTTCTCGGAAAATCACCGCTCATTCTTGACCGAGCAAGCTCATACATCGGCACTCTTGTAGATGACCTTGTAACAAAGGGTGCAAACGAGCCGTACAGAATGATGACTTCAAGAAGTGAGTACCGTCTTATTCTCCGTCAGGACAACGCAGACGAAAGACTTACTCCTATCGGACACGAAATCGGACTTATCAGCGATGAAAGATACGAAAGGTTTTTGCACAAGCAGGAGCTTAAAAAGCAGGAAATCAAGCGTCTTAAAACCACAGTTATTTCACCGACCGATGAGGTAAACAAAATTTTAACAGAGCATGGTACAAGTGAAATTACCACAGGTGTACATCTTCTTGACCTTATCAAAAGACCGCAGCTTGACTACAAGGCACTTGAAAGCATAGACACAGGCAGACCGCAGCTTGACCCGAATATTTTTGAGCAGGTAGAGGTTGAAATCAAGTACGAGGGCTACATTGCCAAACAGCTAAAGCAGGTTGAGCAGATGAGAAGGCTTGAAAACCGCCATTTGCCTGAAAATTTTGATTACCGCACAATCAAAGGTCTGCGACTTGAAGCACAGGAAAAGCTTAATAAAATTAAGCCTTTGAGCATTGGTCAGGCGTCAAGAATTTCGGGAGTTTCGCCTGCCGACATCAGCGTTTTGCTCATCTGGCTTGCTCAGAACAAATAAGCGGAGGAATTTATGATTAAGGATTTACTCCAAAATTTTATAAAAGATTATAAAATCACACTCACAGAAAATCAGTACGAGCAGTTTCAAAAATATTTTGAACTGCTTGTTGAGTGGAACGAAAAAATGAATCTCACCGCAATCACAGACGAAAGCGGTGTGGCACTCAAACACTTTGCCGACAGCCTGTCACTTCTTAATTTTGTGGATATTCCGCAGAACAGCAGTCTTGCTGATGTCGGCACAGGTGCAGGCTTTCCGGGTGTTGTCTTGAAAATTGCAAGACCCGACATAAAGCTTACCCTTATTGACAGCCTCAACAAAAGACTTGTATTTTTAAACGAGGTTTGCACACAGCTTGGTATTGATGCCGAGCTTATTCACAGTCGAGCAGAGGACGGTGCAAGGGACGAAAAACTGAGAGAAGGTTTTGATTTTGTAGCGTCACGAGCAGTTGCGAGAATGAATGTTTTAAGCGAATATTGCCTGCCGTATGTTAAGGTGGGCGGTGCTTTTTGTGCTATGAAGGGTGCAATGGCAAACGATGAATTTAAAGAAGCAATGAACGCAATCAACACCCTCGGCGGTAAGCTTGAAGAAAAATATTTCTTTGAATTACCGGAAAACGGCGGAGAAAGGGCGATTGCGGTAGTAAGAAAAGTGAAAAACACTCCGTCAAAATATCCCCGTCAGTCGGGAAAAATTAAGGCAAAGGCTTTGTAATTATGGAAAATAATTTTTACAATATTTTTGATTCACACGCTCATTATGATGATAAATGGTTTGATGAGGACAGGGAAGAACTGCTTTCCTCTATGCCTCAAAACGGTGTTTGCGGTGTGGTGAACAATGCTGTCGATTTAAAAACTGCGGAAATTTGTATTGATTTTTGCGAAAAATACGATTTTATGTACGGTGCGGTTGGTTTCCATCCTGAAAATCTTGAGAATATTCCGAATGATTACCTCGACCGACTTGCAAGTCTTTTACAGCATAAAAAAATTGTTGCGGTGGGCGAAACCGGACTTGACTATCACTGGGATATTCCAAAGGAATTGCAGAATAGGATATTTGAGGAGCAAATAAAGCTTTCGCTTGACCTTGATATGCCGATTATTGTGCATGACAGAGAGGCTCATGGCGACACACTCGATTATCTGAGAAAATACAAGCCAAAGGCACTTGTGCATTGCTTTTCGGGCAGTGTTGAGATGATGCGTGAGGTTATGCGTTACGGCGGTTATATCAGTCTTGGCGGAGTAGTCACATTTAAAAATGCAAGACACAGCGTTGAGGTGGCAAAGGAAGTGCCGATTGACAGACTTTTACTTGAAACCGACTGCCCGTATATGTCGCCGGTGCCGTTTCGTGGCAAAAGGTGCGACAGCACAATGATAAAATACACCGCTGTTAAAATTGCGGAGTTAAGAAATATGGGTGTGCAGGAACTTTTGAATATTACAGCCGAAAATGCAAAGAATTTTTACGAAATAGATTAACGAAATTTTTAGGCAGAAATTAGATGTCAGTGCATAGATTATAAAAGTTTGTTCAACCTTTTCAAAGGTTGTGGGTGTGGGCAAAGCCCACAATACTTTTAGCTAACGCAAAATTTTGACAGCAAAACAGCTTGCTGTTTTGCGGCTTTGAGATAAGGCGTAAGCATTTATGCGAAAGCAACAAGAAAAGCCATTTATAATTAGTCAATAAATTCTTTTTAAAGGCTTGACCTAAATTTTATTATAATATTGAACTCAAAAATCAACTGATTTTTATTAATTTTAAAAATAACATCAAAAAATTGTCACATTGAAAAGTTAGGATATTCATATATAATGAGGGATACGAAAGGATGTGCTGTTATGAGCAAGTTGCTTGTTGTTGATGATGAATACAGAATCAGACAGATTATAAAAAAATATGCTGAATTTGAGGGTTATGAGGTAGAAGAAGCTGTTGACGGTATGCAGGCTATTGAGCTTTGCAGGCGACAGGACTTTGATCTTATTATTATGGATGTTATGATGCCTGAGCTTGACGGATTTTCTGCTTGCAAGGAAATCAGAAAATTCAAATCCACCCCAATTATTATGCTTTCCGCAAGGGGCGAAGAATACGATAAAATTCACGGCTTTGAAATTGGTAGTGACGATTATGTTGTTAAGCCGTTCTCGCCAAAAGAGCTTATGATGCGTGTAAACGCTGTAATCAAGAGAAGCGGAAAGGCAAACAGCGAGCCTGAAAAAGATATTTTTACATATAAGGGCTTGAGTGTGGATTTTTCTGCAAGAATTGTTACTATTGACGGTGAAAGAGTAGAGATGACTCCAAAGGAATACGAGTTGTTTTTCTATATGGTTAAGAACAAGGGCATTGCCCTCACCCGTGAAAAGTTAATCAGCGAGGTATGGGGCTATGACTTCTTTGGTGACGAGCGTACTCTTGACACTCACATTAAACTGCTGAGAAAAAGCCTGAAAGAGTACAGCAAGTGCATTGTTACTCTGCGAGGAGTTGGCTACAGATTTGAAACACTTTAAAAATATAGATTTAACCGAACTTAAAAATCGCAAAATGCCGTTGCATTTTACTTTGTTGTGCTATTTTTTGCTTTTTGGTTTTATAATTCTTATTGTATTGTGGGTATTTCAGTCGTTTTTTCTTGAATCCTTTTATACCTCAACCAAGAAAAGGTCGGTAGAAAAAAGTGCAAAAATTATAGCCGAGTCGCTTGAAAATAACACAAATCCCCTTGCCACTATTGAAAATGTGGCGTCATACAATTCACTTTCCGTGCAGGTGTATGACACGAGTACGGCATTTTTTCAGAAACGCTATGAATGTAACTATGCCTCACCGTCCGTATCGGTAAATATTGAGGCTCACAAGGTGTATTCGTATTATTCTTCCGCCTTAAATCACAACGGAAGCTGTCTTGATATTAAGGGTGAGGATGAGAGAAAAGAAGGTTTTTTTGAAGAATACGAAAAAAATACTTCCACAAACGATACCGCAAATAAATTTAATTGGCAGAAAAAATATAGTAATTCTGCCAAGATTATGACCTACGGAAAAATTCTTTCCCTTGAGGACGGCACAGAGTGCTTTGTGTTGGTTTCCTCGGTAATCACTCCGATTAACAATACCATTGAGATTATCAAGGATCAGATTTTTGTAATCTCTATAGTATTTTTCGTGCTTGCGGTGGCAATTTCGCTTTACGCAAGCCAAAGAATTGCAAAGCCGATTTCGCTCACAACCAAGAGGGCAAAGGAGCTTGCAAAGAAAAATTACGATGTAGAATTTGACGCAAACGGCTATCTTGAAGTAAGCGAGCTTAATGATACCCTGAATTTTGCAAAAAAAGAACTTGCCGCAAATGAAAGACTGCAAAGAGAGCTTATTGCGAATATTTCTCACGATTTACGCACACCTCTGACTATGATTACAGGCTATGGAGAGGTTATGCGTGACCTGCCGGGTGAAAATACTCCTGAAAATATTCAGATTATCATTGACGAGGCAACCAGACTTTCAAGCCTTGTAAATGATTTGCTCGACCTTTCCAAGCTGCAGTCCGGTACTATGGAAATTCAGAAGTCGGTTTTCTGCATTACCGACAGCTTCGAGGCTATTTTTGCAAGATATGCTAAGCTTAAAGAGCAGGACGGCTACAACATTTATCTTGAAAAATGCAAGGAAAGAGTGTATGTAAATGCCGATGAACTCAAGATTTCTCAGGTAATTTACAACCTTGTGAACAATGCTATCAACTATGCCGGCGAGGATAAAACGGTAATTGTTACTCAGCAGATAATTGATAAAAAGGTTAGAATAAATGTTACCGACCACGGCGAGGGTATTCCTGCCGACAAGCTTGAGTATATTTGGGACAGATACTATAAGGTCGATAAGGAGCACAAACGCAGTATTATCGGCACAGGTCTTGGACTTTCAATCGTAAAATCAATTCTCAACTCCCACAACGCAAGATGCGGTGTGTCAAGCACCCTCGGTAAAGGCAGTACTTTCTGGTTCGAGCTTGACGCAGTAAGAATAGTTGAGAATAAAGATGATAGCGAGTAAATTTAAGAATAGGAGGCATAAATATTTTGAAAAATATACTTTATCACGGAAGTAATGTTGTTGTTCAAATGCCGAAAATTCTTATTAATGGACATTACAAAGATTTTGGCTACGGTTTTTACTGCACAGAATTTGAAAAACAAGCTATAAGATGGGCCCTTACAAGAAAAGGAAATTCAATTTTAAATAAATATAGTTATGCTAAAAATACTGATTTAAAAATTCTGTCTTTTTCAGATATGACAGAGGAATGGCTAAAATTTGTAGTTGATTGCAGACGAGGTATTGAGCATAATTATGATATAGTTGAAGGTCCTATGGCTGATGACCAGATATGGGATTATGTTGAAGAATACACATCGGGAAATATCAGTAAAGACGCCTTTTGGGAATTGGTAAAGTTCAAATATCCCACGCATCAGATTGTTTTTTGTACTGAAAATGCTCTGAAAACTCTGCACTTTGAAAGTAGTGAGAATTTATGACGAATATTTATTTCCCAGATGAAAAAATTCAAAAAAATGACCTCTATTTTATTTGCTATATGATTGAGCGTGTGTCAAGAAAACTTCACCAAAAAAATAGCTATGTGGTAAATAAGATTGGAAAATCAAATTTAGAGCATCTTATCAGCGTAGCTAATGTGTTGCATTGCGAAAATCCACTCGATGTTGAAGATGATTGGATAGAAAATTATTCGCTTGAAGGCGGTGATTTTGATATTTCAGATGTAGATTACAGCTTGGTGGATAAAATTCCAACCGCTATACAAATAGGAAGAGTGTACCAAAGACTTATTTCTGATACAGCTTTGCCTGATGAAAGCGAAGTTGACGGAATTATCAGAGTGTATAACAATCCTATTTGTGAGGTTATTGACAATTATAATTGCAGTGCTTATTATGAGCCTTCTTATGTAATTGCCAGAGCATATCAAAATGGTGGATTTTAAAAGATTTTTGCTTTGTAAATAGTCCTAAACAAAGTTGTTTACACTAAAATAATGTTTAAAAACAACAAAAACCACATCTTTGCGAAAGATGTGGTTTATTGTTATATATTACTCTGCTGGCTGTCTTTAAAGTATTGTCTGTATTGGCTTGGGGTGAGGTTCTTTTTCTTTTTGAAAAGTCTTGAAAAATACATCTGGTCGGCAAAGCCTGACTCGGTGGCAACATCTTTGATTGAAAGATTGGAGCTTGCAAGAAGTGAGCCGGCTCTTGAAATTCGCAATTTATTAATATAATCGTGCACAGAAACACCCATTTCAGCCTTAAATAGCTTGTAAAGGTATGATCTGTCGAGTTTTAGATAGTTTGAAACATCTGTTGCGGTAAAATCTGAATTTCTGTAATTAAGCTCAATATACTTAGTTGCCGAGAGAACATAGCGGTTATATTCCTCTTTTGTAGCCGGAAAATATTCAATATAATATGATAATAAATTGCATAATTTTGCGTTTATTCTCGCGTTCTGATAAATCTCACCTTTTCCGTCCACAGTAATATTGAACAATTTTTCAGGGTCGGGCAAGTCTATTTTCTGAGTGACGGAAAGACCCGATGTGAACGCTGTATGTGAAATTAACCACATATATTCAACACCTGTGAAGCATACAAACAAAATCTCACATTCCTCGTCACCACACTCAAAACTGCACTCCGAACTTGGCCTTACAAATATGCTCTGATGCTCGGAAACATTGTATTTGATTTTGTCAACCCACACAATGCCATTGCCCCTCATAATATAGTACATTACTGGAGTTTTTTGAGTTAGAATATGAGTGCTGTATTTTTTTGAAAAAATACATTTGCCATTTGAAATGTTATTTACACTTTGAATATTGTATTTATTATATTTATCCATAATTTCCCCATTATGCTACAGTATTTAACAATGTTACAACATTTGTCTATAATTAAAAAACAAATATCTATATCAATTATTAACAAAGATGTTTATAATAATTACATAATACAACAAAATTTTGTTAATTGCAACATCTGATTGCGGAGGATGTAGATTATGAACTATAAATATGAAATCGTAAATTATGACAAAAATATTCCTGCAAAAATTTTGTACTGTGATTTATCATCTGAAACCCACAAAACTGAACTCCATTGGCATCGTGAGCCTGAGATTGTTTATGTGTTAGACGGTCTTGGCGAATGTTCTCACAACGGTGAGATTATTGATTTGCCGAAGGGCGAGTGTATGATTTTTAACAGTGAAGATGTTCATCTTGTCCGCCCAAAAATGGGACATCACGCAAATATGATTATTGTTCAACTTTCATTTGAGTATATGCGTATGTTCTGCAAGACTATTGACAGCGTTATTTTCGATTTTCATGACAGACCTGAGCAAAAGGAACACCTTTGCGAAACTCTCCGCCAGATTGCAAGCATTGACATTGACCACGATGAATACGGTGTTTTAAAGCAGATTTCAGGTGTAAATTTCTTGTATTATACCTTGCTTAAATACTGTACATCACTTAAAAGAAGTGCAAATTCATTTATTATTCCAAAGCGTGATTTCTCTTATGCTAAGACAGCTATTGCTTATATTAACGAGAACTTTAAGCAGGAAATTCCGCTTAATGAGATTTCAAGTGTGGTAAATCTTTCGCCTTCTTATTTTTCAAAGTATTTTAAGAGCGTTACTCAGGTAAGCTTTTCCGAATATCTTGCAAATCTTCGTTTGGAAAATGCTTTGCAGGATATGCTCACAAAAAATTCTACTGTAACAGTTGCCGCAGTTGAAAACGGTTTTGCAAATGTAAAGTCATTCATTACACAGTGCAAAAAGGTTTATGGCTACACACCTGCTCAGTACAAAAAACATCTGCTTAACAGATGATTTAATTTGATTACAAGTTTTTTCTTTATTATACCCAAAAAAGGACAGCCGCTGTTGTAAAAGACAGCGGTTGTTCTTTTTGATAGTTTTGGAAATAAATTATGGTTTAGCGGAAAGTTTTGGATAAATATTGTAAAATTTAGGTCGAGCCTTTTTAAAGGCTCGTGGGTTTGGGCAACGCCCAAGAAAAGCTGTTTTCATTGTAAATTTTCAGGCACAAACAGCAACGCTGTTTGTGTGCTAAAGCAAAGTTTGACAAAACAGGCGACAGCTTTTAAAAAGTATCATTTTTAATAAAAAAGAATGTCTTTTTGTTTTGCTGTCGCAATATAAGGCTTTTGCCATTGCGTTCAAGTCGCCAAACAGCAAGCTGTTTGGCTATCAAAACTTTGCATTAGCTAAAAACTTTGTGGGCTTTGCCCACACCCACAACCTTTGAAAAAGGTTGACCAAACTTTTATGTTCGAGTAGAAAGCGTATGCAATTATAAATGCTAAACTGAAAATGCACAAAATCGCCAACTCAAAATGTACAATTTTGGCAGATCACTCCTGAGGAGAGTATACTTTCCTCAGG
>NZ_JBGVJL010000139.1:0-9707 GCF_045129435.1 Ruminococcus sp. | reverse complement strand
CAGAAGCTTTCATGGGCGTTTTAGAAAGATTCTGTCGCCGCCTATTTTTGTATTGTGAGTATAATTTGCAAAATACCAATCAATATTTCCGAAAACTTAAAAAATCTTGAAAATTTTTAAAAAACTTTCCAAAAACATTTGAAATCTTGAAACATATATGATATAATACTAATGTTGTCTAACGCAATCGCAAAATTAAATATGCTGATATAGCTCAGGAGGTAGAGTGCGTCCTTGGTAAGGACGAGGTCACGGGTTCAAATCCCGTTATCAGCTCCAAGCAAAAACCGCATAACCAAGCCGTTTTTTAGGGTTTGGGGGCGGTTTTTCTTTTTGCTTTAAATGAATTATAAGCCGTTTTGGGGTTTATTGTCTTTAAAATTCATTTTTCGGGGGTTTATTCCGCTGCTTTGCTCTGTGTAAAATATCGGCAGAGAATATCCCCGTTTTTGCGGTTGCTCGCCCATAAAATTAAATATTCGGATATAAAATATAGCCGTGTACTCGTTGTGTTTGTGAGTACACGGCTTTTATTATGCGTGTTTGCGGTTTGTATTCAATAGGGTTTCAAAGGTATTTGCCGCTTGCTTTTCTGCCTCTTCCACAGCGTGCACATAGCGGTTTGTTGTCTTTAGCTGTGCGTGCCCAAGCCTTGTAGCAACATTTTTGATATTCGTCCCGTTGCTCAACAGGAGCGTTGCCGAGGTGTGGCGAAGTGCGTGGAACTTTTTATGCTCAAGTCCTGCACGCTTGAGAAATCGGGTAAATTGTAGTGTCGGCGTGGTTGGGTACATAGGTTTGCCGTCTGCCTGTATAAAGATCCAATTATCGCCCTGCCAACGGTCACCGAGTAAGAACCGCTCTTGTGTCTGTTCTGCTCTGTATTTCTTTAACAAGGCTATGCAGTACGGCGGTAGCATAATTGTACGGCTTTTGCCTGTTTTTGTTGATTTACTCTTGATTTCTTTGTCGCCTGTCAGCTTGTAATTACTCCTGCTTACGGTTACAATACCCGTTGTAAAGTCAATGTCAGACCATTTCAGCCCCACAAGCTCACCACGGCGGCAACCTGTGTTTAACGCAAGATGTATTAATACTTTGAATTGCAGCGGTTCAGCCTCGAGCTTGTCGAGCATTACGCCTAATTCTTCTTGTGCGAAAATGTCGGTTGTTTGTTCCTCAACCTTTGGGAGGGTTATTCTGTCGCTGTCGGCAGGATTTACGCCTATAAGCTGTAATTTGTATGCACTGTGCAAAACCGATTGAACCATTGTGTAATATCGGCGAACGGTTGAGGGTGTAAGTTTGCCCTCTTTTCCGTCAAAATGCGTTGTGCGTTCCTCAAGAGCGTTTACAAAGCGTTGTATGTGAATAGGCTTGATGTCCTTTAGCTTGAGATGTCCGAGCATTGGGATAATGCAGATGTCGAGCATATGGCAATACTTTTCATACACAACAGGGGAGAGCCTGTGCTTTGCGTTTTCAAGGTAGATAGGTACAAAGTCGGCAAGTTTCATTCTGCCGTCGGTGCCAACGGTGCCGTTATTGCATTGCTCCTCAAATAGCACAGCTTGCCGCTGCACTTCCTTTTCAATCTGCTTTGCGGTCATTTTCTCGTCAGGGGTATAAGTCATACGCCGCCGTATTTGCTTGCCGTTTATGTCATAACCACAGCATACGGTTATGCGGTATGCGTTGTTACGCTTTTCAATAGTTGCCATTTATTCATCACCTTTGCTATATAAGTCTTTTACTGCATCTTGAATATTCTTAGAAATCTTAAATAAATAAAAGTCTTGCTTATCTTTTGCGTTTGAATACAAAGTGGAATGTACTCCCGCTTGTTCTTTTATTATTTCTAATTCCTTTGTTAATTCCAAATATACGCTTATATTATCTGTCATTTCTTGTATATTGAAATCTAATATAAATTCATTTATACAATCCAAAAAATTTTTACAAGAAGATTTTACACTACCTACGATAGCCGCAGCAGTTTCCTTTATATTTGTTTCATCAATTACTATGCTGCTGTCGGTTGTAGTCCCTGTTTGTGACATTTCAAGAGTTGAGTGTAATTCATCAATTGATTTTTCACTTAGTCCTGTATAATCACATATATACTGAATATCTTTATCTGCTGTTTGTGCGTTAGATAGCCCCACAAGATAATCAAGTGATACATCAAAATATTTTGCTATGCTTACAAGTTTATCAATGTTAGGAGCGTTTGAACCGTCTGCATATTGTGCAATAGCTTGTCTTGAACAACCTGTCTTTTCTGCTAATTCTTGCTGTGTTGTACCGCTGCTTTTCATCAGCTCACGAATACGCACGGCAATAATATTGTTATAACCCTTGTATGTGCTTGCTTGTTTTGTTTTACTTGCATTATCAGCCATTTTATAATACCTCTTGTAAATAATTCTTGCATTTTATAAAAAATGTATTTTTTACTTGCTTTAATAAATTTCTTGCATTATAATTATTATAGCAAGATAAATCAAAGATTGCAAGAATAAAATAAAAAAGGAGAAAAAATAACAATGACAAAAACAGAACTTGATACACTTATAGCCGAGGAACGCCGAAGATATGCCCGTGAATGGAGAGAAAAAAACCGTGAACATCTTAGAGAATATAACAAGCGTTACAGAGCTAAAAACAAGGATAGGCTAAAACAGCGTGAGCGTGAAATGTGGGAACGCAAAGCTTTAAAGCGTTTAGAAAACGAGAAAACAGCTACAACGGTGTAAGAGTATGCAGCTAATGAAATCCCAACGCAGCGGCAAAATGCAGTCAAATGCACAATGCCGTACAAAAGAAAACGCCGCTTGAAGTACGCCAATACCTCAAACGGCTAAAGCCCAAAACCTAACACAAAAAAGTTTACGGCTCTAATGTGATTATATCATTTTTTAGCATAGCTGTAAACAGAAAGGAAAGAAAATGCAAAAACTTGCAAGAATGCGAACACTTGACGAATGTTACAAGGAAATAAAACAAATGGACGAAAACACCGCCATTTCAAAGTATTATATCAGACAACTTGCAATCAGTGGGAAAATTCCCGTTGTAATGTGTGGTAAAAAGCGACTAATCAATCTTGACGGGCTTATAGATTACCTTTCAGGTACATATAACGCCGCTGCCGCTAATGTTATCCCATACGGATATACAAACCGTAAAAAACAATAAAAAGAATAAAACCGAATAAAGAAAAAGCCTCGCCTAATCACCACATTAGACGAGGTCAAGCAGATTTTTCCGCTACAATCTTCAACACTTTTATTGTATCATTTTGCAGCGGAAAAGTCAAGAAAAATGCGGTATTTGTGCCGCTTTTTCGGGCTTGTATTCGGTATTAACAAGTCAACCTAAAGCAATGCTATTATACCGAAAGGCTAAAAAATGAAATCACGAGAAAAAAGAATAATATCGGGCAGCTACTTAGAGTTAGAATACTTCCCGGTAACAGAACACGGGCACAGGCACGATAATAAGCGTAGGCTTACCAAAAAAGAGCAACAGAATCTAAATGAGAAAAACGCCGTAAAAAAATTAATAAGGCTTATTAATACTAATTTTGTAGCCGGTGATATATTAATTCACCCGACTTACAGGACTGATGAAATGCCAAACACCGAAAAGGAAGTTATAAAAGACATTCAAAATTATTTTAGATGTATTAAAGCATACAGAAAAAAGCACGGTTTGCCACCTGTAAAATACATTTATGTAGTTGAGTGTAAAAACGGGCGTTGGCATTGGCACGGAATAATGTCCGCTATTGACAGAGATGTAGCGGAAAAACTATGGAAACACGGAGATTATACAAACGCTGACCGCTTTCAGCCAACAGAGCAGGAGGGCGGCGAGGCGTTCGCAAGGTACATCTCTAAAAAGCCTATGGGTAAAAGGCGTTGGAACAGCTCTACTAATTTGAAAAATCCGACAGTAAAAACAAAGGACGGGCAGCATACACGCAGAGGGATAGCACGCATAGCAACGCAGCGGATAGACGATAGAGCGTATTGGGAGCGTAAGTATAAAGGCTACCGCTTTGTATCTGCAACGCCTGTATATAACGATTATAACGGGTGGTGGTATATCTATGTCAAAATGTATAAGCAACACAACGAACATAATAACCAATGAAGAAATAGCCTTGCTGATACAACAGGGGAATAAAAATTATATTCCGTTGCTTTGGGAACGCATAAAACCGCTTATGATTTTTATTCTGGGGAAAAAGGTACATAACTATTCGCTGCCTAATTACATATCATTTGAAGATTTAGAACAACAAATGTATTTTGCTTTTTTAAAAGCTGTAAATGCATACAAGGCAGACAAAGAATATAAATTTAATACATATTTGAGTTTTAATATATTGTCAGAACTAAATCACCTCATTTTTAGAAAAGAAACAAAGAAAACAGAGATTTCATATAATCAAACTGTAGCAGATAATGACACAGAAATAATAGAACTGCTTGAGGATACAGAGGCAACAGAATATATCGAAAATATTGAAGATAGGGAACTATATACTATATTGCACAATGCAGTTAATAGCCTACCAAGTGCCGAAAAAGATGTAATTATCAAACATTTTTTCTTAAATAAGAGTTATAATGCAATATCAATCGGTAGCGGAATAACTGAAAACGAGTTAATCAGAACCATAAGAAAAGCAATCAGAACATTAAGGAAAAATAAAAAACTTTATAAATCTTATTTGTCGCAATAAAAAAATATGCAGTATTTATGCAGCATTAAAAATATAATATCCCACGGGGAACATAAATATTTATACAAACAAAAATGCAGCGGTTTGTTATGCCGCTGCATAAAGATTATAATATTTTTGCAAACTTCTGTATAATTTGCAGTAAATCAAATTGTAATTCTTCTAAATCCTGCAAGTTGTCTGCTGTAAGTCCGTTTGTAAGAATATCATCATTAATATTAGCTTGCAGGATTAATGTCATTTGATTTTCTTTAGTTAATAGTGCTGTTCGTTTCACACGCTCACCGCCTTTCATTTATTGACATTTGCCGTTATTTGTGGTAGAATGTATCTGTAAAAGTATGTAGGCTCTTTGAGCGTTGCCCGAATTATTCAGGCATTGCTCAAAGGGCTTTTGTCTTTGTATAAAATGCCGTCTAAATCGCTTTGTAAGGCTTTTAATTCCTCATAGGTGTTACTTGTCGCATTATCGGTCACAATGTCTTGTATAGCCACACTAAGCATAACAAGCGTTGCGATTTCCGCAGCGGTTAAAATTAAAGATTTCATTTTACTACCTCAAGGGCTGATTTTGCCTCATTCATAAGTTTTAGAGCATACGAAAAACCAAGTATAAAGCCTGCTGTTTCACAATCACAACAAGCGTTTGTAATATCGTCTGCTAATTCTAATTGAGCTTTTGTGGTGATCTTTGATATTACCTTGCTTGTATATTGGGTAGTCTTTAGTTGATTGTATTCCTCTCCACCGATATAATTAAAATATAAATCACTTATTTTCGGGTATTCCTTTTTCCAAAAATCCATTATTTACGCTCCTTTTGTTTGTTTATATACGCTTTTGTTGCCTTTGAACCCTGCATATAGCCGAATCGAAAAGCATTAATTATCATATCAATAGGGTTGCTACTATTGCAATAAATATCATTAATATTGCCAACCCTTAAATCATAAAAAATGTCTATGTTGTCTGTGGCTTCTTTTATGACTTTCATTGTATTTTTTACCATTGCCATATAAATGCCCCTTTCATTTGCAACCTGTGGCTATTGCTCATATTGAGAGTGTGAGCCTCAAGCCCTGCACCATATCGGTGTAAAAACCGCCTGTAATTGCCTGTAAGCGTGCATTTATGGCTGTGATGTTATCAATTACGTCAATTACGCCACTAAGTAAACACGCAACAGCAGCGGAAATATAGCCCATTTTGTACGGCTTGCCATTGCCCACACTTGCATACACTGCAATAGCATTGAGGTCAAAGCTGTTTTGCTTTTCCCTTAACAGGCTAAAGCTGACCGTTTCGGGGTTGTATCTGCTCAAATGTTCGATTGCCTCTTGCCTGCGTTCTTTTGTAACGCCTGCAACCTTTACGCTTGCCTTACCTTTAGCGAGTTTCCACGCCATACGGAACGCCTGCGATAATGTGTAACCGCCTTTGCGTAATCTGTTTGCTACCTTGCAGATAATCGAACGATTTAGCATTTTTATTTCCCCTTTCCTTAACCTGTGACTATATTATATATCTTGTGCAAGATATTTTCAATAGGCAACTTGCATAATCTTGCGCAAGATATTTTGTGCATTGTGTATCTTGCGCAAGATTGGTTTATATGCTATAATAAATATACTTAAAGAAAGAGGGTATTTTAATTATGCCGACAATATGTATGTTCAGAGGTATAAAAATCTATATAAATTGGCGTGACCATATGCCGCCACACTTTCACGCAAAATATGGCAGTCACGAGGTAATCGTATCAATTAATGACATAGAGGTATTAGAAGGTACAATGCCAAATAAACAACTTAAAATGCTTTTGGGTTGGGCGGCTTTTCATCAAGAGGAATTAAAGGAAAATTGGGAACTCGCAGAGGCACAACAGGAATTATTTACTATTGAGCCTTTAAAGTAATAAAGGGGGGTATTTTATGCCAAATACAATTGAATATTATTTGTCACAAGGGTTTGACCGTCCAATGGCTGAATATTTTGCAAGTGGCAGAAAAAAACTCGTTGCAGTTACTCCACAAAAAGATTTTTCGCTTTTACTTACTTATGAGAACGGCGAAAAGCGTGTGCTTGATATGAAAAGTACACTTGAGCGTGGCGGGGTTTTTACTCCGTTCAGAGAATATGACAATTTTAAGCGTGTGTATATTGATGACTGCAATAGCGTTTCTTGGGATATTGACCCGAATGTTGACAGTGATGTTGTGTGGAATAACAAGGTAGATATTTGCCCCGACAGCTGTTATATTGACAGCGTTCCGTTATCTGAATACAAGGCGGTGATATAATGGCGGGCAAAACCGAATATAAAAATAAATGGCAATCCGAGAACTGCGAAAGAATTTCCCTTGTTGTCAAAAAAGGCAAAAAGCAGATAATCAAAGACTTTGCAGCGGAAAACGGTTATACTCTGAACGGCTTTGTTAATTCGGCTATTGACGAAAAAATGCAAAGAGAAACGGAAAATAGCACATAAACAGCACAAAGAAATAACCGCCCTGTAATCGCAATACAGAGCGGCTTTTTAAAATAAAAAAATCGTAATGCGGAACAGCTAAAGCCGTTCCTTTTCACCTTTATTATACATCAACAACAGGTCGGTTGTCAATAGATTAGGCGGTGAAAATATGGCAGAAAATAAAAACAGTAGGGCAAGAATTGAGGCTAATAACAGATATAACGCTAAAGCCTATGACCGCATTAATATTGCCGTTCCTAAAGGGCAAAAAGACATCATAAAAGCCCACGCCGAAAGCAAAGGCGAGAGTATAAACGGCTTTGTTAATCGTGCTATTGATGAAACTATGCAGCGTGACGGAGAATAAAATATACAATAGGTTGTTGAGGTCGGAAATGGTTCCCGACACACCCTTTTGGGTACCTGAGATGTAGGATACACCGCCCTACCAATAACCTAAAAGCATAACACAAGGGCAAGTCTTGAAATACAGGCTTGCCCTTTCTGTTTGTTTTGTGCAGCGGAATAACACCAATCCCCCCATAAAAAATTGAAATGTTCGCAGCCGCAGGACCGAGGGGGGAGTTAGATTTTTTGCGTGCCTCGCGTATGACCCCCCTCCCTAAATTTTTAGCCGCTGCATAATATAAAATATCTCTGCACGGAGCAGATGTCAGTACATAAAAATAAATTGTTCTAAATCTATTTTACGCAGCGGAAAAGTTGGGGTTTATTTGGGGTTTAACTTAACGAATAAACCCCAAAAATTACGAAACACTACAAAAACACAACCACCGAAAAACCGCATAAAATAGCCGTTTATTAAAGATTGCAAAAAGTGGCAAAAAGTGATAAAACGGTTTGGTAAGGACGAGGTCACGGGTTCAAATCCCGTTATCAGCTCCATGAAAAGGTAATACCCGAGTTTTGGGTATTACCTTTTTGATGTAACAGCAAAAGCCGCCAACGGGATTTGAAAGCCCGTAAAGAAAACAGTCCGGCGGACTGTTTTTAGGGCGTAGAGTTGATGAAAAAATGACTATGAACAAGCCGCAATAGGCGAGATAAAAAACCTGCAAAGCACAGCCTCCGTTATCAGCTCCAAAACTAAAATCCAGTAGATAAGCCAAAAACACGAAAAACGGCTTGTTTACTGGATTTTTTGCGTTATATTGATTTAATACAAATTGATTTAATTTTATATAAATTTGTATTAAAATAATATGGTAGATGACACGCTTGCAAAAATAATTTAAAAATTTTTAAAATCATGCACGAAAATGGGTGGAGATAATTGTATTAGTAGTGAAAGGGGGTTGCAAATGAGTGATTCAGTCGGTACCGAAAAGGAAATTGAAAAAGTGATTATGCGGTATGCGGATATGATTTTCCGCATTGCATACCAAAATTTAAAATCTAGGGCAGACGCTGAGGATATTTTTCAGGAGGTTTGCGTTGCATTGCTCACAAAAGACGCTCCTCTTGACGATGAAAAGCATTTAAAGCATTGGATTATCAGAGTTACGATAAATAAATGCAATAATTTTCATAAGTCATTTTGGCGAAACAAGGTTGAGCCGATTGATCAATATACAGAGCTTATTCAGCCTGAAACAAAATCGGTTATGGAGGAGCTTTGGCAACTGCCTAAGAACTACAGAAATGTGATTTATCTTTACTATTATGAGGAATATTCTATTGCCGAAATTGCCCGAATTTTAGGCAAAAATCAAAATACAGTCAGCTCTCAGCTGCAGAGAGCAAGGGCGAAGCTTGGCAAGATTTTATCTGAAGGAGGTAACTGATATGCGTAAAAATTTATACACAAAGACACTTGATGAAATAAAAATCAGTGATGAGGCAGTTAATTCTGCGATTGAAAAGCTTTATAGCAAACAAAATAATGACAATGTTATTGATATTAAGAAAAGTAAAAAGAGGGTTGCAAATAAGGTTATAGCAGCATCTCTTGTTGCGGCTATGCTTGTTTCCGGCGGTGCGTTTGCCCTGTTTTCTAGGCCTGCACAGTCAAAGCATAACGGCTTTGTTATAACGGCCGCAGCCGCTGAATTATCCCAAAATAAGCCAGTCAAAATCGCACAGATAAATAAAGGTTATGGTGCGGGTTTTAGCTGTAAAAGTTATGAAGAAGTATTTAATCTTATGCTTTCCTGCAAGGGCGATGATATTAGTTCAATTACCTATACTGCTAAAGGTAGGTCTTGCTTTACAATTGACAGTAATTATAAGTTTGATGTTTATGATGCGTTATTGTTGAAAGATTCTGAGGACTTTAAAAATTCTAACGATTATTCTGAATTGTCTTTCATAAAAAAGAGAGATTATGTGAGTTTTACTATTGATTATGATAAGCAGTTTGCAAATAAAGAAACTGAGGTATATGAAGAACCACCACTCAGTATGAATGTTTATCTTACTGCAAATGATGGCGAAAAAGCTGCAGAAGTGCTTAAAAAACATGAT
>NZ_JBGVJL010000138.1:0-3828 GCF_045129435.1 Ruminococcus sp. | reverse complement strand
AACCTTGCTAAAGTCGAGCTGCCAGCCTTTGAATACATAGTCAAAATAATCATCGCTTGGCTTTACCGGATCTGCCGGTGCTTTTGCCGACTTGCCAACCTCAACCTTTTGCTCGCTTATCTGTGAGCCGTCATAATTTATAAACTTAACTGTCACATAAACCTTAGCCTGTGTGGTAGGCTGAGCAGTTGTCGGCTGAGTAGCCTTTACTGTATTGCCCTGAGCGTCTGTTGCCGCCGGGGCTGTGGTTGGCTCAACAATTTTCTGATCCTTGAAGTCATAATCACCGCTGTACCAATCAATCTGACCTGCGTCATAAGCAGTACAGAAGTCTGTTACAGTTGGGCGTGTACCGCCGTTTCTGTCATAATAAACCTGTGGCCATACTGCATTATTATTTGCCGATGCCTGAGAAACATCAACCTTTGCAGACTCACCATCTCTCACTTTTCTTGCAACAATTACTGTTCTGAAATCGGTGTATTCGTATGAACAGGTTGAAAGTGTGATTAATGTATCGTCCTCATTAACATCAACAGGGCAATTTACCATTGAACGAACTCTGACATTATAAACATAGTTCATAAAATCCTTATCATTCTGGAATGAACCTATCATATAGTTAAAGAACTCACCGTGGCTTGACAATGTATTTGTCTTAAATACGGAAATAATCTTGTATGTTCCGTCACCGTCAGGTGTATTGAAAGTAATTGTCGGAGCTTTTTTGTAGAAGTCCATATCTATTGAGTATCTGCCGTATTTGAGCATATCCGCAAACATTGTGCCATCATTCATATGGTGACCGTGCATAATAACATTTTTGCTCTTTGTGCTCTCGGTACTGCGGTAGTCAATAAATATACTGCCCCAATCATCAGGATTTCCTCTGTAATCTCTGTAAAGATAATACTGAGAAGAACGGCTGTCGCCCTCGTGATACAAAACAGGGTAGTCGATTTGGGTATCATTAATATTTATCCAACCGACAATTTCCTTATTAATATCTTTAAGCTTTGCCCAATCCACCTTTTCTTCCTCACTTGGCTTTTTGTCACCGCCCTGAGAAGTATTATCATCAGAAGTATTATGGTAAATCATCTGAATATCGTTCATTTTTTCTTTATTCTGATAGCTGAGGTAAACCATATTGTAGAAAAGCATTGACAACGCACCAATGAATACAGCTAATGACACAAGAGCAACCGACTTTCGTGCTACCTCTTTGCCGCTGTCGCCACGCATTGGAATAAGTCGATACTTTAATCCCTTTTTAGGCGGAATATACTCAACCTTGCTAAAACCGCCGGGGTATTGCTCCTCGTTGTTTTCAAACACCTCAAGAGTTTTTGTGGCAGCCGTAATAATCATATCGTCAACACTGCTGAGAGAATACTTATCTCTCGGCAAAACAGCCACTTTCATACCCTTGTACATAAAGCAATAGCCTTTACAACCATTACCTAAATCTCCCAGGTTAAATATCTTTGACTTTTTCCTGTAAAGCTTAAAGCTTTCTTTGATTTCATTTACCTTTTCTTCGGAAAGTTTAAGTTTTTTTGCATTTTTTAAAGCTTTGGTGCGTTTTTTCCAGTAATTCTTTGGGACTTTCGGCTTTTCAGTCTTTTCAGCCTGTGCAACTACCTCTGAAATATGCATTTTAAAACTTTCTGCACCCTTATCTGAAAGTGCATTTGCTACAATGACAACCGCCGGCTTTTCCTCGTTATCTGCACATTTATCAAGAGCGGCAATAAGTTTTTTGCTCTTGAAATCAACATTTGTTACATAGGTGAGCATAAAACCGTTTTCGGCAAGCTTACCGGAAAGCTCGTTGTTGTCAATATTAGGGGTATTGCTTTGGTTTACCAATAAAATTTCAATATCCACGCAGGTTCATCCTTTCGTGTTACAGTAATTTTCTTTTTGGTATATATTACTCATCCTGAGCAGAAATTTCCGTTACCTTGAGGTTTGCAAGTGCTTCCTCAATCATCGGTGCAAAGCCTGCTTTATTCTGAGCTTCCTTAACATATTTCAAAACAGGTCTTGTTCGTGGATGCTTTGGTGTGAATACAGTACAGCAATCCTCGTAAGGCTCGATTGAAATATCGTAAGTATCTATTTTATATGAAATATCAATAATTTCCTGCTTATCCATACCAATCAAAGGTCTGAATACAACTAAGTCAGAGGCTTCATCGGTACAACCCAACGCACCGATAGTCTGGCTTGCCACCTGACCAAGGCTCTCGCCTGTAATAAGTGCTGTGCAGTTGTTATCCTCTGCAATTCTTGATGAAATTTCCATCATCAGTCTTCTCATTATGATTGTAAACAATTCCTCAGGACATTCGTTTTTGATAGTTTCCTGGATTTTTGTGAAAGGTACTGTGTACATTGTCATTTTGCCGGCATAACGGCTTACTCGTCTTAAAAGTCTTACTACCTTATCCTCGGCTCTTTTGCTTGTGTACGGAGGGCTGGCAAAGTGAATTGCAGTAAGCTTCAAACCTCTTTTTGCCATCATATATGCGGCAACCGGTGAGTCAATACCACCGCTTATAAGAATAGCTGCATTACCGCTTGTGCCAACAGGAATGCCGCCTGCACCCTTGAGTGCCGCACCGTGAACATATGCACCAAAATCACGAACCTCAACATTTACAACAAGGTCAGGATTGTGAACATCAACACTAAGATGTGGGAACTTGTCAAGAATAACTCCGCCAAGCTCGGCACAGATTTCAGGCGATTTGTACGGAAAGCGTTTGTCGCTTCTTCTTGCCTCTACCTTAAAGGTTTTGGCTGCTTTTAATTCTTTTTCAAGATAAACAGGTGCAGTTGCCATAATTGATTCAAGAGTTTTTTCCTCGCAAATTGCGGCTCTTGAATAAGCCACAATGCCAAATATTCTTGAAATTTTGAGGCAAGCCTCGTCAAGGTCAATATCATCTGACAAAGGTTTAACATATATAATTGACTGAGCGGATTTGATTTCAAAATCGCCCAACGGATAAAGTGCATATCTGATATTCTTTTTTAGAACATCTTCAAATGTACGGCGATTCAATCCTTTAAGTACGATTTCGCCGTCTTTTAAGAGAATGATTTCTTTCATTAAATTTCTGCCTTTCAGTTTATCGGTGAACAAGGACCTTTAGTCCCTGCTCAAGTGCGGTGCATAGTGCGTCAACATCTTCCTTGATATTAAGCTTAGAAAAGCTTACACGCAAAGCACTGTCTGCCCTATCCTTGCCATAACCCATGGCACTCAGCACATAGCTTGGAGCACCCTTTGCACATGCACTGCCTGAGGAAACATAGATTTCATATTCCTCAAGAAAATGGAGCATTGTTTCACTTCTGACTTTACCTGCCGAAAAATTCAGGACATATGGCAAAGCATCATCAGGAGAATTGATTAAAACTCCGTCTATTTTTGTGAGCTGATTCTTTGCATAATTGCAAAGCTCAGTTACCTTTTCGTAATTCTTTTCTATAGCAAATTCATTGCAGGCAACACCAAATGCCGCAATAAGAGGCAACGGCTCTGTACCGGGGCGAATTTTCTTTTCCTGCTCACCGCCATATGTGCGAGCAACAAGACGAACACCCTTTTTAATAAATATAGCACCGCAGCCCTTTGGGGAATGTACCTTGTGAGCCGACACAGTAACAAGGTCTGCACCCAGCTTTTTTGTATTAACAGGAATTTTTCCAAAAGCCTGTACCGCATCCGTATGGCAGATAATATTTGAATTTTTCTGCTTTACGGCATCAAAAATTTCTGCAACAGGCATAATCGCACCGGTTTCATTATTTACA
>NZ_JBGVJL010000137.1:0-15436 GCF_045129435.1 Ruminococcus sp. | reverse complement strand
TTTTTTATATTACAGAAAAATAGAGAATTTAAAGGCGAACAAAATTATTGATGACGGAGAACGCGGAACAGCCGAGGAATTTATAATGCTCTCGTTAAGGCTTAAAAAGGGACTTAACGCTGACGAGTACGAAAAAAGATACGGCACTCCCCTGCCGCAAAGCTTTTTTAACAAGGCTCAGCTTTATATTAAAAGCGGCTTTATGGTGCAAAACGGCAATTCATTTTCCTTTACTCCAAAGGGATTTTTAGTTTCTAATACAATTATATCTGATTTGATATAAACAACATTTTACAATTTTATAAATTTTTACAAATTCATATTCCGTTGCCACAGCAACATAATTGCAGACGAAAATATATTATACTTATGCCACAAGGTCAGCAAAAGCTAATTAACCTTGCATAAATATAAAATTTCGGAGGCAACTTATGGATTATAAAATGTTTTGCTATCAGTGTCAGGAAACTGCGAATTGTTCGGGCTGTACTGTAAGCGGTGTGTGCGGTAAAAAGGCAGATACCGCAAATATGCAGGACTTGCTTGTGTATGTTACAAAGGGCATTTCTGCGGTTACAACAAGACTCAGAGCAGAGGGCAAGGAGATTGAAAAAAGCGTAAATCATCTTATTACTCTCAACCTCTTTACAACAATTACAAACGCAAATTTTGACAAAGATGTAATTGTCGCAAGAATTAAAAATACACTTGAAATCAAAGAAGAATTGCTTGGAAAATTAAGCGACAAATCAGAACTTCCGAGTGCGGCATTGTGGAACGATGACGAAAGCAAGTTTATGGCAAAGGCCATTACTGTGGGTGTGCTTGCTACAGAAAACGAGGACATCAGAAGTCTAAGAGAACTTATCACATATGGTTTAAAGGGACTGTCGGCATACAGCAAACACGCAAATGTGCTTATGGAAGAAAATGCAGAGCTTGACGCATTTTTGCAGAGAGCATTGGCAATGCTCCTTGACGATACCCTTGGAGTTGATGACCTTGTGGCACTTACACTTGAAACCGGCAAGTTCGGAGTTGACGGTATGGCAATGCTCGACAAAGCGAACACATCAGCCTACGGCAATCCTGAGATTACAAAGGTAAACATCGGCGTACGCAATAACCCTGCAATTCTTGTTTCGGGACACGACTTAAAAGACCTTGAAATGCTTTTGGAACAGACAAAGGACAGCGGTGTGGATGTATATACTCACTCAGAAATGCTCCCTGCACACTACTACCCACATTTCAAAAAATATGACCATTTTGTAGGCAACTACGGCAATGCGTGGTGGAAACAGAAAGAGGAATTTGAAAGCTTTAACGGTGCAATTCTTATGACCACAAACTGCATTGTTCCGCCAAAGGACAGTTACAAGGACAGAATGTTCACAACAGGTGCAGCAGGCTATCCGGGTGTAAAGCATATTGACGGTGAGGTCGTAGAAGTTAAGGATTTTACTGAGATTATTGATATTGCAAAAAAATGCAAACCGCCTGTTGAAATTGAAAAAGGCGAAATTATCGGCGGATTTGCTCACAATCAGGTGCTTTCACTTGCCGACAAAGTCGTTGAGGCTGTGCAGAACGGTGACATTAAAAGCTTTGTTGTAATGGCAGGCTGTGACGGCAGAGCAAAGTCAAGAAATTACTATACCGAGTTTGCAAAAGCATTGCCAAAGGATACGGTGATTCTCACAGCAGGCTGTGCAAAATACAAGTACAACAAGCTTAATTTAGGCGACATCAACGGTATTCCCCGTGTGCTTGACGCAGGTCAGTGTAATGATTCATACTCACTTGCTGTTATTGCGTTAAAACTCAAAGAGGTGTTCGGACTTGATGATATTAACGAATTGCCGATTGTGTATAACATTGCGTGGTACGAGCAGAAGGCGGTAATCGTGCTACTCTCTCTGCTCTATCTCGGAGTAAAAAACATTCACCTCGGTCCTACCCTCCCTGCATTCCTTTCACCAAATGTGCTGAATGTGCTTGTGGATAGCTTTGGCATTTCAGGCATAGGCTCAGTTGAGGATGACATTAAGCTTTTCTTTAATAAATAATGGTTTAGCAGAGAGTTTCGGAAAATTAACAAAAAATTTAGGTCGAGCCTTTTTAAAGGCTCGTGGGTTTGGGCAACGCCCAAGAAAAGTTGTTTTTATAACATTCTATCGGGCACAAACAGCAAGGCTGTTTGTGTGCTAAAGCAAAGTTTGACAAAACAGGCGACAGCCTTTTAATAAGAAATAATTAATTTTTCATTATATAATTAATGGTTTTTCTTATTGCTATCGCAAGTAAAAGGCTTTCGCTGTTGTGTTCAAGCCGCCAAACAGCAGGCTGTTTGGCTATCGGACTTTGGTTAAAAGCTTTGTGGGCTTTGCCCACACCCACAACCATTAAAAACGTTGAACAAATTTTTATTTTCGAGTATAAAGTCTGTGCCAATTCAAAGAAAATTTCCAGACCGTTGCCAAACCATAATTTATCAACATTTAAAACATAACCATAATAAAATCGGGCAAAGCAGTTATACGCTGTTTTGCCCATAGTTTTTAAGCCAAAAACAGCCGCATTGCTGCGACTGTTCTTAGTTTTTATGAAGTTTTGAAAGTATCGTTAAATACGGTATAATCAATGTAACTCAGGCTTAGCCAACCTTAGCACCTGTGTCACCAAAGAAGTTGAATCTGAAAAGCTTTGATTCATCGTTCTTGTTATCGCAGATGATGCTTGCCTCGGCAATTCTGCCGCCCTCAATAAGCTGTGTTAAGCCAACGAGCTGGCAAAGCTTACTCTTAAGGTTTAATCTGTCGCCTTCGCTTGTAACGAGATATACATTGCCCTCGCAGGTATCGAGCACAGCGAGGAATTTGCTTACATCAATGTTGTGTAAATTAAGGATTGGTGTCATAAAAATTTCCTCCTTTAAAAATATGAAATTTATATTTTTTTGTGCGCCATTTACCATTTGGCAAAATCTAGACTTTAATTCGACTTAATTAATTTTACTCGAGTAATGTGACTGGTTAATCAGTCGATAGTCAAGCGGACTATTTACTTGACAATTATTATTATACTCAAAAGTTCGTGAAAGTCAACAGTTTTAGAAATATTTCATTGTGCAGTATGCTATTTTGATGTGCAACACTTATAATTTAGCACTCGTATTTTTGTATTGTTTTCACAACGGCACGAACGTTTGTTTGCATAATCTTCATTTTGTTTTGACAATGGATATTCATTTTCACCATTATAGAATATCATTTAGAACAAAAATTTGACTCTTTTTACAAAGTTGATTTTTTTTGGAATAGAATTAAAGGTCTGTCAGCATTGACTAAAAACAAAAATAAGGCTATAATTACATCAAAGCAGAGGTGAATACATTGATAAAGCTCTATTTAGCTGATATTTCGGCACTTTGCGACCCGCTTGAGGACAGCACAATTCTTGACACTTTGCCGCCAAAAAGGCAGGAAAAAGTCTTGAAATACAAGCTTGCTGATGACCGCAAAAGATGTGTGGGTGCAGGTCTTATTATAAACAAAATTCTTTGTGAGAATAATATTGATATAAATTCGATACGCTACGGCAGTAATGGCAAACCGTATGCAGAGGGCATTTACTTTAATGCTGCACATTCGGGCAATTTTGCCTTTGGGGTAAGCTCAGAAAAGGAAATCGGGTGCGATGTGGAAATCATAAAAAAGCCACACCTTGACATTGCAAAAAGATTTTTTACTCAAAATGAATTTGATTATATTTCTTATTCAGAAAATACCTCAACAGCATTTTACAGGCTATGGACAATTAAGGAAAGCTACATAAAGCTGAGCGGTGAGGGGCTGAGAACTCCGCTTAACAGCTTTGAAATCAATATAGAGGGCAATAATATTTCTATATCAGAAAAAGGTATAAAGAAAGATTGCTATATCACTCAGTTTGAATTTAAAAATCATTCCTTTGCAATTTGCAGTCTTGAACAACCGCCGAGTAAAATTGAATTTACAGATGCTTTGTAAAATTTTGAGGGAATTATGGTTTGTAACGGTCGGGAACTTTTCCCTTGAACTGTCACAAACTTTATACCCGAGCAAAAAAAGTTTAGTCAACCTTTTTTTAAAGGTTGTGGATGTGGGCAAAGCCCACAAAGCTTTTAACTAACACAAAGTTTCAATAGCCAAACAGCTTGCTGTTTAGCTATTGAACACACTGGCTAATGCCTTATAATTGCGATAGCAACTCAAAACAGAAAAGATATTCTTTTTCTATTTATAAATTATTTCTTATTAAAAGGCTGTCGCCTGTTTTGTCAAACCTTGATTTAACACACAAACAGCGTTGCTGTTTGTGCCTAATAAATTGTAATAGTCACAACTATTCTTGGGCTTTGCCCAAACCCACGAGCCTTTAAAAAGGCTCGACCTAAATTTTTTATCCGAGCAGAAAATATAGGCAAATTTTTAGCCGCTTAATTCTCGACCATTAACAAGTCAATTTATAGCGACACAACAAAACGCTCTGACCGCATTAAGTCAGAGCGTTTTTTATAAGCATATTAATGATTAAATCTTGACAAGAAAGCCTGTGTTCTTGGGTTTTGTGGATTGTTAATTACCTGCTCAGGTGTGCCTTGTTCGGCAATTACACCGTCAGCCATAAAGATAATCTTATCTGCAACATCTCTTGCAAACTCAATTTCATGAGTAACAACAATCATTGTGCTGTCCGAAGTTTTAAGGCTTCTTATTACATTCAGCACTTCTCCCGTAAGCTCTGGGTCAAGTGCCGAGGTCGGCTCGTCAAAGCACAAAACATCAGGATTAAGAGCCAATGCTCTTGCAATGGCAACTCGCTGCTGCTGTCCACCGCTGAGGTTGCAAGGATAAGACTCGCTTTTCTCAGAAAGTCCTACCTTATCAAGCAAACTCAGTGCTGTTTCTCTGATAAGCTTCTGTGCGTCCTTGTAATTTTTCGCACCCATATACTCGCCTGTCTGCTTTATTTGGGCCTTTGCGGCAAGTCGAGGTGCAAGCATAATGTTATCAATTACGCTGTACTGTGGGAACAAATTAAAAGACTGAAACACAAGTCCAAAGTGCAGTCTGTTCTTACGAATCTGTGCGTCACTCGCCTTTGCAGAATCGTTGCTGTCAAACAACACCTTGTCACCGACGGAAATTTTGCCGTTCTGAGGGGTTTCAAGGAAATTAAGACATCTCAAAAGTGTGGTCTTGCCTGAACCGGACGAGCCGATTATCGCAAGCACCTCGCCCTTTTCAAGCGAAAAGCTGATGTCCTTAAGGACGGGAGTTTTGCCGTAGCTTTTACGGATATTTTCAACGCTTAACAATGACATACTACCCCTCCTTAACCCTTGTAATAATCAAGCTTTTTCTCAATGAATGAGAACAAAATAGTAAGTACACCGCAGAATACAAGGTAGAATACTGCCGAGTAGAACAATGGCCAGATAAGTCCCTGCATTGAGAAATCCTTTGCCATCATCAGAATTTCAGGGATTGCAATTACACTTGAGAGTGATGTATCCTTTACAAGTGTTATGATTTCGTTGCCGATTGGTGCTGTAATTTTCTTTACAACCTGCATAAGCACAACCTTAAAGAAAATCTGCGGCTTTGTCATACCAAGCACCTGTCCTGCCTCGTACTGTCCCTTTGGCACAGACTCAATACCGCCACGATAAATTTCTGAAAAATAAGCCGAATAGTTGATGATAAATGCAATAAGTGCGGCATTTATTCTTGAAAAGTTAAAGCCGCCGTTTGTCATAAGCGGTGGAACATAGAACACAACGAAAAGCTGGAGCATAAGAGGTGTGCCTCTGATTATCCACACGAATGTTCTTGTAATCCACTTAATCGGCTTGAATTTGGACATTGAGCCCATAGAAACAATAAGTCCGAGTGGCATAGCCGCAAGAATTGTAACTATAAATATAAGGCAGTTCTGTCCAAAGCCCTCTAAGAGGCTGTTTGTAACATTTAAAAACTGGTTCATAATTATTTAGCCTTTACAAGGAGTAAGTCCTGAAGATTATATTTCTCTGCAATCTGCTCAAGTGAGCCGTCATCTGCACAAGCCTGAATTGCATCATTAAGCTTTGCGAGAGTTTCCGGGCTGTCCTTGCTGAGTGCAATGCCGTACTGCTCAGGTGAGAAAGCCTTGTCGGAAACTACCTTGAGATCTGCGTAATCCGAGCCCTCGGCGAGTGTGCCGATTGACATTACATAGTCGATTACTGCTACATCAGCTGTGCCTGACTTAACCTCAAGCAATGCCTTAGCCTGTGAGTCAACAGATACATAATCTGCACTTGTGAAGAACTCGTCACTCTGAGCAACCTCTTCGCCGGCTGACTTCTTCTCTGCAACAACAGTCTTGCCCTTGAGTGCGTCTGCTGATGTGAGTGAATCTGCAATATCTGCCTTGGCAACCATAACCTGTTTGTTCTCCATATAAGGAGTTGAAATGCTCATATTTTCCTTACGCTCGTCTGTGATTGTAAGGCCGTTCCAAATGCAGTCGATTGTCTTTGCGTTAAGTTCAACTTCCTTTGAATCCCAGTCAATCTTCTGGAACTTAGGAGTTACGCCCATCTTCTCACAAACCTTTGTAGCAAACTCAGTTTCAAAACCTGTAAGCTGACCGTTCTCGTCCATATAGTTCATCGGCTCAAAATATGTGATACCGATTACCAATTCGCCTTTATTCTGAATATAAGTCCAATCGTTCTCTGTTGCCTGAGAACCTGTGTTAGATGCTGAATTTGAACCACCGCAACCTGCAAGAGCTGTTGCCGCCATAACGCCTGCAAGTACCAAAGCTGAAATCTTTTTCATAAAATTTTCCTCCGTAATTTAACTTAGCAAATAGCTACACTATATTATAGCATTATCACATTAGCAAAGTAAAGTGTTTTCGACATATTTTTCATTTTTGTTAGCATTTTACAAGGAAAATATTGCTGAGATATGAAATATAATTATTTAAGAGAAATATGTTACATAATAACATAGCTGTCATAGAATTTTTTCTTTTATATGGTCATAGTTTACAGCGTAGAAAATATCCCTATGCTTTGGGTGAAAGCTGCCGAGCGGTCGGTCAACTGTAACCGATACTATCTTGCCAATGGGACTGTCATTATATAAACTGTAATCTTCATCTGATTTATTTTTCATGAAATTTCAACACTCATTTTTAGAGTCTTATCTTCTTTTATACACAACAATTTCAGGGTTTGTACAGTTTTCGCCATATTCGCTTACAAGCAAGAAATCAAGACCTGCCACCAAGCCAAAGCAGCTTATCAATGAACCGTCATTAAATTCACACTCAACCTGATTGCATAAATACACACTATTGTCATCGAGCAATTTAGTTCTTTCTCCGTTAGGCATTAGATAAGCAAGATTCACATACTCGCCATTCATAGCGTAAAGCTCGTCAATAGCAGGCATACCGGGCACATTAAGCGAGTTAAACTCAGCAATCAACTGTTTTTTCAGGACCTCAAAGCTTTCCTTTCCGCCATTCTTTATGTATCCATAAACAAAGCATTGCTTGCCAAACGGACACCCTTTTGTAGCTGTGCATCCTTTGCAATTTTTGCTCTTACCAAAACCACAGTTATCACAATCCGCACCACATAATGATTTCATACTTTTCCTCCAATTATTTCAAAAATTTGGATAATTATTATAATGCAAGATAATATTAATGTCAATAGTTTTAAAAAGTTTTGTTTTAATGTTAGCGAGATATTGATAATTGAATTTATGGTTTACTAACGGTCGGAAAATTTTTGCTTAAATTTTTGCTTAAATTAGTACAGAATAATTCCCTGTGGTTTGCACCTTGTTTTATCCAAGAAAAAAGCCCGGCAATTAAGCCGAACTTTTGCAATTCAGGTTGTTATGTACAGCCCATCAACCAATTGAGTAATAAGCAAAGTATTATCCATTAATGTTATCATTTTGTTATAGGTATTGATAACACTCGCTTCGTAACTGTGGATAATAGCATTATGTTCTGATTCAGATTATAAAGCAAATTTGCTTAGGGAATCAACACCATATTGCAAAACACAATAAGACAAATATTTTTCACTATCCCAACAAACTTGAATTTGTAAGTCTGATTATTTTAGCACTTCAATTTCCGATAATAAGAATAAAACATAGGTGCCGTAGTACACACAGCAATGGTGTCAGCAATCGGTTCAGCCAAATATACACCCATTACCGCATTTGGCACAAAATGTGGTAAAATAAAAATTAACGGTATAAGTATAATAATTTTACGCCAGATAGTAAGAAAGATTGCTTTTGGTGCTTGGTCTAATGCTACAAAACTATACTGACATGCGACTTGTATTCCATAGATGAAAAGCATTGCCAGGTATACCCTCATGCTTTTATTTGTATAAGTAATCAAAGCAGCATCGCTGGTAAAAATAGAAGCAACCGTGTTAGGCAGTGTCATACATATAAGCCAAATAAGAAATGAGCCGCTGACACAGCATATAAGCAATAATCGAAATGTTTTCTTTACTCTGGATATATTTTTTGCTCCAAGATTATAACTTAACAATGGTTGTGCCCCTTGCACCAGTCCCGGTAAAAGCAGCATAACGAATTGCATAACGCTATTAAGAATACTCATAGATGCTACCGCCATATCACCTCCATACTTTTGCAAAGATGTATTAAAACTGATTGCCACCATATTTTCTGTCAATTGCATCAATGCCGGTGAAGTACCAAGCAAAATACAAGACCAAATAATCTGTCCATCAAAGCAAATATTTCTGAAATGTAAATGTAATTTGCTTTTATTTGTTGTGAGATAACGGATAACAAAACATGCAGATACTCCCTGTGAAATAACTGTTGCCAATGCAATACCCTTTACTCCCATGCCGATACCATTAATAAATACTGCATCAAGAATAATATTAGTTACAGCTCCAACAGCTACATTACACATGCTGATCAGAGTTTTTCCCTGTGCCGTTATAAAAGCATTTAACCCTATCGTCAATTGTGTAAATAAAGTGCCAAGACAATAAATATTCATATAATCAACGGCGTAAGTAATAGTATCACTGCTCGCACCGAATAACAACAAAATGGGCTTACCAAAAACAAGCATAATTCCTGTCAACACCACAGATAATATAATCAGCAGCCAGGTACAGCTTCCCATAACTTTTTCTGCATACTCGTTATTGCCTTTTCCCATAAAAATAGATGCTTTCGGTGCACCACCCATACTCACAAGAGCCGCAAAAGCCGAAATCGCTAAAATTACAGGGGTTGTTACACCAACTCCTGCCAGTGCCTGTTTTCCAACACATGGAATACGTCCGATAAACATCTTATCCACTAAATTGTATAATATATTAATTAGCTACGCTGCTATCGCCGGAATCGCAAGTTTAAAAAAAGCACTTGGCACAGGCATATCAGCCAACAGATTATTATCATTTTTCATATTCTAACCTCATTAATGTATATTTTCTCCTATCTATGATGATCACATTTCAGGCATTGCACCATTTCATTTTCGGTATCTTCTTTATAAAAAATAACCGACCATTGGCAAATATTTTGCAAAATAGGCACAACTGATTTTCCCTTTTGTGTCAGCATATACTCGACTTTAGTGGAATTTCATCATAAGATTTTCTTTCAACAATTCCATCTTCTATCAAGTCTTTCAATGTTGCAGCCAGTACAGCATCCATAACATCTTCTCCGAGAATTTCACAGAGTTCGGAAGCTGTACCTTCCCACACTTTACTTTCCGACAAAAGAGTTGTTGCAATTTTTTCAAGTAACGGTTCAGGCGGCTCTTTCCACAATTCTGTTTCGGACTTCTCAAAATTCCAAATTAGTTTTTCGACATCTCTCACAAGATGAATTTTCATATCTTGTTGATCCCTACCGGCAACATCAAGTATGGCGTTATTAGAAGTTCGTTTTTCTTTGCTGAGAACAAACGCTCCGTCGGCGGCTCCCATCAATCCGTTTGTTCCTGAAATCATATCGAAAATATCTTCCGCTTTTTGCTTGCGAGTATGATGAACAATGAGCATTGTAACATTGTAGCTGTCCGCCAATGATTTTAGCCTTGCTACAATATCATAGTCACTTGCATAGCTGTAATCGGCTCCGCCGGCTTCACGAACACGCTTTAATGTGTCGATAATGATCAAGCCAGTATCTGAATGTTCTTCCATAAAGCCTTTAATTTGTTCGTCCAAGCCTTCGTTCAATGTTTTGCATTGTGTGGCAAAATACAGATTATCTGTTTCTTCCGCACCAAACATTTGAAACAATCGCTTTTGCAAGCGGGGATAGTCATCTTCAAGTGCAAAGTAAAGCACGGTTGACTTTCGCACTTTGTAACCCCATAACGGTGTGCCTGTGCTTATGTGATAAGCAAGCTGTGCCATCATAAAACTTTTCCCCACCTTTGGAGAGCCTGCAAAAATATAAGTGCCTCTTTGTAGCAAACCGTCTATCAACGGTGTTTGAACATTAAAAACCGTATCATACAACTCGCTCATCGAAACTGTTTTGAGATACGACGGACTCATTTGCTTTGAAAATTCTTTTTGCATTTCCTCAAGATAATCATCTAAGCTCTTGCCATCCTCATTAAAATCGGTTATACTATCATTACATACATTTGGTGACTGCTCCGTATCTGCGCCAACAGATACAATCGGAGCGGTCATTTTTTTATTTTCCATTGTTGTCATCTCCTTTCAATCCATTCATTGTGGTAGCGATAAGGTCGATAGTATCAAGAAGCTCCGGCTCAATGCTCCCACCGACACCAATTCGTTGCAATTCATTAAGGACGAATTCCATTTGAGTTTTAAGAGCCTTGTAAACTCTCGGACTCGGTTGAACGACCACCTCACGCTCCATACATTTGCGATAACAATATTCCTGCTTGGGCAATCCCGAAAGAGCAATGGCTCTGTTTAGCTCTTTTTGTTCTTCGGGAGATACTCTGAAAGCTACGGTAATACTGCGAAAACGATTATACTTATCAACATTTTTGGCTGACATAATATCACACTCCTTTATTCATAAAATCAAGTTTTATTGCCATTTCTTTTTGCTTTGACGGGAACAGATGGGCATAGCGATAAGTAATTTCTATACTCTCGTGTCCCACTCGGTCTGCAATGGCGACTGCTGAAAATCCCATATCAATTAAAAGGCTGATATGACTGTGCCTTAAATCGTGAATACGAATACGCTTTACCCCTGCGGCTTTTGAGCCTCTATCCATTTCGTGATGAAGATAGCTTTTCGTTATGTTAAAAATACGGTCTTTCCTTTTCAGCCCGTACTGCATATCAAAGAACTCCTGCATTTCAGTACAAAGAAAATCCGGCATTTGTACCGTTCGATTACTTTTCTTTGTTTTCGGTGAAGTAATCATATCTTCACCTTTTATTCGTTGATACGTTTTGCTGATTTTTACTGTTCCTTTTTCAAAATCAAAATCAGCAGGAGTAAGAGCAAGTAATTCTCCCTCACGGATACCTGTCCAATAGAGCATTTGAAAAGCATAGTAAGAAATCGGTTTATCCATCATTATTTCGGAGAACTTTTGATATTCTTCCTTTGTCCAAAACAGCATTTCCTTGCGTTCTTCACTACCCATATTTCCGGCTTTTGCTGCTGGATTGCTTCGCAAGTCATAAAATCTTACCGCATAATTAAATATGGCGGAAAGTTGATTGTGCAGCGTTTTCAGGTATGATGAAGAATAGGGCTTATTCTCCTCATTGCGATATGCAAGCATTTCATTTTGCCAAGCTCGTACATCTTTGGTTGTAATCTCATTGATTTTGTAATTTTCAAAATACGGCAGAATTTTCTGCTGAATAATGTTTTCTTTTGTTTGCCAAGTGCTTTCTTTTAATCGTGGCTTTTGCTCTTGACGGTAGATTTCAACAAAGGCAGAAAAGGGCATATCCAAATCTCCCGAATTTTGTTGTCGGAAAGTATGCTCCCATTCCTGCGCCTCTCGTTTGGTATCAAATCCTCGCTTACACTTTGGCTTGCGTTCGCCTTTCCAATTTGTGTATTGAGTCATCACATACCAAGTTCCGTTGTCTTTGTTTTTGTAAGCCGGCATTATACCTCTCTCCTTTCTGCTCCGTAAACTCTTTCATTAAAATACTGTCGGCTGATGCGTCCTGCAACTGTGATATATCCTTTTGCACTCAACTCATCGTTGAGCTGTTTTATAACCTTATATGCATAAGATTTCGATACATCCAATTCCTCTGCAACCTCATCGGCTCTGATAAAAGACTTTTCTGTCATAAAAAACACCTCCTTTATAATTGTTTTGGTTATTTATTGTCGGATACTTTCTGACCGCATTCCGATTTGCCCGAGCGGATACACCATTACCGTGATGTATGACGGATATTCAATTATTTGCAAACAGACTTAACGCTATTCGCTTAATGATTATACTAAACATATTCCGTTATGTCAAGTAGTTTTTGCAAGAATATTAAACTTTTTTATTTTATGTTGCTTGACATATGCTAAACATATATGATATACTGATTGCACATTACATAAGTAAGGAGTGCAATTTTATGGCAATCGGAGAGAGAATAAGATTCTTTCGTAATCTTTGCGGAATGACACAGAAATATTTAGGACAGGTGGTCGGATTTCCCGAAAAAACCGCTGACATTCGTATGGCACAGTATGAATCCGGCTCAAGAACACCAAAAACAGATTTAACAAATAAACTTGCAGAGGTTTTTGATATATCTCCGCAGGCTCTTTCTGTTCCCGACATTGACAGCTACATAGGGTTAATGCACACCTTGTTTACATTAGAGGACAGATACGGATTGACAATAGTGAAGACTGAAAACGGTGTTTCGATGTATGCAGACCCTCGCAAGGGGACGGACGCTGCCGAGCTTTCGGAAATGCTTAATGCGTGGGCTGAACAAGCCGAGAAATATCATAACGGCGACATTAACCGTGACGAATATGATAAGTGGCGTTACAATTATCCAAAGTACGATGAAACTTCCGGCTTTGTAAAAGTACCGTCACAGAATTTCAGCGACGCTATGGTCGAAGCGTTCAAAGATAAGTTAAAATAATTGCCAACGACAAAAACCCCGTACTGACTTTAATCCGTCAGTACGGGGTTTAATGTTAATATGGTATTTTTGCGAGCCACAAGATATTACTTTTTACTCACAAACCACTCGATACACACGATAAAGGGTACCGAGCAGAATCTTATCAAAATCTTATCAACGGGCTCTTTGAAAACCTTGAAACCCTTGATATTACTGGGGTTTCAGACTTTTTCGATTTATTCCCACTCCACTGTTCCGGGGGGTTTGGAGGTTATGTCGTAAACAACTCGGTTTACATGTTCTACTTCATTTATGATACGGCTTGAAACTCTGCCGAGGATATCATATGGGATTTTTGCCCAGTCGGCGGTCATAAAGTCGTCAGTAGTTACAGCTCTGATTGCGACAAGCTCATCATAGGTACGGGAATCGCCCATTACACCTACTGTCTTTACACCCGGAAGGACTGCAAAGAACTGGCTCATCTGAGAAGCGTAGCCACACTTATCCATTTCTTCTCTGAGGATAGCGTCTGCTTCCTGCAAAATCTTAACCTTATCAGCAGTCACTTCGCCGATAACTCTTACACCGAGTCCGGGACCCGGGAATGGCTGACGCCATACAAGCTCATGAGGAAGTCCAAGCTTTTCGCCCACTACACGCACTTCGTCCTTAAACAAATCTTGTAAAGGCTCAATAATACCCTCAAAGGTAATATCCTTTGGAACTTCTACCTGATTGTGGTGGGTTTTAATCTTTGCGGCATCGCCCTTACCACTCTCAATTCTGTCAGGGTAAATTGTGCCCTGTGCAAAATATCCGCTGCCGTAGCTTTCACGAATTTTATTCCAGAATACATTATAGAATTCTGTGCCGATAATCTTTCTCTTAGCCTCAGGCTCAGAAACACCTTTAAGCTTTGAGAGGAATTCTTCCTGACAATTAATGCGAACAAAATTCATATCAAAAAGCTTTGTGAATGTCTGCTCAACAAAGTCGCCCTCGTCTTTACGCATAAGTCCCTGGTCAACAAAAACGCAGGTAAGCTGCTTGCCGACAGCTTTACTGAGAAGAGCTGCTGCAACCGATGAATCAACACCGCCTGAAAGTCCGAGAACTACACCCTTGTCGCCAATCTGTTCTTTAAGTTTGGCAACTGTTGAGTCAATAAAGCTATCCATCTGCCACTCGCCTTTACAGTCGCATACATCATAAAGGAATGAGCGAAGCATATCCTTACCATTTTCAGTATGGTTTACTTCCGGATGGAACTGCACACCGTAAAGCTTTCTTTCAGGACAGCTCATAGCTGCAACAGGGCAAACTGCTGTTGTTGCAGTTACAGTAAATCCGTCAGGAACTGTGCTGATGTAGTCACGATGACTCATCCATGAAATGCCATGCTCAGGCACATTTGCTAAGATAACATCATTATTGTTGTAATTGGTCATAGTTTTGCCATACTCACAAGATGAATTATCTGTAGCGGGAGTTACAACACCGCCAAGAGTGTATGCCATAAGCTGACAGCCATAGCAAATGCCGAGGATAGGAATATTAAGCTCAAAAATCTCTTTTGCTATATGAGGTGAGCTTTCGTCATAAACGCTGTTTGGGCCGCCGGTAAAAATAATACCGGTTGGGTTTAATTCTTTAATTTTGTCAAGGCTGACAGTATAAGGCAGTATTTCACAATACACATTGCACTCACGAACTCGCCTTGCAATAAGCTGATTATACTGTCCACCAAAGTCGAGGACAATAACTCTTTCTTTGTTTTTCATTAGATTACCAGCCTTTGTTTATCTGTAAATAATATCATCTCTTGATGGGCCGTTAGATACAATCTTAATCGGCACACCAATCTGCTCTTCTGCAAATTCAATATAGTCACGACATTCCTTTGGAAGCTTGTCGTATTCTTTAATGCCGGAAATTGAGCATTTCCAACCCTTTAATTTCTTGAGAATTGGCTTACATCTCTTGAGCTTTGTTGTTGATGGGAAGTAGTTGATAACTTCACCGTCAAGTTCATAACCAACACATACAGGAATTTCATCAAGGTAGCCGAGAACATCAAGTACTGTGAATGCAACCTGAGTAGCACCCTGTACCTTACAGCCATAGCGTGTAGCTACAAGGTCAAGCCAACCCATTCTACGAGGTCTGCCTGTGGTAGCACCGTATTCGCCACCATCGCCGCCTCTTCTTCTGAGCTCATCAGCCTCTTCACCAAAGATTTCAGAAACAAATTCA
>NZ_JBGVJL010000136.1:0-6553 GCF_045129435.1 Ruminococcus sp. | reverse complement strand
TCAACACCTCATCAGTCACTTGCGTGACAGCTTCCCCTCGAGGGGAAGCCTAAATCCGCTAAACCATAATTTCCCCACCCCTTTGATAAAAACAACAAAAAAGGACAGGTTTTTAAGCCTGTCCCAAAATTTTGATTAGTGGCAATGACAATCGTCACAGTCGCCGATGTCACCTACGATTGGAGTAGGGTCAATGCCGTTTTTCTTGTAGTAATCAGCAAGTGCAGCTTTGATTGCCTGCTCAGCAAGAACAGAACAGTGCACCTTTACTGGCGGAAGTCCGTCAAGAGCCTCCATAACTGCCTTGTTTGTAAGCTTTAAAGCTTCATCAATGGTTTTTCCCTTGATAAGCTCAGTTGCCATACTGCTTGTTGCAATAGCAGCACCGCAGCCAAAGGTTTTGAACTTAACATCTACAATTCTGTTGTCCTCAACCTTGATATACATTTTCATAATGTCGCCACATTTTGAGTTGCCTACTTCACCGATGCCGTCAGCATCAGGAATTTCGCCAACATTTCTTGGGTTGGCAAAGTGGTCCATTACCTTTTCTGAATAAGCCATATCTAAGCCTCCTGATTATTTATTAAGAGCTTCTTGAGCCTCTTGCTTTTTAATTTTTTCCCAGAGAGGTGACATATTTCTCAGGTATGTTACAATCTGAGGGATAACCTCGAGCATATAGTCAACATCTTCATCTGTAAGCTCTGCTGAGAATGAAAGACGCATACTGCCGTGTGCAATTTCGTGAGGAAGACCGATTGCAAGAAGAACATGGCTTGGGTCAAGGCTGCCTGAAGTACAAGCAGAGCCTGAAGAAGCCGAAATTCCGTTCATATCAAGTCTTAAAAGCAGGCTTTCACCCTCAATGCCCTCAAAGCACATATTAACATTACCCGGCAGACGATGAACTCTGTCACCGTTTACTCTTGAGCGTTCAATTTTGAGAAGTCCGTCAATAAGTCTGTCACGCAGTTTTTCAAGATGTTCTCTTCTTTCATCCATTGTGTCAACAGCTTCCTGAAGAGCTGCGTCAAGACCAACTACTCCGGCAACATTTTCTGTACCGGCTCTTTTATTTCTTTCCTGAGCACCGCCGTCAATTAAATTCTCTAATCTGATACCTCTTTTAACATAGAGAAGTCCAATGCCCTTAGGACCGTGTAATTTATGAGCAGTCATTGAAAGCATATCAATATTCTGCTCCTGAACATTTATTTTTACATAGCCGGCAGCCTGAACAGCGTCGGTATGGAAAATTACATGATGTTTTCTGCAAATAGCACCGATTTCGGTAATTGGCTGGATTGTACCGATTTCATTGTTTGCGTACATAATAGATACAATAGCTGTATCCTCTCTGATTGCGTTTTCTACATCTTCAGGATGAACAATACCGTTTTCATACACATCAAGGTAAGTTACCTCAAAGCCCTCTTTTTCAAGAGTCTGGCAGGTGTGAAGAATAGCGTGATGCTCAAACTTAGAAGTAATAATATGCTTTTTGCCCTTAGCTTTAAGAGCTCTGCATACGCCCTTTAATGCCCAGTTATCAGATTCACTGCCGCCTGAGGTAAAGTATATCTCATTTGCATTAGCCGCACCAAGGTTTTTGGCAATGTTTTCTCTTGAATTTTCAAGAATTTCCTTGGCTTTACCGCCGATTCTGTAAAGGCTTGACGGGTTGCCGTAGTACTCGGTGAGTACAGGCATCATTTTTTCAAGCACAGTAGGCGATATAGCTGTTGTAGCGGAGTTGTCTGCATAAATATATCTCATACTTATTAATCTCCAATCTATATCTATATAAAAAGTCGGTCACTCAGCCTTTTGAAAACTTGTGTGCCTCGGCAACTGCCAAGCGGTCACAGCGTTCGTTTTCAGGGTGGCCAGCGTGGCCTTTTACCCATACAACATCAACATTGTGAATGTCACAAAGGGAAAGAAGCTTGTCCCAAAGTTCAGGATTAAGTGCTTTTTCCTTTTTGTTTCTCATCCAACCGTTTGCTTTCCATTTTTTAGCCCAGCCGAGCTTCAATGCGTTGCAAACATATTGAGAATCGCTGTACAGAGTTACATTGCATGGCTCTTTAAGAAGAGAAAGTGCACCAATTACGGCACTAATTTCCATTCGGTTATTTGTAGTGACAGCTTCTCCACCCGAGATTTCCTTTTCGTGCTCATTATATCGTAATATCGCACCCCAGCCACCGGGTCCCGGATTGCCGCTGCAAGCACCATCTGTAAAAATTTCAACTTGTTTCATTTGCAATTCTCCTTAGCTGATGTTCAACCTATATTATAATACGCAAAATCACCAAATGCAACCATATTTTATGTTTATTTTTTCATTTTAAAGTTATTATGAACTGAATTTATTAAATAATAATTATTATTTTTGAAATCTTGCATATTTTTAGTAATTTGCTTTCATAAATGCACATACTAAAATGGAAATTAACGGAAAGTTTACCAAACTGTAATCATAAAATTTGACTTTAATTCTTTAACATGCTTGACATTACTCTTTGATTTGCTGTACAATAAAGAAGATTACAATTAGGATTTAATCTGTATGGAATTACAGATTTTAAATATATTATACAGTATATATTATTAATGTTTCATTTACTGATATGACCGTTATGTATCAGGGCTTTGTTTTTTACTTAAAACGCAGGCTATTGTGCGTAATACATACAAAAGGAATATTATGCCTGTATTGTGTGAAATGTTAATTTTAATAAAATTTATGAATATGGAGGTAAATTTGTGAGTACAGAATTCAAGTACGATAACAGAAGAAAGAACAATAACTACAGTAAGTACTCAAAGGGCAAAAAAAATTACGGAGGAAATTCCTACAAGCCGGGACAGGGAAAAGGAGAAGCGGATTCTTTTAATAAAACTAAAAACTTTAAATATACAAAGAATTACCGTAAAAAGCCTTATCAGAAGCAGTCAAGACTGGTTAAGAATAAACCTTCGGTAAAAATTGCATTTCTCGGTGGTCTTAACGAAATCGGCAAGAACATTACAATGATTGAGTGTGAGAACGATATTATTCTTGTTGACTGCGGTATGGCTTTCCCGGATGGTGATATGCTCGGTGTTGACCTTGTTATTCCTGATTTTACTTATATTGAGCAGAATCAGGACAAAATCAGAGGTATTGTGCTTACTCACGGTCATGAGGATCACATTGGCGGTTTGCCGTTTTTACTTGGCAGAGTCAACATTCCGATTTATGGCACTTCACTTACTCTTGGTCTTGTCGGCAATAAGCTCAAGGAGCACAGCCTTTATAATGAGTCGAGCCTAAACAGAGTAAACGCAGGCGAAACCATAAAGCTTGGCTGTATGAGCGTGGAGTTTATTCATGTAAACCATTCAATTCCTGATGCGGTAGCATTTGCAATCCGCACACCTGCCGGCACTATTGTTCATACAGGTGACTTTAAAATCGACTGCACACCTATCACAGGTGATATGATTGATTTGTCAGCGTTTGCCAGAGTAGGCGATGAGGGTGTTCTCGCACTCCTTGCCGAGAGTACAAACGCAGAGCGTCCCGGATACACTCAGACTGAAAGAACAGTTTCCGACAGCTTTGACAATCTTTTCAGAAGAGCCGAGCATGACAGAATTATTATTGCTACCTTTGCTTCAAATGTAAACCGAGTTCAGCAGATTATAAATTGTGCCGAGAAATACGGCAGAAAGGTCGCTTTCTCAGGCAGAAGTATGGTAAACTATATGGCAGTTGCAAGTGAGCTTGGCTATTTGAGCGTGCCGGAGAATATTTTAATTGACCTTGATATGCTCGACAGATACCCAAGAGAGCAAATTGTGCTTGTTACTACAGGCAGTCAGGGTGAGCCGATGAGTGCTTTGTCAAGAATGGCATACTCTGACCATAGAAAGGTTATGGTTGGTGAGGGTGATTTTATCATCATTTCCGCAAATCCGATTCCGGGCAACGAAAAAACAGTCGGCAATGTTGTTGATGAGCTTCTCAAAAAGGCCTGTAAGGTTGTTTATGAGTCAATGTATGAAGTTCATGTGTCCGGACATGCTTGTCAAGAGGAGCTTAAAATTATTCATAAGCTTGTTAAGCCTAAGTATTTCATTCCTGTTCACGGCGAGCAAAAGCACCTCAGAAAGCACGCTGACCTTGCAATGTTCCTCGGAATGGAAAAGAAAAACATCTATATCGGTGATGTAGGCAGTTGCATTGAAATAAACGAAAACTATATGAAGGAGCTTCCTGCTGTGCCTGCCGGCAAGGTATTTGTTGACGGACTCGGTGTTGGCGATGTAGGTAGCATCGTACTTCGTGACAGAAAGCATTTGGGACAGGACGGTCTTATTATTATCGTTGCTTCCCTTGATGTATATGACGGTCATGTTATCAGCGGTCCTGACATTGTATCAAGAGGTTTTGTTTATGTTCGTGAGAGCGAAGGACTTCTTGATGAGGTAAGACAGATTGCCGCAAATATTCTTGAAGATTGTGCCGACAATAATATTCACGAGTGGGGTATTATTAAGAACAGAATTAAAGACGATGTTTCTAAGCACATTTCTCAGAAAACACGCAGAACACCTATGATTCTTCCAATTTTACAGGAAGTTTAAGTTAAAAAATCTACGAAAGGAAGGGTTTGAATTGAAAAGAAAAAAGTTTACAACTATGCCGACATTCATTATTTTCTCGGTTGCGATGCTCGCAATGGCTTTTGCTTCATACGGTTATGACCCAATGCTGTGCTACATTGAAATTGCAGTTTCGGTTGTCACCGCCGGTATAGTCGTGCTTTCAACCCTTCGCTTTCGTAACTATATAACCACAACTGTTCGCAGTACCGCCGAGAAAATCAACGGCTTCAATCCCGAATTTCTCGACAAATACAAAATTCCCGTCACTGTGCTTGGCACAGACGGCGAGATTATATGGAGCAACACGAGATTTCGCAAGCAGTTCTGCAACGGCAAAAACCCTGAGGGCGATATAATTTCGCCTTACATAGGTGACAAAAAGATAACCGCAGTAGCTGACCACGACACCTTTGAAACGGCATGCAACGGCAATGAATTTGTCGCATTCGCAATTTCTACAAATGACGGCTATGTCTGTTATTTTATAGAAAATACATATTATAAGCAGATTATGCGTGAGTACCACGCTACACGCCCTTGCGTTGCAATCATTACCTTTGACAACAGTGACGATTTCTCAAACGAATCCGATGAAATTTACTCTGAGGTTTCACTGAATGTTCAGTCATTTTTGCAGAGATGGGCAAATGAATACAACGCACTTTTCAAGATAATCGGCAGTAATCGTTATATGATTATCTTCAAGGAAACCGATGTTGACAAGCTTGTAGAGCAGAAATTCCCTATTTTGCAGGAAATTCATTCTATCAAAGCAGGTCAGCACTCCGCTACCGTATCAATCGGTTTGTGCAGAGGAATTTATTCGCTTAAAGACAGTGAAACCAATGCACGAAAAGCACTTGAAATGGCACTCGGCAGAGGCGGCGATCAGGTTGCAATCATAAGCAACAATGTTTACGAATTCTTCGGTGGTACAGCCGCTACTTCTGAAAAGGTAAGCAAGGTGCGTATGCGTGTTATTGCAAATGCAATCAAGCGTACTATCAATGACTGCGACAAAGTCCTTATTATGGGACACCGCTTTTCTGACCTCGACTGCGTTGGTGCGGCTATCGGTATGCAGTCTGTTATGGAAAAATCGTTCAATCTTTATTCAAAGATTGTTATTGATAAAACTAAAACAATGGCTGAAAAGCTGATTGACTATGCAGAGAAGAACATAGGCAAAGACATTTTTATTACTCCGCAGGAGGCAATGAATCAGGTTACACAAAAAACCTTGCTTCTTATCGTTGATACACATCTCAGAAATTCACTTGAAAGACCTGAGCTTTATGATGAGTGTAAGAAGGTTATTGTCATTGACCACCACCGTAGAGCAGTTAATTATATAGACAATGCTCTTGTATTCTGCCATGAGCCGTTCGCATCTTCCGCCTGCGAAATGTGCAGTGAAATTATCAGCTGCATTGATGAAAAGGCTATCGGATACGCTCAGGCGGACGCATTACTTGCGGGCATTATGCTTGATACCAAGAATTTTGTCTTAAAAACAGGTGTAAGAACCTTTGAGGCGGCGGCATATCTGAGAAGACGAGGTGCAACTACTATCAATGTAAAGCAGATGTTCTCCGATTCTATTGAAACCTATCGTGAAAAGGTAAGTATCGTTTGTGACGCTAAAATATACAAAAATTGTGCAATTTCTGTTGCAAAGGGTGCTGACGGCGATGTTAGACTTGCCTCGGCTCAGGCGGCAGACGAACTATTAACACTTGAAAATGTAAAGGCATCATTCGTAATTTTCGAAAGCGGCGGAAAAATCTGCATTTCCGCACGAAGCTTTGGTGCTGTAAATGTGCAGATTATTATGGAAAAACTCGGCGGTGGCGGACATCAGACAATGTCGGCTACTCAGCTTAGTGATATAAAT
>NZ_JBGVJL010000135.1:0-6648 GCF_045129435.1 Ruminococcus sp. | reverse complement strand
AATACCTTTATTATCTGATCTACCACAGCAAGAAGTATTCCGATTATTACGGCTATAAAAGGCATAAAAAACCTCCATAAAGCTAAATCGGTGCAGCAATATGTTACACCGATTTAGTATTTAACTTAATATTATTTTAAGATATTACTGCAACGCTTGCAAAGGTGTGGGTGTTCACTGTCACAACCAACAGTTTCGCTGATAATCCAGCAACGCTCGCACTTCTCACCTGTTGCCTTTTCAACAGCTATTTCAAGCTCACCGTTGTTCTCTGTAATTTCTACAGCAGATACAATGAATGCAGCAGCAAGCTCAGGCTCAGCCTTTTTAAGGAATTCAAGCTTTTCACCGCTTGCTTTAAGCACTACCTTAGCCTCAAGTGAGCTCTTGATTGTCTTATCCTTAATCAAAACTTCAAGTGACTTCTTAACATCGTCACGAAGCTGATGAATTTCATCCCAGAATGGCATAAAATCAGCGTCAGTTTCAATTTCAACCTGAGTTGGCATTTCGTTGAAAATAACATTTTCAGCATTTTCATTTGATGAATGTGGCATATATCTCCAGATTTCATCAGATGTATATGCAAGAATAGGGCTGATCATTCTTGTCATAGCATTAAGAATGATGTAGATAGTAGTCTGTGCAGCCTTTCTTGAGTGACTGTCTTTCTTTTCGGTATATAATCTGTCCTTGAGTACATCAAGGTAGAAGTTAGACATATCAATTACGCAGAAGTTTCTGATTGAGTGATATACCTGGTGGAATTCGTAGTTATCGTAAGCCTGCTTAACCTTTGCGATAAGCTCATTAAGCTTTACAATAGCCCACTTGTCCATAGGCATAAGCTCATCTACAGGAACAGCATCGGTATCCGGGTTAAAGTCATAAACATTACCGAGAATATAACGGGCTGTGTTTCTGATTTTTCTGTAGGACTCAGAAATCTGCTTCAAAATCTCATTTGAAATATGAACATCAGACTGGTAGTCAGTAGATGAAACCCAAAGTCTGAGTACATCTGCACCATACTTTTCAGTAACATCCTGTGGGCTGATACCATTGCCGAGTGACTTACTCATCTTTCTCTTTTCTTCATCAAGAATCATACCATGGGTAAGAACTGCCTTATACGGAGCAACGCCCTCAGTAGCTACAGATGTTAAAAGTGATGACTGGAACCAACCTCTGTACTGGTCATTACCCTCAAGGTAAAGATCTGCAGGGAATTGGAGATTATCACGCTTGCTGACAACAGCTGCATGTGAAGAGCCACTGTCAAACCAAACATCCATAATATCTTTTTCTTTTTCAAATTCAGTACAGCCACACTTTTTACACTTTGTACCCTCAGGTAAAATTTCAGCAGCAGTATGATTATACCAAGCGTTTGAGCCCTCTTTCTCGAACAAATCAGCAACAGCCATCATTGCGTCATTGTCAATGTGAGCCTCACCACACTCTTTACAGAAGAAAATAGGAATAGGAACGCCCCATTTTCTCTGACGAGAAATACACCAGTCTTTTCTTTCCTTAACCATATTTGTAATTCTGTCATGACCCCATGCAGGAATCCACTTAACGCTGTCAATAGCCTCGCAAGCCCTGTCCTTGAAGTCATCAACAGAGCAGAACCACTGGTCTGTTGCTCTGAAAAGAATAGGTGTTTTACATCTCCAACAATGTGGATACTGGTGGATAATCTTCTTTAATGCAAAGAGATATCCGTTTTCATCAAGATATACAGCAATTTTCTTATTTGCTTCATTAGTGCTAAGACCAGCAAAAGGACCTGCTTCCTCGGTAAGAACACCGTTTGAATCAACAGGGCAGATTGTAGGAATTTCAGGGTAGTTCTGACATACATTAAAGTCATCTACACCATGACCCGGAGCAGTATGAACGCAGCCTGTACCGCTTTCAAGAGTTACATGGTCACCAACAATTACAAGTGACTCTCTGTCAAGGAACGGATGGGCTGTCTTGATATACTCAAGCTCACTACCCTTTACAGTAGCAACTACTTCATAATCTGTAATTTCAGCAGCCTCAAAAGCTGACTTGTAAAGCTCTGTAGCCATAACAAGGTATTCATCACCGGTTTTGATAACAGAATACTCATATCTTGGACCTACGCAAATTGCAACATTGGCAGGCAATGTCCAAGTTGTTGTTGTCCAAATAACAAACTTAACCTTAGCAGGGTCTAAGCCAAGGTTTGAGAAAACTCCCTTATCGTCAGTTACAGGGAATTTTACATAAATTGAGTGGCATGGATCCTCTGCATACTCAATTTCAGCTTCAGCAAGAGCAGTTTTACACTCAGGACACCAGTAAACAGGCTTTAAACCCTTGTAAATGTAGCCCTTTGTTGCCATTTTAGCAAATACTCTAATCTGCTCAGCCTCAAACTCGTGTTTTAAAGTGATATATGGGTTATCCCACTCACCGATTACACCAAGTCTTTTGAACTGTGTACGCTGATCATTGATATAGCCTGTTACGAACTCTTCGCACATTTTACGAAGCTCAACAATAGAAATTTCCGCTGAATTGCCGATACCGGCTTTCTTTCTTGCTTTAAGCTCAGTTGGAAGACCATGAGTATCCCAACCCGGAACATATGGTGCTTTAAAGCCGGCCATATTTTTATAACGAACAATGAAGTCCTTTAAAATTTTGTTTAAAGCATGGCCAAGATGAATATCGCCGTTTGCGTATGGAGGGCCATCGTGAAGAACAAATAAAGGCTTGCCCTCGTTAATCTCCATAAGCTTTTCATAAACTTTGTTATCTTCCCAAGACTTTAATGTAGCAGGTTCGCTTTTAGGAAGTCCTGCTCTCATAGGAAAGTCGGTTTTCGGAAGATTAAGTGTAGAATTATAATCCTGAGACATTGGTTACACTCTCCATATATTAGTTTTTACTAAATACCATTATTCAGCAGAAACATCGTAGTTGTCACCAAATTTAAGGTGACCAAACTTAGGTGCTTTTTTCTCATCATTCTCTGCATCTTCTTTTGAAGAAGAAAGAATTTCAGATACGCTATCATCGGCATTGTTTTCATTTTCTTCCGTTTTTTTTACTTCTACTGCTGCCGGCTCAGCAGGCTTAACTGTATCCTGTGGCTTTTCCTCAATTACAGGAGCAGTAGGATATTTTTCGTTAAGTAATTGTCTTGCAGCCTCTAACTCCGAAGCAGTCGGAAGGTCGTTAATCATCTGAAGATGCTTTTTATAAAGCTCTACAAGCTCGCTCTTAAGCTTAACTGCGTCTGACTGAAGAAGAAGGTAATTTTCCTTTTCTGTAGCAGTCATTCTGTTTGTATCAACTAAAAGCTGCTGAGCCTTAGTTTCAGCCTCTCTTACAATCTTAGAAGCTTTTTCCTTAGCCTCTCTGATGCAAGCATCAGAAACCTTTTGTGAAGCAAGAAGAGCATTTCTTACAGTTTCTTCATCAGCTCTGTACTGCTCAACTCTTGTTGCAAGAACATCGATTTTATGTACAAGGTTAGTTTTCTCTTTTTTCAACTGTTCAAAAGCTACAATGACTTCATCAATAAATGCGTCAACATCTTCAGCCATATAGCCCTGACGGCCAGCTTTTCTGAAACTAACATTTTTAATTTCATCAATAGTAATCATTTAAAGCACTCCTATCTGAAATGTATTACTAAAATTTTGTGGCGACCTTTCTTAGTTTCGCCCAAAACTTTATCTAACTTAAATTTGCCCTTACCTCTTATTGTAAAGGTATCTCCCTCTTTAACCTGGCAACTCACATTTTGAGTTACAACAAAATTTAAGGTAGTTTCTCCCGATAAAATCAGTTTTGCCGTTTTATCTCTCGAAAGTCCACTTACCGCAGCAACAATATTGTCAAATCTGAGAGATGAAACCGTAAGACTCATTTCCTCTGTACCTCTGCCCTGCGGAAGATTTGCAAGGTTTGGCGGGACAATTTTTACTCCTGCTCCACCGATTTTAAAAATCTGTGATTCTATATAATCTTTGAGTTCACTTTTTACGAAAACTACAGTTCTGCCGTTTTCAACAAGAATATCTCCAACTGTATCACGCTCAATGCCAAGTGACATAAGTGTGCCGAGAAAATCACGATGCGTAAGCTTATCACACACCCTGTATTTGAATTCTATAGCAGATATAGGAAAGGCTGACTGCTCGGGTTCATTATAGAACACCCCGAGCATCTTTCTTTCGCAATTTTCACTTCCACCAAAAAAAATATAATTATCAAAATATATGCTCTGCAATACCTTTTGTGCAAGAGCCTGCTTTGCTTCGCTTAAAAACTGAGAGAAAACAGGTTTCTGACGAGTATAACAGAGTGAAGTCAAATCTTCTATTCTGGAGCTGAAAAGCTCATCGTTATCAGAAGTAGACACCGCTGTTTTCTAACTCATCAAGTAAATCGTCACCGGTAAGATCAACATTATTTGGAATAATAATGTATGTATTAGAAGCAACTTTCTTGATTTTGCCATCGTTAGCATAAGCAACACCGCTGAGGAAGTCAAGAATTCTTCTGGACATATCCTTATTTGTATCCTCAAGGTTTAATACAACTGTGTGTGACTTTGTAAGGTCATCTGCGATTGTACGAGTTTCCTCACCAAATCTTTCAGGTTTATAAATACCAACCTGAATTTTAGCCTTTGCATTAATATTAACAACCTTGTTGTTAGAGGTAGGAGCTGTGCTTCTCTCTCTTACAGGCTGCTGCTGTTCCTCAGCCTCTTCCTCTTCATTTTCGTCAGCATAACCATATTCGTCATACTCCTGCTGATACTCATCCTCCGGAGCATCCCACATACGCTTGAATTTATCCACAAAACCTGCCATTATATATTTCCTCCTTGAATTATTTACTGTAATCTCTGGCACCAAAAAGTGATGAACCTACTCTTACCATAGTCGCACCATTCAGTATAGCCTCATAATAATCAGCAGACATACCCATTGACAGTATAGTCATACTTATATTATCTAATTTTTTTGACGATATGTCAATAAAGATATTACGCATATTATCAAAATATTTTGAAATTTTCTGTGTATTATCACAAATTGGCGGAATTGCCATAAGTCCTTTGACTGAAATTCCCTCTAATTGAGCTATCTGACACAATAATTCTTCAAGCTGAGAAGCGTCAATACCCGACTTATTTTCTTCATTGCCAATGTTGACTTCAACAAGAACATCGGTTTTTTTACCGATTTTTAAAGACTGCTTAGAAATCTCCGAAGCAAGCTTTAAAGAATCTACAGACTGAATTAAATCAACCTTATCAACAATCTGTCTAACCTTATTAGTCTGCAAATGACCGATAAACTGCAAAGATGCGTGTTCAAGGTCGTATTTTTCGTACTTAGAAAGCAATTCCTGAACCTTGTTTTCGCCGATATGGTCAAGACCTAATGAAATTGCATAATTTATTACATCTGCATCAACAGTCTTGGTTGCTGCAAGAAAAGTAATATCTTCTCTTTTTCTGCCTGATTTTTCAGCTGCCTCAGCAATTCTCTCGTTGATTAGCTTGTAGTTATACTCTACATCACTTAATAACCTTTCCATCGTACAAGTCGTCCCCTTCCGTAATAATCTGGTCATACAGCGAAATTGTTTCTCCGCTGAACAATGTGCCGTCAGCAGGTTCCGGATCACATAAAACAAAGTCATTGCCTGCATAGGCTATTGAAATTTCTTTGAACTGAACTTCGCTTCCGTAAAGAACATAAACACCCTGAACTTTTTTGTTTTCTTTATGTTCCTTGCCGTTTTCATCATATGTTGTCTTTTCAATATAATCATCGTGAATTGCCTTTTTGCTTACACGAAGGCCTGAATATGTGCCCATACCAATTTCAACAGGTTCCTGGCGAATCTCTGAAAGTGAGGTATCCATATAGGTACATTGGAAAATTGCAAGTGCCTTGTCTGAATTGTTATACTGAACAACCTTGTAGATTGATGCAGGAACTGTGTTTGAAGATGCGTCAGAAAAATCAATAGTTACATCATCGCCCCACAAGGTAAGGTCAGTTGCCTCGTCACTTGTAATTTCACAAGCAATGTACCAATCAAGACTGCTGATTACTTTGCCGATTGTTTTATCAGATACGGCAGACTTTTTCATATTATTGAGATTATCAAGGGTAAGACTGCCTATCTTTTTATAGTCATAGCTGTTTTCATAACCGTCGCAATTTGCTACAAAGTAACCTGCCTTTGGAGCAGTGAGCTCTGCGATGCTGTCGCCCGATGAATTTTTGAGGTCATTGATTTGTGCCTGCAAAGAAGCAATTTCAGACTTAAAGCTGGCTGTTTTACCGGTAAAAGCCTGATAATGATTAATCGAGTTTACAAGCGAATTTATATTAGAATCAAATTTGCCTGTATTTGCATTATTGATGTTATAAAGAAATGTTTCAATATTAGTTGTAATGTCATTATTGATAGTTTCAATGCCCTCAGTATTTGAGCGTCTTGTCTGTTCAAGCTTTGTAAGAGCCTGCATACTGTCTTCCAAGGAAGCCGCCTTTGTTCTTGCGATAGCGTCCTCCTCAGTAGAATAAACGCTTGCTACAGAGCCGCTTTTTTTTACCTCGTCACCATCATCAACAT
>NZ_JBGVJL010000134.1:0-2120 GCF_045129435.1 Ruminococcus sp. | reverse complement strand
TGGGTGTTCCGACAACAGCTAACTATGTTATTATGGCTACAATTACAGCTCCCATTCTTATCAAGATGGGCATTCCTGTTCTTGCGGCTCATATGTTCGTGTTCTATTTCGGTATTGTTGCTGATATTACGCCTCCTGTTGCTCTTGCGGCATATGCAGGTGCAGCAATTGCAAAATGCAACCCGCTTAAAACAGGTGTTACCGCAACGAGATTAGCGATTACGGCATTTATTGTTCCTTATATTTTTGCTTATAGCCCCGAGATGCTCTTCATAGGTGTTGAGCACTGGTACGACGTTGCACTTATCTGTGTATCTGCCATTATCGGTATTTTGGGTGTTTCTGCAGGTATGGAAGGATATATGTACGTCAAGTGTCCCTGGTGGCAGAGAATTCTTCTTCTCGGCGGCGGATTGCTTTGCATCATACCCGGTGCTGTAACTGATATTTCAGGTTTCGCACTTATTGCTGTAGTGTTTGCACTTCAGAAGATTGCTGAGAAAAAGCACCCCGAATTAAAGACCGCATAAAAGGTAAAGTTCCTTTGGTTACTTTTCTTACAGGAAAAGTAACGCCACGCGGCGAACAATAAATAAAATGAACACCGTCTTGAAAAAATGAAATGCACCCCAAATGTTAGACATTGTGATATAATGTTTAACAGGAGGGGTGATTTTTTATGCCAAAAGGAATACCGAACAAGAGATATACAGGAGAATTCAAACAAAAAGTAATAGAAACAATGCACAAGGAGAAGCTAAGTTTCAGAGAAACAGCAAGACAATTTGAAATAAGTGATCATACAAGAGTCCTGTTATGGGAACGCATCTATCTTGAAGAAGGACCTGAAGGCTTGTACATTGAACGCAGAGGAAGAAAAAACACAGGTCGTCCAAGAAAACTTCCAAAAGAAGTTGAAGAAGATTTATTGGCGGAAGTACAACGATTAAGAGCGGAGAATGCATACTTAAAAAAATTGAATGCCTTGGTTGCCGAGAGGGTACGGCAAGAGAAAAAGCGAAAATAATTTGGGAGCTGAGGCATGAATTTAAAATATCATTATTGATAGAAATAGCCGGAATCCCTCGAAGCACGTATTACTACTATGTTAAGCACAGAAATGATGAAGACAAATACTTTGAAATTAAAGAAGAAATATCAAGCATTTACACAGAAAACAAAGGAAGATATGGTTATCGCAGAATAACAAAGGAATTGCATAACAGAGGTTTTCTAATTAACCACAAGACCGTGCAAAGGCTAATGAAACAGCTTAATCTGATATGTAGAGTCAGAATGAAGAAATACAAATCATATAAAGGTGAAGTAGGAAAAATTGCCCCTAATTTACTTGAGAGGAATTTTGTTGCTTCAAAACCAAATGAAAAGTGGGTTACTGATGTAACAGAGTTCAGTTTGTTTGACCAAAAACTTTACCTTTCTCCTATTCTCGATTTATATAGTGGGGATATTGTATCATATACAATTTCTGAACATCCAAAATTAAGCATAGTAACAGAAATGCTTGATAAGGCATTTGAAAAAATACCTGATAATACAAATCTGATTCTTCATTCAGACCAGGGTTGGCATTATCAACATAAACAATATCAAAAGATGTTAATTGATAAAGGGATACAGCAGAGCATGAGCCGTAAAGGGAACTGCTTGGATAATGCAGTAATTGAAAATTTCTTTGGTTTGCTAAAAACAGAATTGTTGTACCTACAAGAATTCGATTCATTAGAACACTTCCGAGCCGAATTAGAAGAATATCTAGATTATTACAACAATTGCAGAATCAAGCTAAAATTAAATGGCTTGACACCTGCTATGCACAGATCTCAAGCCATTTTAGCTGCTTAATATTTAATTTGTACAAGTTTTTCTAAAAAACTTTGTCTAACTTTTTGGGGTCACTTCAAAAAGGCGGTGTTTTTATGTATATTCACGAAGGGCGGCGTTGACCGCCTCTTTACTTTTTATCCTATGCGTGCGCCTTGCTGATTACTGACTGCTCTATAATGAGCATATTTACTTCCTTTGCAAAATACACTTTATTATACACGCAAAGGAGGAGTTATTATCAGTATTGAAAATCTTGATGAAATGATAAAAAA
>NZ_JBGVJL010000133.1:0-4148 GCF_045129435.1 Ruminococcus sp. | reverse complement strand
CTTTGTGATGAGCCTACAGGTGCGTTGGATTATAAAACTTCAAAGGATATTTTAAAGCTGATTGAAACTATTAATCAGAAGTATGGCAACACAGTAATTATTGTTACTCATAATGACGCTATCAAGCTTATGGCGGATAAGGTTATAAAGCTTAGGGACGGCAATATTCGTAAGGAATACGAAAACGAGGAAAAAGTAAACGCAGAAGAGCTTGACTGGTAAGAGCAGCTATAATAAGTCAATAGGAGATGAATTTATGAAAAATCCGCTTAATAAGCGACTGCCGCGAGAGCTTAAAAGTGATATTGGCAAATACATTGTAATTTTTGTATTTTTAGTGGCAACAATCGGTCTTGTGTCGGGCTTTCTTGTTGCAGGCACAAGTATGAAAACTGCCTTTGATGAAAGCTTTGATAAAAATAATATTGAGGACGGCTACTTTGTGCTTGATTCAAAGATTACCGATGACCTCAGCAAAAAGCTTGAAGATGAGGATTTAAAGCTTTACGAGAATTTCTATAAGGAAGAAACCTGCAAGGACGCAACCTATAGAATTTATAAAAACCGAAGTGATGTTGATAAAATCGAACTGTTTGACGGCGAATTTCCAAAAAACGATAACGAAATCGTACTCGACAGACTTTTCAGCGAAAACAACAGCATTGAAATCGGCGACAAGGTAACTTTTGACGGCAAGGACTACAATGTCAGCGGATATGTTGCTTTTTCAGATTATACGGCATTGTTTAAAAATAATGCCGATATGATGTTTGACGCTCAGAATTTTACAGTTGCAACTGTAACCGATAATGCTTTTAAAGAAATTTCTGATAAGCATTTGAATTACTGCTATTCATTTATCTTTAACGATACATCGCTTTCAGAACAGGAAAAGCACGATAAATGCAATGATATAAAAGAATTGATTGCTAAAAATGCAGTTATGAATAATTTTGTAGCTGAGCCTGATAATCAGGCAATTCATTTTTCGGGTGATGATATTGGTTCGGATACCTCAATGATGATTACACTTTTGTATATTGTCATTGCTATTATGGCATTTGTGTTTGCTGTTACAACTTCAAATACTATTGAAAAAGAGTCGGCGGTTATCGGCACTCTCAGAGCCTCAGGCTATACAAGGGGTGAGCTTTTAAGACATTATCTGCTTTTGCCGGTAGTGGTTACACTTATTGGTGCTGTGCTTGGCAATATTCTCGGTTACACTGTATTTAAAGATGTAATCGCAGAAATTTACTACGGAAGCTATAGCCTTGGTCCATATGTTACATTGTGGAACGGATATGCGTTTGTTATTACAACCGTTGTGCCTTGCATAATTATGGTGGTTGTAAATATTTTCATTCTCAGCAAAAAGCTTTCGCTTTCACCGCTTAAATTTTTACGCCGTGACCTTTCTAAAAAAGAAAAGAAAAAGGTTGCAAAGCTGCCCGATTTCAGTTTTATGACAAGGTTCAGACTGCGTGTTATTTTCCAGAATAAATCAAGCTATATTGTACTTTTTGTGGGAATATTGTTTTCAAATTTAATTTTGATGTTCAGTCTTATGCTGCCTCCGTTACTTGATAATTTTAAGGCAGAGGTAATTGACAATATGATTTGCGATTATCAGTATATTTTGAAAGTACCTGCCGAAACTAAGACTGAGGGTGCGGAAAAATACGCTGTTACAACTCTTGAAACTGATTTTGAAAATTCTGACACCGCAGATGAAATCACAGTATTCGGCGTTGATAAGGACTCAAAATATGTAGATGCAGGCTTTGTTGACAGAAACTCGATTTATGTTTCAGAGGGAGTTTTGGAAAAATTCGGCTTAAAGGTCGGCGATAATCTCAATCTCAAGACTAAGTATGATGACAATACCTATCGCTTTACAATAAGCGGAACTTATAAATATCCCGCATCTTTGGCTGTGTTTATGGATATTGAAAATTTTAGAAACGAGTTTGACAAGCCTGACAATTATTTCAGCGGATATTTTTCTGATAAAGAAATAACAGATATTGAAGATGATTACATAGCAAGTGAAATTACTCAAAAGGATTTGACAGTAATTTCCGATCAGATGACAGACTCAATGGGCGGAATGTTCCCGTTGGTTACTGCATTCTCGGTATTGCTCTATATGATGCTTGTATATTTGCTTTCTAAAATCATAATTGAAAAGAACGCAAATTCGGTTTCAATAGTCAAAATTCTCGGCTACCAAAACGGCGAAATCACACGCCTGTATATTCTCTCAACGGCAATCGTAGCAATTTTGTCGGTAATAATCAGTCTGCCTGTTTGCTACCTTTTAATGAAGTGGATATATGGAGTACTGATAAGCAGCTTCTCGGGTTGGCTTACATTCTACATTGAACCTATGGTTTATGTAAAAATGCTCTTCTTTGGTATTGTGGCATACGCAGTTGTGGGTGCTTTGCAATTCTTAAAAATCAAGAAAATACCGATGGAAGAGGCACTCAAAAACGCAGAATAAAAAAACAGACCGGTGCATTTGTGCCGGTCTGTTGCTTTTGTTTTGGGTTCTGTTTTTAATGTTGGGGTAATGTTGATAAATTATAGTTTAGCAAAGGTCGGGAAATTTCGTTTGAACTATCGCAAGCTTTATACTCGAAAATAAAAATTTGGTCAACCTTTTTCAAAGGTTGTGGGTGTGGGCAAAGCCCACAAATACTTTAAGTTTATGCAAAATTCTGAATAGCCAAACAGCTTGCTGTTTGGCGGCTTGAACAAAATAGCGAAAGCCTTATAGTTGCGATAGCAACACAAAATAGAAAAGTTATTCTTTTTTCTATTTATAAATTATTTCTTATTAAAAGGCTGTTGCCTGTTTGTGTCTGAAAATTTGCAATGAAAACAGCTTTCTTGGGCTTTGCCCAAACCCACGAGCCTTTAAAAAGGCTCGACCTAAATTTTTTGTTAATTATCCAAAGCTTTCCGCTAAACAATAATTCCCCCAATATTGAAAAAGAACTTAGTTTTGAAAATTAATGTGTTGTTCTGTGATTACAGGATAGCGTATAAGCTCGGTGCTGTCAAGATTTTCTTTGTTCATATCAACCGCAGAGATTTGATGGTTTTCATAAGTGTTGTAGTAGTAAATTCCCTTTGTTGCGTTGCAGCAGGAGGTGTAAATTGTAATTTCGTACTTTCCTTCTGTAACCTCACAACAGCCTCGCTGCTGATCTACTGAGCCGAGAATATGGAAAAACTGGCTCACGCTTGCGTTCTCGGTATCGGCAGAAATGCTGTTCATCTTTGTAAATGCAACCCTTGCAAATCGAGAGGCAGAGGAGAGGTCGCCGGGCAACCCTAAGGCACCCATTCCTCGGCTGTAGGAGTTAAGATTAAGTCCTTTTGCAAAGCTGTTTTGCGGTTGTTTTGGAGAGAGTGACATATAATTGTTGAGTATAAACATCTGCGTTTCAAACGGCGGATTATTTGTAAGCACACCCACCGGATTATCATAAATATGCAGTCCATCTGCCATTGATTCAACAGTTATAGCCTGAGTTTCATCTGCAATTATCCAATGCAGTTGGGCGGTAGGAAGCTTTTCGTTAAACGGCGTACCTGTGAGATTGAGGTTTGCAAGCAAGCTTTTGGCATCGTTTACATTGGCACATTTGCTAAGAATATATGGGATAAATTCGTACTGAGCCACATTTTCTTTGCCAAAAACAGGCTCAGCGTATACGGCGTTTCCCACAAAATTAAGACCTGCCATACCAAGACCATTTTCGTTTATTGCGTCATAGTAAAGCGGATACTCACCGGCAATATGAGCCATTCCGATTATAGCATAGTGAGAATTGCAGGCAGTGGTGTGGCGAAAGTTAAGGGGATAATTGCGAGGTGTGATTGCGATTTCATCACCATATGAAAATTCGTAGTCAAGAGTTCGTCCAAAATAAAAATCTTTGGTTTTGTATGTTGCGGCAGTACACATATAAAAACCTCCTTATAGTAGTTTTAGCGTAAAATTTAACAATATGTATTTTGTGCAAAAGATAGATTCTGTTTTAAATGTTGGAGTGAAATTGATAAATTATGATTTTTCTTGCGAGAAGATAGTTTGTAAAATAATAATTTATTGTTCTCGACAATGACTAAGTAAC
>NZ_JBGVJL010000132.1:0-3183 GCF_045129435.1 Ruminococcus sp. | reverse complement strand
AGACTCAAGCGGGCTTATCCGCAGAGCAAATAAATTTATATTTTGGAGAGTGACTACAATGCCTCTGGTAAACGCAAAAGACATGCTGACCAAAGCTATGGAAGGCAAGTATGCCGTCGGTCAGTTCAACATCAACAATCTCGAGTGGACAAAGTCCATCCTTCTCACTGCTGAAGAGCTCAAGGCTCCCGTTATCCTCGGTGTATCTGAGGGCGCAGGCAAGTACATGTGCGGCTACAAGACAGTTGTCGGCATGGTTAAGGGCATGATCGAAGAGCTGAACATCACAGTTCCCGTTGCACTTCACCTCGACCACGGTTCTTTTGAGGGTGCAAAGGCTTGCATCAATGCAGGTTTCTCCTCTATCATGTTCGACGGCTCACACTATCCGATCGAAGAAAACATCGAAAAGACAAAGGCTCTCGTAAACACATGCGAAGTTCTCGGTCTTTCTCTTGAAGCAGAAGTCGGTTCTATCGGCGGCGAAGAAGACGGTGTTATCGGCGCAGGCGAGTGTGCAGATCCCAACGAGTGCAAGATGATCGCTGACCTCGGCGTTACAATGCTCGCAGCAGGTATCGGCAACATCCACGGCAAGTATCCCGAAAATTGGCAGGGCCTCAGCTTTGAGACTCTCGAAGCTGTTAAGAACACTGTCGGTGACGTTCCGCTGGTTCTCCACGGCGGCACAGGCATCCCCGCTGACATGATCAAGAAGGCTATCTCCCTCGGCGTTGCTAAGATCAACGTAAACACCGAGTGCCAGCTCGCATTCCAGGCTGCTACAAGAGAGTACATCGAGGCAGGCAAGGATCAGCAGGGCAAGGGCTTCGACCCCAGAAAGCTCCTCGCTCCCGGCGCAGAAGCAATCAAAGCAACAGTCAAGGAAAAGATGGAGCTCTTCGGCTGCATCGGCAAGGCTGAGTAATTGATTTTTTGGATTCAATGATCATTGAATAACGACGAACCCCCGACAGTTTTGCAAAAGACTGCCGGGGGTTTTGGTGTTATATGTAATTTTCAAAATATTGTAAAGTGGAGTATTTGCATAAGATTTGATTAGGCTTAACATTCTGATTCTGTTTTGCCTTTTTATATTGCCGTATGTATTTCAGCATTTTGCTATAAACTATTTGCTCTTTTCCTTTTAAGGCATTAAATTCATTTTGTCTTATTTGTGGTTTGTGAAACTTGTCGATATATTTTTCCTCATTTATAATTACAACTGCCTTTGAAAAGTCAAGACCACAATTATTTTTTTGTCGGTCCATAGTACATGATTATGTGCTATGTGAGAACGCATTGGAACTACAAATAAAACATCATTAATCTTTATACAGACTTGAATATATGGTCTAGTAATTTTTTGCTCTATTTCGGGGCAGTCTTTATAGTCGTTATAAAATTCTTTCGTTAAATAACAAAATTCCAATTAATGCACATCCAAACCAGCAAAAAACCTCTCCTCATGACAAAGAGGAAAGGTTTTTTGCTTCAATTGAGCTTTCTTTATTTTTAGTTTGCCGCGCTCTACGGCAAACTCTTCAATTGAGCTTTCTTTATTTTTAGTTTGCTGCGCTCTACAGCAAACTCTTACACTAATATTATATGCATCTTTATGTTATTTGTCAATGGTTTCTCTAAAAAAATAAATTGTAATTATTTAGTACATTTAATAAATAATAAAAACTCGCACCCTGCTGTTGACAAGCATCGCGAGCGGGGTGCGGGTATATTGGAAACTGTTGTTAGTTAGGTATAGTTTTGTATTATTGCAATATGTGCAGGTGATGGATAGTACCTATGGCTATCATCATAAATTACTACTATAAGCATAATCATTAGTATTAAACCAAATACTATACATGCTAATTTGGGATGCTTTTCATATACATAAACAAATAATTCAAGTAAAAAGTAACCGACAACTAAAAAAGCGGCAATTATTAAAATCCACTTAATAATTGCTTTTAGTAAATAAAATGGGCCAAAAACAATAATGACTATTATAAAAACTCCTACAGTTAATGCCCATATACTTGGATCCATACCTTAAATTCCTCCGTTTTTTGACAAAATTTCGTGACATTCTTCACATCACTTTAAAATAATATCACAAATTGAGATATTTGCCAATATAGGTCGGCTTAATAAAGTAACATAATTTTGTATTTTTTATACATACTTTATTATGAAGGACGGATATTGCCGATGAGACTTAAAGACATCAGAGAAGACCACGACTACACGCAGAAATACGTTGCCGATCTGCTCTTTATCAAGCAGAACACCTACTCTCAATACGAGACTGGGCAGCGACAGATCCCTTTGGATTTTCTTGTCAAATTGGCGATGGTCTATGAAACTTCTACTGATTATATCCTTGGACTGACGGATGAAAAGAAGCCTTATCCGAGAAGCGAGGATTTTATCTTACAATAAAATCCCGTTTGCACCTATATAGGCGCAATAGAATTATATCATACCTATAAAATAATGTCAACAATAAATTGCACTTATAGCGGAGCAAAAGAGGTTGACATGTATGGATACAGCTTATGACAAGGCTTTTGGACAAAATTTGCGTAGACTGCGTATTGAGGCGGGTTTCACTCAAGACCAGCTCGCGGCTAAATTGCAGGTGGACGGGTGCGACATCACGCGGAGCGCTATCGCTAAAATCGAGGTTGGACAGCGCCACATCTATCCCGACGAGATCAAGAAAATACACGAGATCCTGGGCGTGTCCTACAACGATATGTTCATTTAGTGCGGGAGAAAAATAAAAAAAATTGACACGCTGGGATTTTTTATTTTGTCTGTTGACAAATGGCGGCGTATCAATTATAATAAATATAGAAGGTGACACTGTTCGCGCATGAATATATTGCGTAGACGGTTGATTTCCAAAGATTATTTGATTAAAAGATTAACCGCATTCTTTGGGGAGAGGGCGGTTAATCTTTTTTGCTGTTAAGTATTTTGTCAAGCAAAATAAGTATTACTATGAAAAATATCAATGTGGTATAATCCATAATGCAGCACCTCCCATCTATTATTAGAGATAGGGAGGAAATCAACCGCCTACCGTGTGCAATTGTAAATCAGCGTGAACAATGTCACCGTTGAATATTATATGACGGAAATTGTTTTATGTCAAGAAATTTATCGCCTATCTGTTGA
>NZ_JBGVJL010000131.1:0-20912 GCF_045129435.1 Ruminococcus sp. | reverse complement strand
GCTATACTGATGAAGCCTACAAAGAGCTTTACGGAAAAGAACCGGAAAAATTTGACAGCATAGTTACAAGCTACAAGTATGACAAGGAATCGTACAAAAATGTTTGTGATAACCACAAGGCTAATTCCTGCTCAGAATTTCACTACACAGATAACGGCTTTAATGCCGAATTTGATAATACAGACGGCAACGAAAATTTACTTTTCTTCAGCGTGCCTTACAGTGATGGCTTCACTGCCTATGTAAACGGTACTCAAACAGATGTTGAAAAGGTAAATAACGGACTTATGGCTGTCTATATTCCTGCAAACGCAAAATGCAGCATTGAATTTATTTATGAAACACCCGGACTTTCAACAGGAATACTTATTTCTGTGATTTCCGCTGCTGCTTTTGCTGTTTATATCTTATCTATAATTACCTTTAGATTTATAAAAAAGAAGAAATAATTACACTCGGAGGATTTAAAATGATGTTTGGTGACAAAATATTAAAATACAAAGACGAACTTCTGGCTGACCTCAACACACTCATTGGTTTTGAGTCTGTTGCAAAGGAAAAGCCTGAGGAATGTCAGAATGCAATGGACTTTATGCTTAAAAGAGCAAAGGATTTCGGACTGCTTGGCGAACAGGTTACAGATGAGAGTATGCACATTCAGCTTGGCAACAAGGGTAAGCTTTGTGGTATTCTCAGCCACCTTGATGTTGTACCGGCAGGCCATAACTGGAGTGTTCTCCCCTACTCTCTTACAGAGCAGAACGGCAGACTTTACGGCAGAGGTATTGCAGACGATAAGGGTGCGGCACTTGTAACCCTATATTGTCTGAGAGCCTTAAAGGAAGAAGGCGTTGACGGCGTAAACACACTTCGTGCTATTTACGGCACAAGTGAGGAATGTGGTATGGAAGATATTGACGGATATTTTGAGAAAATGCCTGTTCCGGAACTTTCATTCACACCTGACAGCGACTATGGCATTTGCTACGCCGAAAAAGGTATTCTCCAGGTTGAAGTAAGCACAAACGGCAATCTTGCAACTGTGGTTTCTCAGCTTCACTCAGGCAAGGCTATCAATGCTGTGCCGGACATTGCATACGCTCTGCTTGATTCTTCAAACTATGATGAACAAAATCTTCTTGAACTTTCAAAAAAGACAAACGGCAACTTTGAATTTAACTCAACCATTGACGGTCTTATGGTAATCAGCAGAGGCAAGGCTGCCCATGCCTGTGAGCCGCAAAAGGGCTTTAATGCGGCAGCTGCACTTGTAGAGCTGCTTTCAAAAGCATATTCTTCAAATGAAGTCGGCTCTATTTGCGATTTTATTGATATTGCACTTGGCAACGAAACTGACGGATGTTCACTCGGACTTAAAACACATTGCAGTATTTCGGGTGACTTGACTGTAAACCTCGGCTACATTCACATTGAAGGTGATGAGGCAAGAGCTGCATTTGATATTCGCTACCCTGTTTCAATTACAGGCGGCAGTGTATACAGACAGTTCAGATATGCCGCAAAGCACCACAATTTATCTGTAAAGGTGCTTAACCACGAAAAACCTCTTTATATTGAAAAGGACAGCGAGCTTGTAAACTTGCTTTCAGACGCTTACAAGGCTATTACAGGTGAAAAACCTGAGCTTTACACCACAGGTGGCGGCACATATGCAAGAAAGCTTGGTGGAAAAGGGCTTGCTTTTGGCCCTGCCTTTAAAGATGACGAGGTAAATATGCACAATGCAGACGAAAGCATTGATAAAGAAAAATTCTTTACTCATGCTCAGATTTGCCTTGAAGCAATGTACAGAATGTACTGCGGTATTAATGGCGAAGAAAACAAATAATTACACTATTATTTTGTTACAATATAATCGAAGGAATTTTATATGAGTAAAGAAAAAGTTATTAAAAATCAAGCACTCACCTCATTAAAAGGCTCTTGGCTTGTAATTATTGCAATGGCTCTTGTGATTTCAGCAATAGTAATTGCGGTAATGGGCTTAGGAAATATAGTACAATTATTGACAAAATGCATTGATATGAATACCAATCTTGCTAAATCAGGTAAAGAGTTTATATTCGGACTTATAAACGGCTTAACATATGCTGTATTGTTCTTTTTAACTCCGCTTATCAATGGTTTTTTCAAGGCAATTTATACTGTTGCCCATAACGAAATACCGACTGTCTGGGATTTATTCAGCTTTTTTAAATCACCTGCTCTGTATTTTAAAGCAATATTGTTAAACCTTATGTTTGCAATAATTTTATTTCTTGCTTGTTGGGCATTTGACTTTAGCTACCTTGTATCAATGGCAACAGATTCAATATACAACGATGCACTTGCAAAGCTTTTGACAGCAGTATTAAATATTTCTTTAGGTGCTGTATCGGTATTTTTGATTTCATTTGTTTATTTGTTTTTTGTAAATTATGCAATGTTTTTATTTATCGATAATCCACACTCCAATGTATTTTGGTGCTTTGGTCACGGAGTAAAAATGTTTGTTAAAAACTTTGCCAACACAATGAAATTATATATCAGTTTCATAGGCTGGATTGCACTGTGTTTCTTTGTTGTACCGGCATTTTATGTATTACCTTATATTTCAACAGCCTTTGCTACCTCTGCAAAGTGGCTTATATCAATCGAAAAAGGCAGGAATTAACTATGATAGTTTCTCTGTGTATGATAGCCTACAACGAGGCAGACGCACTTGACGGGCTTTTTAAGGATATTTCTTTACAGGACTATCCGCACAATAAAATAGAAGTTGTGTTTGTTGACAGTATGTCCACAGATAAAACCTATGAAATGATGCAAAAGTTCAAAGAAATGGGTTACGGCTTCCGCAATGTTTCCATTGTGCAATGTATGAAAAAGAATCAGGCAAGCTCTTGGAATGCCGCACTTATGACTGCTCGTGGCGATGTAATTATCAGAGTTGACGCTCACGCCCGTATTCCAAAGGATTTTGTATCACGAAATGTTATGAACCTTGAGGACGGTGAAAATGTAGTCGGCGGAGGCAGACCAAATATTACCTCTGATATTTCATCATGGAAGCTAACCTTGCTTGCAGCCGAAGACTCACTCTTCGGCAGTTCTGTAGCGTCTTACCGCAGACCATCTGCTCAGAAAGAATATATGGACAGCCTTTTTCATGCTGCCTACAGGCGTGAGGTAATTGCCAAGGTTGGCGGCTTTAACGAAAATCTCGGCAGAACCGAGGATAACGAATTTCACTATCGCATAAGAAAAGCCGGTTATAAAATGTGTTGCTGTCCTGACATTGTGTCATATCAGCACACAAGAAATAACCTTAAATATATGGTACATCAAAAATATTCAAATGGCAGGTGGATCGGACTCACACTTTCGGAATGTCCCGGCTGTCTTTCTTACTTCCACTTTGCTCCGTTTTTATTTGTTATGGCATTGCTGTTCTGCTCAATACTTGCCTTCTTAGGCTTTCCTCTGTTTTTATATGTTTTGCTTGCAATTTACGGAATGTTTGACATTGTAAATACAGTAGGTTGCTGTACAATGAAAAACATTCAGCCACAATTTGTACTTTTGCCATTTATCTTCCCTATGCTTCATGTTGCATACGGAGTAGGTACGATAGTCGGCTTGATTCAGATTCCGTCATGGCAAAAGAAAATTAAAAACAGCCACGCTAAAGAGAAAATCGAAAAGGTAAGACGAAAGGTAATTCAAAACACATTAAAGCCAGAGGAACGCTGATGTTTACACTTGAAAGCTGGTCTGAACAGGACTACGAAAATTTTACAGAATACCTAAAAAGCAACGCTGATTTAAAGTTCAGAGCTTTTCATTCTTCACTTGTACCCGATACAGACAGCAACAGCTTTATTGGTATTCGTATGCCCTTTATGAGAAAGCTTGCAAAGGAAATTTCTAAGGGTAACGCAAGAGAGTTTCTTGATATTTCTAAATCAGAATATTACGAGCAAAGAATTATTTCTGCCATTGTTACCGGTCTGATTAAAACAAATGATTATGACGATTTTATTTCTCTTGTAAATGCTTTTATGCCTAAAATCAACAACTGGGCAGTTTGTGACTGCTTTTGTGGCGGACTTAAAGAGGTAAAAAAGTACAAAAAAGAATTTTTTGAGTATCTTTTAAAATACCTTAACAGCAACAACGAGTGGTACATTCGCTTTGCATTTGTAATGATGCTTAACTATTATCTTGAAAGCGAGTATATTGATGAAGTACTTAAACGCTGTGATTCTGTAAACAGTGATAAATACTACATTTTAATGGCTCAGGCGTGGATGCTTGCAACTGCGTATGCAAAGCAAAAGGAGGCTACACATAGATATTTTCTGAATAATAATCTTAATGATGCAACCTTTAACAAGGCAATTCAGAAGTGCATTGAAAGCCTGCGAGTATCTGATGAGGACAAAAAATTTTTAAGAACGCTTAAAAGGCATTGACAAATTTGATATTAAGAATATAATATAATTAACAGTTGTCTTCGGGGCGGAGTGGAATTCTCCACCGGTGGTTAAAGTCCACGAACAAGCAATCTGCTTGCCGAGTCTGTGAAATTCAGACACCGACGGTATAGTCCGGATGAAAGAAGAAACGCAAACAATCGACATTGTCTTTGGCTCTGTCGAACATTTTGTGCAGAAATTTTCCCCGTTACAGTAGTAGCGGGGATTTTTGTTTTTCTCGGGACATCTGAAATTCATTTCTAAGGAGTGTGTTCTATGAGAACAGCACAAAACAGCAGTCAAAAAATTATGACAACCAAAATCACAGTAACGGCACTTTTAACCGCCGTTGCCATTGCACTTCAGTACATTGAAGTGCCTATCCCTCTTGTTCCGTCTTTCTTAAAGCTTGACTTTTCTGACCTGCCAGAGCTTATAGGTGCATTTGTATTAGGTCCACAGTACGGCGTAATTATCTGCCTTCTTAAAAACCTTATTCATCTGCCGGTATCAAGCTCAATGTTTGTAGGCGAATTTTCTAACTTTATCCTTGGTGCGATATTCGTTTTTGTTGCCGGTATAATTTATAAGTACAACAAAACAAAAAAAGGTGCAATTATCGGCTGTATTGCCGGTGCTGTGGCAATGGCAATTCTGAGTGTAGCCACAAATTACTTTGTTGTATATCCTGTATATGCAGAACTTTGGGCAGGCGGAGATATGAATGTGATTGTAAATATGTACAAAATGCTTTTACCAAGTTCAGACACCTTGCTTAAATCACTGATAATTTTCAATGTTCCTTTCACATTATTTAAGGGCATTGTTGATGCAATTATTGCAATCATCATTTATAAGCCGCTTTCAAATATGATTGTGCGTATGAATACGGTTTTTACAAAAAAGCGTAGTTCAAAAGCTGAAAAGGCTTGACATTTTTCGACACAGTGATATAATAAAAGAGTAAGCATTTTGCTTAACAGAGTAGAAATTTGTGCGTAAAGTGTTTTGTGGACGGGGAGTTGCCACAAAAACGAAAGGATACCCTGCGGTACAAGTTTCGCATCCCGCTGTTACTTTGGGACTAATAGCGGGCAGATTTTCTGTCCGCTTTTCTTTTTCTCCTAAAGCAACACCGAAAAAATCTTTAGGAGGAATAATATGTCAATTTCTAAAAAGTTTTTTAATTCTTTTTCGGAATTAAAATCAGTTAAGTCACTTGCCATGATTGCAATGTTGCTTGCTCTTAGAATCATCCTCGGATTCATTGGCAACAGCACTTTGCCTTTCTTTGGCAACAATGTAAAGCTAAGCGGAGCATTTTTGCCAATAGCAATCACAGGCTCAATGTTCGGCCCGGTTCCTGCAATGCTCGTTGGTATGCTCGGAGATATTTTGTCTTTTATTATGAACCCAACAGGCGGTGCATACTTCCCCGGCTTTACAATCAACGGTATTCTCACCGGTCTTACCTATGGTTTGTTCCTTTACAAGAATGAAGTTACAATTCCAAAGGTAACTATTGCGTGGGTTATCAACTGTATTGCTGTAGAGATTTTCCTTTCGGCTTTCTGGCTCTACTTCCTCTACGGCACATCTTCCGGCAAGTCTTACTTCATCTATCTTTCAGCAAGACTTATCAGTCAGGCAGTAAAGTGTATTCCTGAAATATTACTTATTCTCGCCTGCGGAAAAATAATGGGACGAGTAAAAATCCCACAAAAAGCGAAATAATTAAGCAAAACAACAGGCTGTTGCAACACAAATGCAACAGCCTTAACTTTTGTGGTTCTGTTTTAGATGTTTGGGAAATATTGATAAATTATTGTTTGTAACGGTCGGGAAATTTTTGCCTGAATTATTACAGACTTTATACCCGAAAATAAAAATTTGGTCAACCTTTTTCAAAGGTTGTGGGTGTGGGCAAAGCCGACAATACTTTAGCTAATGCAAAATTCTTATAGCCAAACAGCCTGCTGTTTGGCGGCTTAAATGCAATGGCGAAAGCCTTATAATTGCGATAGCAAAACAAAACAGAAAAGATATTTTTTTCATTTTATAAATTATTTCTTATTTTTAAAGGCTATCGCCTGTTTTATCATACTTTGCTTTAGCACACAAACAGCAACGCTGTTTGTGCCTTAAAATTGCAATAAAACAACTTTTCTTGGGCTTTGCCCAAACCCACGAGCCTTTAAAAAGGCTCGACCTAAATTTTTTGTTATTTATTCGAAACTTTCTGCTAAACCATAATTCACGCAACTATTGATAAAGGCACAATTTATTCTATTGTGCCACCGCCGACAACTATATCGCCGTCATACAAAACTACAGCCTGTCCTTTTGAAATTGCCCTTTGCGGCTTATCAAAAACAATGTGCAGTCGGTTATCAGAAAGCTGTTCTACCGTAGCATCCTGCTCAGGCTGATTGTATCTCACCCTTGCTTTGATGTGCAAAGGTTTGTCAAGCTTTTCATACGCAATAAGGTTAATATCCTTTGCAAAAAGCTCCTTAGAAAACAACCTGTCATTATCACAGAGAATTACCTTGTTGTTAGCAATATCCTTTTCCTTTACATACATAGGGTGAGGCAAAGCAAGACCAAGTCCTTTTCTCTGCCCTATTGTGTATCTAATAATGCCCTTGTGTGTACCGAGAACATTGCCGTTCTCATCAACAAAGTCGCCGAATTCGTACTTTCTGCCTGTGTATTGTTCAATAAATTTTGCATAGTCACCGTCAGGTACAAAACAAATATCCTGACTGTCGTGCTTTTGAGCATTAATAAGGTGGTATTTTTCTGCAATCTGTCTTACCTCGTGCTTGGTAAGCTTGCCAAGCGGAAGCAATGTTCTTGAAAGCTGCCTTTGTGTAAGAGAATACAGAACATAACTCTGGTCTTTTGTTACATCAGGCGATTTTCTCAGTAAATATCTTTGCAAGCCCTCATCATACTCAATTACCGAGTAATGACCTGTAACTACATAATCAAAGTCAAGCTCGTCTGCTCTCTGCATAAGCTTTTCAAATTTAATATATCTGTTGCAGTCAATGCAAGGATTTGGCGTACAGCCGGTTTCATACGCAGAAATAAAACGGTCAATAACATTTTCCTTAAAGCTGTCCTTAAAATTATAAACATAATAAGGAATACCTATTTTTCTGCAAACATTTCTTGCATCGTCAATATCATCAAGCGAACAGCAGGTTTTTTCCTTTTTTTCGCCTATATCCTCGTTGTCAAAAAGCTTTAGAGTGATGCCGGTAGCGTCATAGCCCTGCTCCTTAATAAGGCAGGCAGCTACCGAACTGTCAACTCCGCCGCTCATTGCTATTAATGCCCTTTCGGTCATGTTCTTCTCCTTAACCGCCAAGTCTGATCATCTCGTCAATACATTTTTTAGCGTCTGTAATAGTCTGCTCATCAAGTACGATTTCTTCGCCGCCCTCGCCATTAAGGCAATCATATACATCCATAAGAGTAGTAGATTTCATATTAGGACAGATGAGCTTCTGTGTTAAAATATGGAATTTCTTATCCGGACAATCATACTGCAAATGCTCTGCAATGCTTATCTCTGTGCCGATAATAAATTCCTTTTTGTCGCTGTTCTTTGCGTAATTCATAATACCTGAGGTTGAGCCGACATAGTCTGCAAGATCAACAACAGCGGGCTGACACTCAGGATGTACCAAAAGTTCTGCATTTGGAAACTGTGCCTTGGTTTTTTTAACATCTTCAGCAGTAACGCAAGCGTGAATCGGACAGCCACCATGCAAAAGCTTGAAATTCTTTTCAGGAAGCTGACGGCTTACATAGTCGCCAAGATTGCAGTCCGGAATGAAAAGAATATTCTTTTCCGGCATATTGCTTACAATTTTTACAGCAGATGAACTTGTAACGCATACATCACAAATAGTTTTTAAATCTGCGGTTGTATTTATGTATGCAACAACTGCATAGTCAGGGTACATTTCCTTTACAGATGAAATCATTTCCTTGTCCATCTGGTCTGCCATCTGACAGCCTGCACTTGGCTGTGCAAGATATACAGTTTTATCCGGTGAAAGAATTTTGCAGGTTTCTGCCATAAAACGAACACCGCACATAAGAATGTTTTTGTTCTGAACCTTGCTTGCGTCAACACTCAGCTTGTAGCTGTCGCCTGTAAAATCAGCAATTTCACAAATTTCTCTTGCCTGATAGCTGTGTGCAAGGATACATACATCTTTTTCTTTTTTAAGCTTTAAAATTTTATTTTGAATTTCAGAAATATTCATACATACATTTCCCTTCATTTTTCCTTATGAATTTATTATACAGGTTTTTGCCTACTATTGCAATAGGTCTTTTTATTTTGTTAGTATTGTATTCCTTTAGTTGTAATAAGAATTAAAAATTATGAAATATATCAAATTATTTTTGAATTTTTGTCTTTACTTTATTAAAGTAATGTGATATAATATCTAATATATAAGAGTAGCTTGACTACTTATAATCTATTTGCGAAAAATCAGGAGGTTAGTATAATGAAGAAGGTTGTTTCTCTTGCATTAGCGCTTGTGCTTATGCTTGCAGCTTCAATTCCGGTATTTGCTGCACCAAGTCCTACAGGTACATATGTTTATGTTGTTATTGTTGTCCCTACCCCGGGCGGTGACGGTGACTATGAATTTACAACAGATATTGACGAAGACGGTAATCAGAATGTTCATGTAACACCTAAGCCAAAGCCGGGTTACACTTTTGACCATTGGGTAATTGAAGGTCCTTACAGAACTAATCAGCCACTTACCGACAAAGAACTTGACCTTATCATTACAGGTGACATTAAGGTAACACCTTATTTCACAAAGAACGGTGAATCACCTACTCAGTCTGTTACAACAGATACTTCAAGCAAATCACCACAGACCGGTCCGTCAAATTCAATGCCATATGTAATTATTGGCTTATCACTTTTGGCTGTTGCTGTCAGCGTAACTATTGTTAAGTCAAAAAAATCTAACTAATCAGGCTCTTTTAAAACAGCTTTCGCAATAAATAACGGAAGCTGTTTTTTATTGCTCATATTTTATTAAACTCCAAAGTTTCTATAATTTATATGGTAAAATTTTGCAATACATTGACATTATTTTTTTAATTTGTTAAAATACTAAGATGTGATAACTATGAAAAACAAACGAAACAAAGTATTAATTCCAATACTTATTATAACAATTATCCTGTTGATTGGCTGTATTATTTATGTAATGTATCAAATGAATTCTCAGCACAATTCACAGGAAGAATACAGTCAGCTTGCAAGCTCTGTTGCACCGAGTGTTTCAAAAGAAATTACTTCTCCGTCAATAGACGAAAACCTTGTTGAAAATCCCATTGATTTTCAATCTTTGCGAGCTCAAAATGATGAAATCTATTCTTGGATTTATATTCCGGATACAAACATAAACTACCCGGTGTGCAGAAGCAACACTAACGATAATTTTTATCTTGACCACGATATTTACGGTAACTACAGCTTTGCAGGCTCGATTTATTCACAATACTGCAACTCTATATATATGCACGACAGAGTAACTGTTTTGTACGGTCACAATATGGCAGACGGAAGTATGTTTGCAGATTTGTATAAATTTACAGATGAAGATTTCTTTAATAATCACGAATATTTATATATATACAGACCGAACCACAAACTCACTTACAGAATAGCATCTGTATATTCATATGATGACAGACATATTATGAATTCCTTTGATTTTGACGATGACAAGGTATTTCAGGAATACCTTGATTATATTCAAAATCCAAGGTCATTCACAAAAGTTGTAAGAGAAAATCTTGAGTTGACAACTAAAGACAATATTGTTACACTCAGCACTTGTTTAAATTCCGGAGACGGAAGACTTCTCTTGCAGGGGGTGTTAGTAAAGGATGAACTCACAAAATAATAAAGATGCCGGAATTAATGCGGAAAATACCGGTACAGAAACAAAGAACTTTGACGATATTTACAGTTCGTCAAATAAACTTTCTCCTCAGACCGAGGAAAATTTGTCAGATAATGGCGAAAAAAGCGAGGTCGCTAAGGCTAAGCGTAGCATTCATGATGATATTGATGATTATAAATTTGTAAGATCATCAAGCCAAAGTCATCACCACCATCATCACCATCACCATTCAAGTTCAAAAGATAATTCAGACGATACCTTATTAGTACAAAGCGAAAGGCCTGCCAAGGGTACTTCTCACAAAAAGAAAAGAAAAAGCAGTACTGGCAATGAAAAATATTTGCAAGAATACGATGAACTTGTAAAAAGTGATCACCCTGCCATTGGCTCTAAAGAGCAGAAAAAAGCCATTAAGCACAAGCATAAGGTTATGAAAAAAAAGAAAAGAAAATTTAGAACATGGCAAAGGGTAATTCTCACGATTGTCAGCACTCTTCTTGCTCTTGTACTTATTGTAACCGGACTGATTGCTTGGTTTATTTACAACGGCTCTAAAGAAATGCTTGATAATTCTAATATAATTTCTGCACCGTCAAATGTTGTAGTGCAAAACGGCGGTCAGTATGTTGTATATAATGGACAGACCTATGAATTCAACAAGAATATGACGAGCCTTTTGTGCATTGGTGTAGATAAAGAAACCCTTGACGGTGCAAGCGAAATCAAGGGTGAAAATGGTCAAGCCGATGTTATGATACTTGTTGCTATTGATACATCAAGCGGTGAAACCAAGATGATTAATATTTCTCGTGACACAATGACAGATGTTGCGGTGTATTCGGCAAGTGGATATTATGTTGAAACTGTAAAAGAACAGCTTTGCCTTGCCTATGCTTACGGTGACGGTAAAGAATCAAGCTGTGCAAACACTGTTACCGCTGTAGAAAGACTTTTCTATAACATTCCTATCAATTCTTACTTTGCACTTGACCTTGAGGGTATATCGGCACTTAATGATGCTGTCGGAGGAATTGATGTTGTTTCTCCTGAAACTATAGGCGATTTCAAAGAGGGCGAAAGCTATCACCTTATGGGCAAAGATGCAGAAAACTTTGTTCGCAGCAGAGATTGGGAAAGCTTAGACGCAAACAGCAAGCGTATGCAAAGGCAGCAGGTTTATATTGACTCATTTATAAATACTGTTCTCGCTCAAACAAAGAAAGACATTACAACACCGGTAAATCTTTTCAATGCCTCTGCCCCATACTCATGCACAAACCTAAATCCCTCAAAAATCTGTTACCTTACTCAGAATATGCTCAGCCACAATGGAATGAATATTACAACCACATCTGTACCGGGTGAGTTGAAGAAAGGCGAAACCTACACAGAATTTTATGTGAACGAGGATGAGTTCTACAAACTTATTCTTGATACATACTACAAACCGATATAACTATCAAAAGCTAATGTTATGGATAAGACCTTAACATTAGCTTTTTTCATTTCTATATCAATAGTTGAGTAAAATTATGGTTTAGCAGAAAGCTTTGGATAATTAACATAAAATTTAGGTCGAGCCTTTTTAAAGGCTCGTGGGTTTGGGCAACGCCCAAGTAAAGTTGTTTTTATTGCAAATTTTCAGGCACAAACAGCGTTGCTGTTTGTGTGCTAAAGCAAGGTTTGTAAAAACTGGCGACAGCCTTTAAAAGAAATAATTCATTAATAAAGAATAACGGTTTTTTTATGTTGCTATCGCATTATAAAGGCTTTCGCCATTGTGTTCAAATCGCCAAACAGCAAGCTGTTTGGCGATCGTAACTTTGCGTTATCTAAAGTATTGCGGGCTTTGCCCACACCCACAACCTTTGAAAAAGGTTGACCAAATTTTTATGTTCGAGCATAATGTATGTGCTAATTCAAGCGAAATTTCCCGACCGTTGCTAAACCATAATTTACCCAACTCTTGATATAATTTATTTAATTTCAAATACCTCAAGGTCATTGGGAATATACAGGTTTCCGTTGAAATACTGTTTTCCCTCTTCATAATAAAGAGCCTTGCGGTTGCTCAGATTTTTGTCCTCAGTATGGTACAAAATCAGATTTTTAACATCAAGTTCATTTGCAAGCTTACAGGCATCAGCTACAGTTGAATGATTTTTCTCATATGGCTGAAAAACATCTGCCTGCGAATACAAACAAAAAGCCTCATGCAAAAGCCAGTCACTGCCGTAAACATATTCTCTTTCGCACTCTCTGTATGGCTCATCACCGCAACAGGAAAGCTTTTTGCCATTTTCAAGTTCCATAGTAAAACCAAACTGTTTGGTTTTGATTGAATTAATATCGAAAAACTTCACCTTATGTCCGATAATTTCAAGCTCTTGTCCGTCCTCAACCGTAACAAAATGCAATTTGTCATCAAATAAATCAAGTTCTCGTTTGAGCAACAGCAAGTTTGCGATTTCTTTTATAATATTTATAACCTCTTTGTGACCATAAATATAGGCTTCACCCTCATATTTATTACGGTTAATGTTCTGACAAATCATTCGCACAAACCACATAATGCCAAAAAGATGATCCATATGCTTATGTGTAACAAAAATATGTCTTACATTTTTCCAGTCAATTCCTGCGGACTTTAGTTGTTTAAAAATAGTGTTGCCGCCACCGCCGTCAACCATAAAATGTCGGTTATTTTCTGTTAAGACAAAACAGGTATTATAGCAATCCGTAACGTTTGCACAGCCTGTGCCGAGTATAGTTAGCTTCACAATATCACCCTGCTAAATAATACCACATTTTCTGCCGATTGTCCAATCAGCAATCGACAGAAACACAGCCGTTAAGGTGAATTGAATAAATCATACACTCCTTAACCTTGTAATCGGTGAATTGCTCAACCGCCTGCTTATACAGACAAAGCTGTTTTGAATACAATTCTCTCAGCCGTTCAATATCATGAACTCTGTCGGTTTTGTAATCGACAACCACGAGGGCATCGTCCTCTTTAAAAATAAGGTCAATCGCACCCTGCATTACAACCTTGGTTTCGGCACTTTCACCCTCAAGGGTGCTGTCGAGCATTCCGGCATTAATGTGCACAGTAAAGCGTTGCTCACGCATAACAAGGTCAGACTGCATAATTCTTTTAGCAAGATTGCTTTCAAGGAACCTTGCAATTTCCGCTTTATCAATAGCGTCTGCCTGCTCTTTTGCAAGCAAATTGTTTTCCACAAGCCTGTCAAGCTCAGCTTGCAGGTCTTTTTTTGCGTTTGCAAAATTACACATTTCAAGGAATTTATGATGGGCAGTACCTCTTTCAACAGCGGAGGTATCCACCTCAGACATAAATTTCGGCTTCAAAAAGATTTTATCAAAGCTGTCACCCTCATTGTGGGCAAGCTCAGACGCACTAACCTTTTGCGGAATTTTTAGTACAGCCTCGTTTTTATATGCAAAACCTGTTCTTTTTTTGAGAAGTTCTATAACTGATTCATCATAGCTTTCGCTTTTTATATCGTCATTTATGTCAACTGTGCAAGCCGTAGTATCATCAACAGAAATGCTTTCAATAATATTTATTGTCCACGGTTTTGGTGTGATTGCACATTCACATGGCTGAGTGTCAATACCCTTTTCATGCCAAAAGTCCTGATTTTCAGGATGCACAAGAGCACACATAGTTATCCAATCGCAAAAGCGGTCGGCATTTTTAGCTAAGTAAGAATCAATATTCCCTCCGATAAGCTTTTCATTTTGATCTGTTATATATTTTTCAAAGAGCGTTTGAGGTGTTTGTGGTACATCGGTTTTTCTGTTGGTTTTTTTAGCTTTTGGTGAGGCTACAATTATAAGCTTATCCTGTGGACGGGTGAGTGCTACATAAAGCACACGCATTTCCTCAGCTACCAAGCTTTCGTCCATTTCAATACCTACAGCAAATCTTGCCAGAGTGTTAATTCTGCTGAAACCGTCAACCATTCTTATACCAAGTCCTGCTTTGCTGTCAATAAGCACATCGTCCTTTTGCTCTGTTTTATTAAAGCCTTTGGCAGTATTTGCAATAAAGCAAATCGGGTATTCCAGTCCTTTCGACTTGTGAATACTGATTACCTTTACCATATTTCTGGTTTCACCGTTTAAATCGTTTGAGGCTTCCAAATCTTTGCCGTTTTCTATCATCTTGTCAATGTATGTAACAAATGACGACAAACCTTTGTAACCGCCCGACTCAAAGCTGCGGGCATATTCTCTTAATAAATTAAGATTATTTACACCCTTACTGCCTTTGATTGCAGAAATTATGGCCGAAAATGAAGTAAGCTCATAAATTCTGCCTAATAGCTCATCTACAGAACAGGTACAGGAATAGGTTTTAAGCGACATAAGTTCATTTAAAAATTGAGCTGTTCTGCTGTCCTGCTCGGAATATTTCACAACCGCCGAATACAAATTTGTATATCTCTGATTGCCACGAATTTTAGCAAGCTCATCAACCGTAAAGCTATAAACCGGACTGCACATTACAGAAAGCAAAGGTATATCGAGTGACGGATTATCTATGCAACGCAGAAAATTCAAAATAACCTTTATTTCGTCTGCCTCAAAAAAGCTTTCTTTGATTTCAGAGCAGGCAGGTACACCAAGGCTGTTTAAAACATTTACATATACAGGAGCAATGTTTTTTGTGTTTCTTAAAAGGACGGCACAGTCACCAAACTCAAGCGGTCGCTTCTCTTCACCAACACAGTAGCCGTCAGACATCATCTGCAAAATTCTGTTTGCGATAAATTTTGCCTCATTTTCGCAAACAACATCATCTTCGTCAGGTATAAGATAATCAAGCTCAAAGTCGCAATTTTCGTTTTCAGAATAATTTTTCTTACCCGGTCTTAAATATTCGTCCTCGGTGTAGTCCATATTTGCCGACTTTTTACTCATTATCTGTGCAAAAATGAAGTTGACTGTATCACAAACCTCAGGACGGCTTCGGAAGTTTTCATTTAAAAATATTGTGGCAGGATAAATCGGATTTTCTCTGTCATATTTTTGGTAGCTGTTTCTGCGTTCAATGAAAATTTCAGGCTTTGCCTGCCTAAATCCATAGATGCTCTGCTTAACATCACCAACAACAAACATATTGTTTTCATCTGTGCTTACGCATTTAAAAATCAAGTCCTGCACATCGTTTACATCTTGAAATTCATCAACCATTACCTGATCAAAGCGTTTAGAAATCTCCTTAGCCTGCTCGGTTTTTATGTAGCCGTCACCATAAGGCTTGGCAAGAAGCTTGACTGTAAGCGACTCAACATCTGCAAAGGAGAGCATATTTTTTGCTGATTTCAGCTCTGCAAATTTTTTAAGATATGCCCTTACAACCTCAAAAAGCTTAGACACAATAAGCCTTAAATACTCGGTTTCGTTCTCTGCGTCTTCACTGCTCCAGATAAAGCATTTCTGAATTTTGACCACAAGCTTTTTTACCTTGTCACGAGAATTTTTTAAGGCAGTTACAATCGGATCTTCGCTCTCGTCCTTTTTCTTTCTCGGAGCACTGAATCTGCCTGAAACAAAGGTATTGGAAAATCTTTTCAGTTCGTCCCACTCGACTGTGCCGCAGCGTTCAATCAGCTTTTCAAAATATGCTTTATCATCTGAAAAAAGTGCAATATTTTTTTGCAATTTCGGTTCATCACAATCTTTAAGAATTTCCAAAGATTTTTCTGTAAGAGAAAGTGCATACTCCGCCATTGACTTTGCTTTTTCTATTACAGTTCTGCCAAAAAGCGTATCCTCAACAGAAATATCTGTGCTGTAATTTGCAAGCATATTGTCAAGCCAGTCATCAGGAAACGGCTGAGTAGCGAGAAAGTTTGCTATTTTCAGCACCGCTTCTTTTAATTTACCATCACCCTTGCTATCTGAAAAGACATCTGCTAAATTTGTAAAATCCTCTGTACTTTCTGTGTAGTACTCATCAAGCACGCTGTCAAGTGCCTCTGTACTTAGTATTTTGGTTTCGTTTTCATCTGCAAGCCTGAAATCCTTTTGAATACCGAGTATATGAAAATATTCTCTTACAATCGCACCGCAAAAGCTGTCTATAGTACAAATATTTGTGTTGTACATAAGCTGACGCTGTCGCAAAAGTTGATGTTTATTTTCGCCATTCTCTGCAAGCAAGCGGTCAATTTCTTTTGTCAGCTTATCTTTCATACCGGTTGCCGCCGCCCTTGTAAAGGTAACAATAAGCAAACGGTCAACATCTATAGGATTTTCTTTTCGGGTTATCATTCTTATGATTCTTTCAATTAAAACCGAGGTTTTTCCTGAGCCTGCCGCAGCCGACACAAGCACACTGCCGTCCTGTGCTTCAATAGCATTTAACTGTCCTTTGTTCCATTCAGGCATCCGTTCCACCTCCGTTTTCCTGTTCTTTTTCAATAGCCCTAATAGTATTTATATTATCCACATCAAAAGCGTTTCTGTCCTCACTTCTATGATAAGCACAAATACTGCTGTAATTACAATACTGACAAGAATCCTTGCCACCCTTGAACGGAGAAGCTTCTACCCTGCCGTCAAAAAGCATATTGCCCATTTCAGAAATCGTCATATCAAGCTTTTTGAAGATCATTCCAAGCTCGGCAAGACTTGCAAGACCGCCTTGTTCAACGAACGTTTGAGGTTTAATGTCATAATAATTTTTATCAATGGATTTTGTAATCTCCGGCAAATCTACAAGCATTCCGTTCATTTTCAGAACACTGTTAATTTCAGTTATTATTTTATCCTGTGGTGTGTTAATATCGGCAGATTTTGCCTTAACTGTAGCAGGCATATACAAAATACCTGCCGGAATAACCTTGCCGTAACGTTCCTCACCGCCAAGAGTAATTGCGTAAAGATATATAAGCATCTGCAAATTAAGTCCGTACAGAACATCGGAAAGCTTAAATTTCTTTGTGCCTGTTTTGTAATCAATAATTCTTATGTAGCTTTCATCACCGCTTTTAAGAATATCCACCCTGTCAATACTGCCTCTCAGGGTAATTTTATGTCCGGCAGGCAATTCAACGGTATAGCCCGGAATATCCTCTCTGATTTTCAATTCGCAGTCAATCGGCTCAAACTCGCAGTTTTTAAGCTCACCGATTATATGCAAAATAAGATAATGAACATTTTCTTTTATCTTGTTAAATCTATACATAAAGCGTGGAGTGTTTTTTTCTGCACCGCCAAAACGACTGTTTACATAATCTTCAAGGATAATATCACTTTCATCACAAATCTGCTCGTCAGTCATAGCTGAAAATTCTTCTTTAGAATATTTACTAAAGAATTTCTCCATAATGTAATGAATAAATGTGCCATATTCAAGCGAATCTATCTCGGCTTTTCTGCGTTCTCGTACATTAAGTCCGTAATTGCAAAAATATGCAAATCTGCAAAGGCTGAACTTCTCAACCTGTGACGCAGAAATTTTTAGGTCATTGCCAAACACAAGATTTACATTGCTTGTATTATCAAAAGTAAACGGCTTTGCCTTGCTTGCATTTTGCAAAGCATTGTATTTATCATTATATTCTTCGCTTTCAGAAAAATATTTTTTGAAAGCTCTTATCTGGTCGCTATCATTATTAAAATTCCTTGCACATTCCTCAAATGCAGGCAAAGCTGCCCATGTGTAGTCCTTTGCCGAGCAATATTCTTCTTCGCTGTGCAAAACGATATTCGGAAAAATACTGACAATCTCATTTAAAATTGTTGACTGCATATATGTACTGCCCACAAGGTTTGTTTTATAGTATGAAATAAACAGCTTTTCGGACGGTGCTGTAGCTGATTTATATGCCATATAGTTTTCAAAATCAGCAAGTTCCTCCGGCTTGTCGCCAATCGGAAGTTCATTTTCAAAAAGCATTTTTAATTCAAATTGAGAAAACAGTCCCGAAGAACCGGGTACAGCAGGAAAAACTCCATCAATACAGCCGATAAGGAAAACCGCCTTTTCCTTGTTTAGTCTTACTCGTGTGGCAGTACCCACTGAAACGCTGTCTACTGTGCGTGGAATATCTGCAATCTGCAAAGCTGATAGCCTGAGTGAAAGCAATTCAAAATATCGCTTTGGTGAGATTTTCATATCGCCAACAACGGCTACAGTCTGGTCAAGGCTGTTCATTAGCAAATTCCAAAGTCTGATTTGCTCTTTTGCCTGTGCAAGCTCACCGTCTGCTTTGAGTTTATCGAACATATCAGAAATTGCATCCGTAACCTTTAAATCGCACAAAAGCTTATAGAATAATTCTGTTATTTCTTGTCCTGTTTTGTCCTTAATGCTTTCCTTAAATTTCTTCAAAGGCTCTGCAATGCCCATTCTCACATTTTCAGCCATTTTTAGCTGTTCAAGGTCAGCCTCTTTCATTTTATCGGAATAGCCGTTCGGATTATTTTCAAAAGGTTTTCTAAAAGCTGAACCATTAATATTCCACACATAAACATAGTTTTCAAAGGCTGATATTTCTTCATCAGAATAATTAGTAAGTCCTGTTTTTAGTATTGCAATAATATCTTCCTTTTGCCAGCCGTTAAGCACCACATTAAAAATTGAGCAAACATACCTTACAACCGGCTTTATGTAAACATCGTAGCTCATATCCATAAAATACGGAATCTCATATTTATCAAATATTGTGTTTAGCACACCTGTGTAAGGAGTAATATCTCTGCAAATTACAGCGATGTCAGAGTACAAATACCCCTCATCAATTATCAGCCTTTTAATCTGCTTAGCCACAAATTCACATTCGCCGTAAATAGTATCAGCCGAAAAAGCAGTGATTACATCTGAATTTATATTATATTTTTCAGTTTTATTCTGATAAAAATTCCTTTCGAGAATTTTAAGTTCCTCACAATTAGTTCTTAGGTTTTCGTCAAGCTTAATCGGAGCTTTAATATCAATGTCCTCAGCCTTTGCCAAAGCTTTCAGCCTTTTATATGTATCGTTTGTGGTACTGAAAAGTGGTTCGTCATCATCGGTAATATTCTTTGTAAGTGCTACATAAACACTCTCGCATTGAGAAAAAAGCAATCTGAGCACTTCAAGCTGTTGCAACGAAAAACCGCTAAACGAATCTACCGCAAGGGTAAAACCCTCAAAGAGATTATTCTTTTGAAGAATTTCGGCTACTCTGGTAAGATTATCAAGCGGGTCTATATAGCTTTGCTCAACAATAGCGTCAAAGGTGTCGATTATCAAAGCAGTTTCTCTTAGCTTGGTTTTCAAGGTTTTGTCCGTAATTAAGCCCGAAACTGTTCTGAGTGCATCTGTGGAAATTCTTGCCTTTTTACACTCCTTGAGCGTTGCAAGCATTGAGTCTATTATACTTTTTTTACCGCTGCTGTTTGCAAACATTTCAAGGCTTGAATCAAGCTGCTCAAGAGTAAGGCTCATAATTACCTCTCTTGTGCTGTCATCAATCACATTTTTCTGTTCAAAATGAACTGTATCAAAAACATATCTGCAAAAGCGAGAAAATCCGAATACCTTTACATTCTGGCACTTTTTTGCACCGAGTCGGTCAAGAAATACTTTTTCGGTTTCAAAAGAGCTTTGGTCCGGAATCAGCATTATTAAGCGGTTATCGCCGCTTTCTGCAAGCTCTGTAAGCGTTTTGTACAGGTATTCCGTTTTGCCCGTACCGCTTTTTCCGAGTACAAATCTAAGCAAAATTATCCTCCTTTTGTGTATAATTTTCATCAATTACACTAATATCATACCACAAGAGGTGTGTCATTTAAAGGACTTTACTCGAAAAATGAAACGAATTTCTGAAAAATTTCTACTACCTTAAATTTATATTGGTAGTCATTTCCCTTTACAATTTCCTGCTGATTTTTCGAAAATGTTTTCTCAACCTTTTCATCGGTTTCCACAGCAGAAGAAATACAAATTGACGGATACATAACACACCACCAGTTATGCCCCTCGCCACTACCAATGGTGATTCGCAGTGCGTCATACATACCGGCAGGCATTGTGTAATCATCGTAGTAGCGTGTATTAAAATACATCTGAACCACCTCTGCCTCTACATTGTAATCATAGCCGTTTTCATATACAACTCTTTGAGCAACTGACTGTAGCATTTGCAAATTATCCCTTGCAATGTTCTCTGCCTCTTGTCTGTTTTGTGCATCTGAAAAAATCTTATCGGTGCATTCAAGCAAAGCGTCACGCACCTTTAGCTTTAAATTCTGATCCTCTTTACTGTCAGAATTTGCAAGAATATGAAGTCTGAATACTTCGGTTGAAATCTGCTCACACTCAGCCTGAAATGGAAGCACCGAGTAAATAACAGTAAGTACAAAAGCTATGCAAAGTGATTTTATAAGTAATTTCATAAAAATAACCTGTCCTCTCTTTTTAAGGAGTATGGACAGGTTATTGTAATAATATTCA
>NZ_JBGVJL010000130.1:0-3185 GCF_045129435.1 Ruminococcus sp. | reverse complement strand
ACTGCGAAGTTATCAAAATTACCGGAAATTCCTACCGCATCAAGGGCAGAAAAATCTTTGATGATTCTGATGACTGATTCTTCGCTCATAATTGTACATTTTAAATGAGCGTTTTTCGTCATTTTCACTTGACATTTACACCTAATAAGACAAAGTTTAGAATTAGGCCTAAAAGCGCTTATCTGCAGATATTGTAATAACAATAATAGAATTCAAAACACTTTTCAATCAATAAAACATAACCTAACTTTACTTTTTCAAGAAGTAAATGAACTATCAGGTTTACCATTATTATCTTTAGAAGAAAAAGACTGGATAAAAAAATATCTCGATTCACTGGAATATATTGACGAGAAGTCAGATATTTTAAGATTTCCATTTGAAAACAATTTTTTTGAAAACTATGGTGATAGTTTTTTAGATATAATTGATACATCTAATAATATGATACAAGCTTTCTATATAATAGAAAAATGTATGAATGACATTAATAATACAGAATATATCTTTCATAACGAATTCGAGCCAACTTTTTTAATTTTTTCAAAACCGGGTATTAATTTTACTTGCTATGTTTGGAGCAGAGATTTAATCCAAGAATTTTACTGTAAAATTTCTGGATATTTATTCACTATAAATTGTATTTATAATGAAGATTTTATTGCTATAGAAGATAAAGCATATCCTCTAATGTTCATGTTTAGAAACACATTGGAACTCTGTTTTAAAAGATTTTTATATAAGTTTAAAAATCATGAACGAGAAAAAAGTCATAGAATAATAAAAACTTTATGGGAAAAAACTAAAGCTATTATTTTAACATATAACAATAGTGATAAAGATATTATATTTATTGAAGAACAACTTAAAATAATTGATTCAATTGATAAAGAGGGAGATACTTTCAGATATCCAACTTCTAAAAATTTAGATTATACTTTTAATAATAAAACAATTGATTTAAAGAATATATATAATTGCTTTTATGCTATTATAAATTTCATTCAAGCTTACGAAGACGCAATAGAATACAGCAATGAATAATTATTATAATACACAAAGTCGCCCTACAACCTTAACAATGGTTGTGGGGCGGCATTTTTGATTAAAATTGTATTTTCATTCCACAGGTTTACAATTTTCTACATCGAACACACCTTTTGTGGTTATTCTTAAGGACGGGATAACTGGCAGGCTGAGGAATGAGAGGGTCATAAACGGATCGATTTTTTTGTCTGCACCAAGGCGGTACGCTTCGGCTTTGGCATTTTCGAGCTTTTCGTTGACAACTTCTAATGGCTCATCGGACATAAGACCCGCAATCGGCAATTCGAGCAAAGCTTTGATTTCTCCGTTTTCTACAACGGCAATTCCGCCCTTACTGTTTCTGATTGCATTAACGGCAACTGCGAGGTCGCTGTCGCCGCAACCAACCGCAATTATATTATGCGAATCATGGGCAATAGAGGTGGCAACTGCACCGGATTTCAGCGAATATCCTTTTACATAGCCTACACCGATATGATTGGTATTTTTATGTCGCTCGATACAAGCAATTTTCAAAATATCGTTTTCAATATCAATTTTGTCTGCAGTACCAAGATTGCGAGTAAGCAACTCGCCACCGACAAGTCCGATAAGACCAAGCTTACAATTAACAGCAAAAATTTTTGGTGTGACCTCATCAAGATGAAAAGTATCGTGGCACTTTTGGGCAATGGTTTTATCAATTATCGGTGCATCAAAATTCTTGACATCACCGTCAAAAATAGTCTTGCCACGCTTGAACACCATTTCTATATTAAAATCAGAAAGATCGTCAATAATCACCATATCAGCAAGGTATCCCGGTGCAATTGCACCTTTATTATTAAGCAGAAAATATCTTGCGGCGTGATGAGTGGCAGCCTTGAGCGTGCAAATCGGATCTGCCCCACTCTTTAGTGCCTGCTTTACAATGTAGTCGATATGACCGCCGTTGAGCAGGTCACTCGGGTGTTTATCATCTGTAGCAAACATACAGCGTGAGTAGTATTGCTGACTGAGTAACGGAAGAAGTGCCTTGAGATTGTGTGCGGCTGTCCCCTCCCTTATCATTATGAACTGACCTTTTCTCAGCTTTTCAAGTGCATTTTCAAAGGTTGAACATTCGTGGTCAGAATACACACCTGCCGCTATATATGCGTTTAGTTCATTGCCGGAAAGCTCAGGAGCGTGACCGTCAATTTTTTTATGGTGTGCCTGTGAAGCGACAATTTTTGATACCACATCGCCATCACCGTTGATTACGCCTACATAATTCATCATCTCGGCAAGTCCGAGAACTTTTTTATGCTCAAAATACGAATCAATATCTTTATATCCAAGCTCTGCACCGCTTTCGTCAAACGGCGTGGCAGGCACACATGACGGCAACATAAAATGCACATCAATCGGCAAATCCTTAGTCGCCTCTATCATATACTCAATGCCGTCAAGTCCCATTACATTTGCTATCTCATGCGGGTCGGTAATTACGGTGGTAGTGCCATGAGCAATAACAGCCTTGGCAAACTCAGACGGAACTACCATTGAGCTTTCAAGGTGAATGTGTGCGTCTATGAATCCGGGCAAAACAAGCTTACCGTTTACATCAATTTCAATTTTGCCCTCATACTCGCCAATGCCTGCTATAAGTCCGTTAGCAACAGCAATATCACCCTCTAAAAATTCATTGGAAAACACATTCAAATACCTTGCATTTTTCAAAACAAGGTCTGCCTTTTCTCTGCCTGCCGCAACAGAAATAATCTTCTGCTTTACGCCCAATCGTCTATTAATTTTTTCTTCATAAGTTTCTTTCATAAAAACACCACCCTGCATAATTTATAAATTTGTTGTTTATTTTAACAATAATCTTAACGATAATTGATTTATTATAGCATATTTTTTAGTAATATTCAATATATTGATATAAAAATATTGGTTCTATTTTATTTTTAATGTTGGAGTAATATTGATAAATTATGGTTTAGCGTAAAGTCTTGAATAAATATTATAAAATTTAGGTCGAGCCTTTTTAAAGGCTCGTGGGTTTGGGCAACGCCCAAGAAAAGTTGTTTTTACATCAGTCAATCGCGCACAAACAGCAACGCTGGTTGTGAGCTAAAGCAAAGTTTGATAAAACGGGCGACAGCCTTTTAAAA
>NZ_JBGVJL010000129.1:0-3134 GCF_045129435.1 Ruminococcus sp. | reverse complement strand
CTGAAACATTTGCAATAAGGCGTTCAGAAAGCCTACCGCTACAGATTTGTTGATGTTTTTAGTTTCTTTTCCGGCAAATTGCCAGATTTTACGAAATGCTTTAATCATTCTGCGTCACCATCCTTTACACCGATATGTGCCTGCCACATCTCACGGTATAAGCTGCAATCTTTTAACAACGAGATGTGTTTGCCCTGTGCTTCAACATTACCGTTATTTACAACTATAATATTGTCAGCGTCGGTTATGGTAGATAAACGGTGTGCAATTACAATAACAGTTTTGTTTTCTACAAGCTTTGCCACTGCTTTCTGAATAATCTTTTCATTTTCAGGGTCAATATAAGCAGTTGCTTCATCAAGAATTACAACAGGTGCATTTTTTAGCATTGCACGAGCAATCGCAATACGCTGGCGTTCACCGCCTGAAAGATGTGCTCCGCCTGTGCCGACCTTTGTATCAAAGCCTTTTTCAAGGTTGCTTATAAAAGCATTGCAACCTGCAGCTTTGGCAGCTTCTTCAACCTCTTTGTCTGTTGCATTCATACAGCCCATTCTTATGTTTTCACGCACTGTATCGTCAAAAAGATAGTTGTCCTGAGATACAAAAGCTACCTGATCGTAAAGCTGTGTAAGAGGAATATCTTTTAAATCATATCCGCCCATTTTTACAGTACCTGTTTTCACATCCCAAAAGCCTGCAATCAGCTTTGCTATGGTTGATTTTCCCGAACCTGACGGACCTACCAAAGCAGTCATTCCGTTTTGAGGTATATTAAGGCTTACACTATGTAAAATTTCTTTGTCAGCGTGATAACCGAAGGTTACATTTTCAACCTCAATATTGTGATTTTTAAATGCTACAGGCTGCGTGCTGTGCTCCTGCTCCTCTGATTTTAAAATTTCATCCACCTGAGAAACAGTAGTGCCAACCTGTGCAAGAGTATCAACAAAATTGAATGCCGCTACTATAGGTGCTGCCATACCAAGCGATAAAATTATTACTGTGATAAATGTATCTACAGAAAGACTGCCTGTTGAATAAAATAACCAACCAAACGGTAATACTGTAAGCATTTGTGCAGGGAAAAATGCATATGCCATTGACATACCAAGCTGACTGCGACGCATCCAGTTAAAATAATATTCTGCATTGGCACGAACTTTGTTAATCAGTCGTGAGTATGAGCGTTTGCCTTGATTGAAAGCCTTGATAACCTCAATTCCGTTAATGTATTCAATCATTGTACCGCTCATCTCGGTTGTTGTCTTTACAGCACCCTCAAAATCCTTTGCATAGTTGCCCATAACGGTCATCATAAAGAAAAACGCTATCGGGAATACCGCCAAAGAAAGAAGTGCAAGCCTCCAGTCAAGAATAAACAGATAAATAATTGTAAGTACAGGTGCAACAATATTTGCCGTCATTTCCGGAAATAGATGTGCAAGTGTGGTTTCCATACTGTCAACCTGATCTACGATAATTTCTTTGAATTTACCGCTTGAAGTGTCCATAACCGTACCAAGCGGCAATTTTGGCAGCTTAGCCAATAGCTTTTGGCGAATTGTTTTAAGTATAGCAAATGTCGCCTTGTGAGAGATTGACAAGGCACTGTTATACAGCACTGTGCGTACAAGAAAACCGCCAAGTGCAGTTATAAGCCACGGAATATATACTGCCATTGCCTTTTCCCCTGCAAGAAGCAAAATAATAATTTTTGCAGCTGCAAAGTAAGGCAGCATACCGCCTACCGCACCGAGTACGGCTAAAATTACCGCCGAGATAAGCTTGCCGTGTTCTTGCTCTCCCAACTCCCAAATTCGTCCCACAGGACTTTGTTCCTTCATCAAAATACCTCCTATTGATTAGCTTTAACTAACCTGTTGTTTTATAGAAAGGCTGTCGTAAGACAACCTGTTCAACCTATTTTTCTTTTCCAAACCCAAAAACTTCAAAAAAGCCTTTTCTGTGGTATCTGCAAAGCAAATCTATGTATTCAGCCGCTTCTTCTCGGCTCATACCATGACGAATAACTTCAAAAATACTCTCAAATCTTGAAGTGGTAACAATGTGCAGAAGCTTTTCTGTCATAGCATCACCCATACGCTCGGGATAGCCGACGGCTTCCATATACTTATAGGTGTATTCAACTTCAATACGCACTAATTCATCTATGAAATTGTGAAAGCGAGTGCCGTATGATGAATCGAGCAATAATCTGAATTCATCAAGATGCTTGTACATATAATCGACCAAAACGGAAGTGCCGCCGTCTGAATAATCCGTCATTTTTTCAGCCTGTGCACTGCTGTCCATTTGGTGAAATTCTTCTTGAATTTTAATGAACATCTCAGTCATTCTATTAAGTACAGGTTCTACAATAGCGGAGAACAAACCTTCTTTGTCGCCAAATCGAACATAAATTGAATTGGTGCTTGTTTTAGCGGCGGCAGCAATGGCTCGCAAAGATGCGTCCTGATAACCTTTATCTAAAAATTCAATTTTTGCACAGTCAAGTATTCTCTCAGATACGCCCTCAATTTGTTTCGCCATAATCGGTCTCCATTCATAACATCGTTTCATAACACTGTTATGAATTATATACCCTCTTAAATAAAATGTCAACCCTTAAATTATTTACTATTGTAAATTATGGTTTTTATTACGAGAATATAGTTTGCAAAATAATAATTTTCTTGTTCCCGACAATGACTTAATAACGGTCGGGAGTTAAAAGCTTTGAGATTGTCTATGCTTTCTACTCGGACATAAAAATTTGGTCAATCTTTTTTAAAGGTTGTGGGTGTGGGCAAAGCCCACAATACTTTAAGCTAACGCAAGGTTTTGAAAGCCAAACAGCCTGCTGTTTGGCGACCTGAACACAATGGCGAAAGCCTTTTAATTGTGATAGCAACATAAAAAAAGCCGTTTGTTATATAATGAAAAAATTAATTATTTCTTTTATAAAAGGCTACCGCCTGTTTTAACAAACATAGTCTTACCACGCAAACAGCTACGCTGTTTGTGCCTGATAAATTGTTATATTAGAAGATTTTATGGGCTTTGCCCAAACCCACGAGCCTTTAAAAAGGCTCGACCTAAATTTTATATTATTTATCCGAAACTTTCTGCCA
>NZ_JBGVJL010000128.1:0-3016 GCF_045129435.1 Ruminococcus sp. | reverse complement strand
AGGCAAGCTGTATCAACAACATTCCAACGCTTTTTATCAAGAATACAGTTGCGAATAGTGTTAAATACAAGCGGAATATCCGTTCCATGCTCGTCCTCGGGAAGTGGATCAAGACTCGGGATTTTCAGTTCAAAAATCTGTCTTAAATATTCAATCAAAGTAATATTAATCTGTGTTTCTTCCTGTCTGCTTCTTAAAAGATAGCCCTTGTTATGTGAGCTTTTAACAAGCTCTACAGGAATCATAATTAGAGGTGCATATCGTGGTTTTTCCGAAAGGTCACTTTCATACCACTTTAAAAAGCCAAGTGCCAAAAACAGAGTATTAGAGCCGTTTTCTTCAATACTTGCCTTTGTAGTTCTGTAAATATTCTTGAGTGTTTTCTCAAGTTCTTCGGCATGCATTACCGCACAAATTCTCTTGTTTTTAAATTCTTCGCTTGCAATGTTTGTGGCAAGATCGTTTTCATTCTCAATTTCATAAAGTCTTGCATCTCTTAACGACATTGTCCATTCACTCGGCAATTCTCTTATTGCAAATGAAACACCGTCAGCAAGGCTGTCCTCAAGTGTTGCAAGGTCATGAGTCAGAAGCGGCAAAGCATTTTTAGTAACTCTAAAATTGAGAAGTGAGTTTCTTAGGCTGAAATCAAGCAATTTTCTCTCCCACATTTGTATTCTTGAGAGCGAACCTGCTTCATAATCAATTACGCCAACATCATTTCTGTTAAGCTCCTTTGGTGCGACAGCCTTATATTCTGCTTCCGCATTTGTGACATCTCCATTACCCTGAATATGATCGTTTGTAATCTTCTGAGGGATAGGTCTTAAACCGCCTGCCCTCGCTCTTTTTACATCGACAGCACAAATAAAGCTTTGAGAATCAAGCAGATTATCCTTGCCGTGCTTTAAAGCTCTTTCAAAATCAACATTTTTTCCTGCTGTAAAATCCGTACATTCAACAAGCAAAATATCTTCATTTCCGCTTACAGTACGCTTGTCAATAGCTGAAAAATCATCAATTACGCAATCAGCAAAGGTTTCTTCTTCAAGACGACAACCGCAATAAGCGTGACCGTTTTTCAACATTATCAACGGATTAAGACCTGCCGCTTCAAGACAGGACGCATATGTAACAGTAAGGTCAATGCAAGTACCCTGCTTATTTTCAATTACGGAATACGGCAGACGCACACGCTGACCTAATTTTTCAAAAGTCGCCGGTGCAAGATTATAATTGATATTACAGGACTGTAAAGCCGCATAAATAGCCGCCATCTGCACTTTTACCTCATCAGGATTGTGTGTAATATATCCGGTAATTCGAGGTTGTTTGCCCCACTTAGTCATATACTCGGTTGCCTTTGAAAGAATACCTGCAATATCAGGATGATTAGGAGTTACAAAAGCTGCAATCATCTCCGGCATAATTAAACAGCCTGTCCATTGGTCATAAGCAAGCAAATCAATATTTGCGGTTCCGTTGCTAATAACTTCTTCACCGCACATTATTTCAACACAAAGCTGAGCAACCAGTCTTTCTGTAAGTGAAAACAGATATTCTGTAGATACTATTATATTAACAGGACTTACCTCTACCTCAGCATTCGCCGGCAATACCTCAATATTGTGCAAATAAGGCTTTGCAAAATCAGGTTCAAACGAAATTTTCACCTTAATATCGTGCAATTCCTCATCGCTGTTATTTTTTATAATCACACTGCGAACAAGCGGAACATAGTTTTGCTGCATTGCCAAATTCATAGCACCAAAGGTTTCCACCTGAAAAGTTATTTTATCATTCATAAGCAATCCTCCTGCTTAAATGCATTAATATTGTTATTATAACAGATTTACCAATTTATTACAATATTTTTAGATTAAATATATTCTTTTTGCAGTTAAATAATAATATAATCAAACTAATTAGCAATATATAAATAAGTTAAATAAATTTGTTGCATTTAGAAAGTTTATTTGTTATAATTAGATTGTATAAAAATACCCGGAGGCAAATATGGATTTTTATAAATATAAATGCCCTGTATGTAACAATCAGTTCAAAGAGGGCGATGATATAGTAGTTTGTCCTGAATGTGGCACACCGCACCACAGAGAATGCTGGGAAAAGGAAAACCATTGCTTTTATCAGGATAAACATTCAGATGGATTTTCGTTTGAAAATGACAGCTCAGCAGATACTTCAGCAAATGGCAACAACGAAAATTCTGATGGCGAGGTAATCTGCAAAATATGCGGACACCCAAATGACAGCACACTTTTTTATTGTGAACATTGCGGCGCACCTCTTTTAAAGGACAATACACAGCAAAATAATACTGCCAATAATCCTAACAGTCAGACTCCGCCTGATTTTAACGGTTACCCTTTTGGTCAGAATCCACAAAACGGCAGTATTCCTTTTATAGCATTTGACCCAATGGCAGGCTTTAAGGCAGATGAAAAAATTGCTGATAATGTAACCGCCGGTGAGGTTTCAATATTTGTAGGCAAAAACACAAATTACTTTATGCGTGTGTTCGGCTCAATTTTAAGAACTAATAAATCACGCTTCAGCTTTGTTTCGGCAATTTTGCCCGGTGCATATATGCTGTACAGAAAGATGTACGCAATAGGAATTTTTATTTCTGTAATTGTTGTTGCCTTGCTTGCAGGTACATTGATTATTCAGACAACACCGCAGTTTACTGAGGCGTATAACATTTATATGGATAATTACACCGCAGTTTTGCAGGGCGGTTACAGCGGTGCAAATTTCAGTGATTTATTCAGCGGAATGACATCTACAAATATTCTTTACTTTGTTATCCCCTACATTCTCGGAGCAATCAGATTTGCCATTATGCTCATCTGCGGTTTCAGAACTAACAGAATGTACTACAAGCATTGCATAAAGAAAATTTCTTCAATCAAAAACTATGCAAACAGCTTTGACAAAGAATCAGAAGAAGAATCACTTAAAACAAAAGCAAAAATCAATGAACAAATCGAAAACA
>NZ_JBGVJL010000127.1:0-3325 GCF_045129435.1 Ruminococcus sp. | reverse complement strand
CAGTGTTTGCGTCTGTACCGATTTCTATAAGCAAAGAGCCGTCACAAATATATTCATTATAAGCAAAATATCCAAAATTCAGCGGCCTTGTAATTCCCGGGTACATCTCCTCAGCCTTATTCTGAATCTTAAGTGCAAAATTCAGATTGTTTTCCCAACTCAAAAAATTCATTTCACCGTCAGTGTCACAGCCCGATAAAATCATAATCTGAGCACCCTGCTTTCCGTCATAGGTAAAAACAGGCTTAACTTTCTGAGTTTCCGTACCTATTGCATCACGATGAATATCTATGATAACCTTAATATCCGTATTTGTTTCCATAATGCTCTCGACTGTCTGAGCACTTCTGTCATATGAACCGCTATAGGTTGAATCGTGTACGGTAGTATCGTGCATCGTCTTTATTCCACGCTTGTTCAGTACATCTGCAATCGCATCGCCAACAGCCGTTACATTGTAATCATTATTCTGAGTGCGTGAATAGTAGCTTTCGTAAAAATAATCAACATCTTCGTCCATATAGCTTTCACTTGTATGTGTATGATAGATAAGAATCTGTGCAGTTCCGTTTGAATCAACATCAAAAGGCAGTTCACTTTTTAGCAGCGTGTCAAAATCACAGTCAAGACCTGTATTATTTTTTACATACGCATTTCCGCATTTTACACCGTTTGCACCGATTTGCTCTGCAAGAATATCATAAACTGCCTCACCATCGTGATTACCGTACGAATCATAGTATCCCGTTTTATCTTTTTCACCGTTAAATTTTCTTGTTATTGTAATGGGCTTTGTTTCCGATTGAGAATTATTCTCTGTATTTTCGGTTGCTGCCTGAGTAGGATTAGTTGCCGCTGTGTTTTCCAAATCATATGTACCGTCTGACAATGTAAGTGCCGCTGCTGCAAGTGCCACAGGCTTATCGCTTGCAAAGCACTCAGGCATTCTTTTAAAAATGCAGAAAACGGCTGTCGATACCAAAAGTACCGATGCCGTTATTTTTAATACTCCTAACTTTTTCACAAAATCACCGCCTCATAAAAATATATGCCGATAATTTTAATGTATGACGAAAAACTACATCAGCGAAACAAGCTCGGAAATATTAAATTCATTTTGCAATGCACCATTAAGTGCAAACGAAATCAGCCTTGACGCCCTTTCTGTAAGCAAGTCAATTTCCCTTGGAATAACCACCATTTGTCTGCCCTGCGGTGTAATCTTCTGCTTTGCTCTGTGCGGACTGTTTTCGCTCAGTAAATCAGACGCAAATGTAGAAGCGTCTACAACAGTTGGTACGCCGATAGCAATTATCGGCACACCTATAGTTTCCTTATTTATCTTTGTTCTGTGATTCCCCACACCCGCACCCGGAGAAATTCCTGTGTCGCTGATTTGCAGTGTACAACCAAGCCTTTCAAGCCTGCGTGATGCAAGAGCGTCAATCACCACCACTGCATTTGGTTTGATTCTTTTCACAATACTCAAAATATATTCGCCGGTTTCAATGCCTGTCTGTCCTGTTACTCCTGTTGCCATAACCGCAACGGGTCTTAGACGGTCAAGCCCCGTACTCCTTGCAATTTCACCTGAAATATGCCTTGTGGCAAGCACCCTTGCACTTGTCTTTGGACCAAGTGAATCCGGTGTGATTTCAGGATTGCCAAGCCCCACAACAAGCACAAGACCGTTCACCGGCAAAAGTCTGCGAATTTCCTTTCCGATTGTAATCAGTCTTTCGTCAGTTTCCGTAAAATTATCTGTAAGTGACGGAAGCTCAATAGTAATATATGTTCCCTCTTCCTTGCCAAGCTGTTGCTGTGCCTTTCTTGTCTTTACCTCAAGTCTTGAAATATCAAGTCCGTTTTCGCTGTACTGCACAAAATCAACACCGCTTACATCTTCACCTGCAATTTCACGAGCCTCGACCGCAAGGTCTGTTCTTAGCTCCATACAAGTCGCTCCTTTTCCTGAAAAATACTGCTATTATCTTGCGTATAAATACTGCGTATATTCTTTACAAGAAAGAAAATTTTTGGTATAATAAATTTCAAATTGTAAAAAGGTGTGATTGCATAATGAAAAAATCACCTGTCATTAAAGTGATGACAGCAACAACAGCTGCTCTGATTCTCATATCAGCGGCAAGCCTGCCGACATATGCGGCACAAATTGAAAATAATGTAGGTTTTAAACAAATAAAATCTGAAATTACCAATATTACAGATAAAGACAATACTATTCCGTCAGCCTATAGTTCGGTTGAGCTTGGTATAGTTAATCCGCCAAAAAGTCAGAAATACAATGATTGTTGGACATACTCTTCACTTTCTGTGCTTGAAACCAAGCTATTAAAATCAGGATTTACAGCAAATAATTTTTCAGCCGAACATATGAACATATGGGCAACCACAAAAAGTAACGGTAAAGGCTGGCAACGCTACATAAATTCTGACGGCTACGCCTTTACAGCACTCGGCTATCTAAGCTCATGGCAGGGAGGTATTGAGCAGAGCGACTATGACAGCATTTCCGAAGCATACACTCCGAATACCAACCTTTCCGAATTTGTGCATTATGGTGCAACTGCTATAAAATACCTTGATAATTGTACTCAAAACGAAATCAAAGAGGAGATTATTAAAAACGGCTCAATTTATGCCGCCTACTCTCACAGCTCACTTTATGAAAATCAGGACAGAACAGCATATTTTTGCCCCACAGGTGCACCAAAAGCGACAGGCCACGCAATCAGTATTGTAGGCTGGGATGATAATTATTCTAAAGATAATTTTAAAGCTGTTAACGGTGTTACTCCCGAAAATAACGGAGCATGGCTTGTTAAAAACAGCTGGGGCGACTACAATACATTAGGCGGTTATTTTTGGCTTTCATACGAGGACGCTTATCTTTTCAGCAGTACATTCAGATATAATTATGCAATAGAAGATGTCACAGAAATTACTGACGACATCAAGCTTATGCAAAATGAAATTTACGGTGCAACCTATGAATTCAACTATATTGAAGATGACAGCGTTACATATATGAATCTCTTTAATTTTTCAGAGGGATATAACTTGCTTGATTCGGTAATGTTTGAAACTACAGCAAAAAATTCGGACTACGAAATTTACTATGTACCTGCCGAAAATAAAATTCCTGTTGCTGACCAGACAAAGTGGACTAAGCTTTGTGACGGTATTGTTCCCTACAGCGGCTATATCAGCATTGATACAAATGATTTTGACTTGCCTGTAACCTATGGTGCAATAGCGGTAAAAATCAGTAAAAATGAAAAAAGCGACAAAAATACTATTGGTG
>NZ_JBGVJL010000126.1:0-4490 GCF_045129435.1 Ruminococcus sp. | reverse complement strand
GCAATGAGAATTGCGGATAATACAGCATTTTTCCTGCTTGGCGAAATGATAGAATGTACAGATACTCCTACCTTGTTTTCTACTCCAAAGGATAAGCGTACAGAAGAATACATCACAGGAAGGTTCGGCTAATGAGAGAATATTTTGATTTAGAATTAAAAGCACTCAATGACAAACTCATTGAAATGGGAGCACTTGTTGAGAACGCTATTAAAAATACAATTACTATCATTACAAAAGGCGAATACGATAAGCTTGAGGATGCAAGAGTTATCGAAGAAAAAATCAATAAAATGGAAAGAGAGATTCAAAGCTATTGCTTAAATCTTCTTCTTTTGCAGTCACCGGTAGCAGGAGATTTGAGAACTGTTTCGGCAGCACTCAAAATGATTACCGACCTTGAGAGAATCGGAGATCAGGCTATTGATATTGCCGAAATGTCAACTTACCTGAAAGATTGTGAAAACATTTATTCAATGACTCATCTTTCAGAAATGGCAGAGCGTTCATCAAATATGGTGACAACAGCTATTGACGCTTTTGTTAAAAAGGACTTGAAGCTTGCAAAAACTGTAGCTACTATGGATGATGCTATTGATGACCTATTCAATAAGGTTAAGCAAGAGGTTGTTGATATTATCAATGTAAACAAAGAACTTGATCAGCAGGCTATTGATGTTTTGCTTATTGCAAAGTATTTTGAGAAAATCGGCGACCACGCTGAGAACATCGGTGAGTGGGTTGTGTTTTCCATTACAGGAAAGACAGTATAAGCTTTGCTGATTTTTGTTGCAAATCAGCACTATTGTGGTATAATTAGGTTTAAGGTAGGATATGTCTGCCTTAAATCTATGTCGGGGAGTTAGAAATTTATGTTAATTTATATTGTAGAAGACGATACAGACATCAGAGAGCTTGAAACCTATGCTCTTAAAAACAGCGGTTATGATGTGCAGAGCTTTGGAGAAAGCAAAAGCTTTTTTAAGGCTTGTGCCGACGTTAAGCCGCAGCTTGTTATTCTTGATGTTATGCTTCCCGACTTTGACGGTCTTTCTGTACTTGAAAAGATGAGGAAAGACAAGTCAACAAAACATATTCCTGTTATCCTTGTTACCGCAAAGTCAAGTGAAATGGACAAAGTTAAAGGTCTTGATATGGGTGCGGACGATTACCTTACAAAGCCTTTCTCGGTTCTTGAGCTTATTTCAAGAGTGCGTGCAATTTTAAGACGCTGTACGGTTGATGAAAAGCCTGAAACCGTTGAACTCGGCGGAATTGTGCTTGACGATTCAAAGCATATTGTTACTTCAAACGGTGAGCAATGCAACCTTACATATAAAGAGTACGAATTGCTCAAATATCTACTTAACAATAAAGGAATGGCTCTTACAAGAGAAAACATTATTATCAATGTGTGGGGATATGACTTTGAGGGCGAAAGCCGTACGGTTGATATGCACATTACCACACTTAGGCAGAAGCTTGGCGAATGTGGCAACCTTATAAAAACTGTTCGTAATGTTGGATACAAGGCAGGAGAATAACAATGAAGCTACGCAAAATTCTTTTAAAAAGATTTATAATCACCGCTGGTGTGTCTATTCTTTTAACGGCTGTTTTATCAACAGCCGCTTTCTGGTTTATATTTTCTTCATCTGAAAAAACAACTATAAAAAACTATGCGAATATTGTAACAAATCTTTATAACAAATCCCCAAGCTATGAACAGCTTCACGATTTAACCTCATCACGAATAAGAATAACCTTGCTTGACAGCAAAGGCAATGTGCTATTGGAGAGTGAGGACGGCGTTGACATTACAAAAATGGAAAACCACTCAAACCGTCCTGAATTTATAAAAGCCATGAAAAACGGTTATGGTGACGACAGCCGAATGTCGGAAACTATAGGCAGAGTTACATATTATTATGCCATAAAGACAGATAACGGAAATGTACTGCGTGTTTCTGAAAGTATGGAAAACGGATATTCTATATTTATGCATCTTGTTCCGATTTTGCTCGGAGTTGTAATTCTCATATTTATTTTCTGTTATTTACTTTCTATAAGGTCAACTAAAAAAATTATTGCACCTATCGAAAATTTAGAAAGCAATGTTGACGGTACTCAGTATGAAGAATTAAGTTCAATTTCACGCACTATTTCAAGTCAGCAGCAGCAGATTAGCAAGCAGGTATCACGCTTACAGCTTGAAAAAGACAGGATTGATACCCTTATACAAAATATGTCCGAGGGCTTTATAATGCTTGATATGGATAAAAATATGCTGATGTGCAACCACTCAGCCTCTAAATATCTTGGTACAGATTCAGAGGGTACTGTGGGTGAAAGTCTTATTTCATTCTCAAGAAACGAAATTTTGTGCGAATGTGTTGATAAAGCATTCAGCGGTGAACGCAGCAGTAATGAGGGCAGCATTAACGGCAGAATTTTGCAGATTATAGCAAGTCCGGTCTATTCAAACAGTGAGCAAAAGGGTGTAATCTGCCTTATCATTGATGTGTCGGCTAAGAGAAAGGCCGAGAAAATGAGAAGAGAATTTACAGCAAATGTTACCCACGAATTAAAAACACCGCTTACTTCTATTTCAGGATATGCCGAAATAATTGAAAGCGGAATCGTTGCACCGGAGGATATAGAAAGATTTGCAGGTAAAATTCATAAGGAATCAGGCAGATTGCTTTCCCTCATAGGTGATATTATAGAGCTTTCTGAGCTTGATGAAAATACAACACCTGTCAATTACGATAAGGTGGATTTGTGCGGACTTTCAAGAGAGGTTGCCGAGGATTTACATACAAATGCAAATAAGCACGATGTTGTAATAAAGGTTATTGCCGATGAAAAAATCCTTATAAACGGTAATCGCAACCAAATTTATGAGCTTGTGTATAACCTTTGTGACAATGCTATTCGTTACAATAAGAAGGGCGGCAGTGTTACGGTAACGGTAAAGCGTGAGGACGATAACGCAGTTTTATCTGTTGCCGACACAGGTATCGGTATTCCTCTAAAGCACCAAAAGCGAGTGTTTGAGCGTTTTTACAGAGTTGACAAGAGCCGTTCAAAGGAAACCGGCGGAACAGGTCTTGGTCTTGCCATTGTAAAGCATATTGCCGAAAGACACAACGGTACAATTACCTTAAAGAGCAACGAAAGTGGAACTACCTTTACATTTAAAGTAAAAGCATTGTAAAAATTCAAAATATACTTTTGTTGATATTTAATATTAATAATTCATACTCAGGCTGAGTCTTGTTTAAGTGTTACTTATATGCAAGGCTCAGCTTTGTTTGTGTAAAAAACTTTACATAGATTTTACAAATGCAAAATAAAACTTTGACCAAATACTAATATTATAGCATTTGAAAAGGAGAGTTTAGGGATATGGATATTTTTTCGATACTTCAGCTGCTGAGTGGCTTGGCACTCTTTTTGTATGGAATGAATACAATGGGTGACGGCCTTGAAAAGTTCTCAGGCGGTAAGCTTGAAAAAACTCTTGAAAAAATGACTAACAATACTTTCAAGGGCTTTTTGCTTGGTGCAGCCGTTACAGCGGTTATACAATCGTCGTCTGCTACTACCGTAATGGTGGTTGGCTTTGTAAACTCAGGTATTATGAAGCTGAGGCAGGCAATAGGAATTATTATGGGTGCTAATGTCGGCACAACAGTTACTGCGTGGATTTTAAGCCTTTCGGGTATTGAGGGCGACAGTGTATTTATGCAGCTGCTTAAACCGACATCTTTTTCTGCCGTTTTTGCCTTTATAGGCATTATTCTTATTATGTTTACAAAGAGTGACAGCAAGAAAAACCTTGCGTCAATTCTTTTAGGCTTTGCAATCTTAATGTTTGGTATGGATTCAATGAGTGCTGCTGTTAAGCCGCTTGCCAATGATCCAAACTTTGCAAGCTTACTCACAATTTTCAATAATCCTGTATTCGGCATCATTGCAGGTGCACTTCTTACAGCAATTATCCAGAGCTCAAGTGCTTCGGTCGGTATTTTACAGGCACTTTCAAAGACAGGTGCAATTACCTATTCAATGGCAATTCCTATTGTAATGGGTCAGAATATCGGTACTTGCGTAACTGCTTTGATTTCTTGTATCGGTGCTAAGAAAAACGCTAAGCGTGCCGCATTGGTACATCTCTACTTTAATATTATAGGTACACTTGTAATTTGTGCATTGTTCTATGGTTCAAATTTGATTTTCCAATATGGATTTCTTGATGATGTAGTTGCAGAAGCAGACATTGCAATCATTCACTCATTGTTTAATGTGTTTGCAACAGCTATGCTCCTTCCGTTTACCCGTCAACTTGAAAAGCTTGCTTGCCTTACAATTAAGGATACAGAAGAAGAGAGCGAAACACCGTTCCTTGATGAGCGTTTCCTCAATACACCGGCTCTTGCTACAGACCGTGCATTAAGTGTTACAGAAAAAATGGCAAGACTTTCAGA
>NZ_JBGVJL010000125.1:0-2344 GCF_045129435.1 Ruminococcus sp. | reverse complement strand
ATAGAAAAAACGCCTGCCCTTAAAAAACGAATGTGCGGACGGGCCAATTCCGAGGTACTCGCCACATTCCCAGTAGCTTGAGTTGTGTCGGCTTTCGTAGCCTTTTTTTGCGAAATTAGAAATTTCATATTGCAGGTAGCCGTATTTCTCAAGCAGCTTTACAGTATATAAATAAAGTTCAGCCTGCTCGTCATCACTCGGAAGATTAAGTTTAGACTCAATCTGAGCAAACTTTGTGTTTTCTTCAATCTTTAATATATAAGATGAAATGTGAGTAACTTCACAGCTCGCACAAAAGTCTATCGACTCTTTCAGACTTTCCTTTGTCTGCAAGGGAATACCCGTCATAAGGTCGAGTGAAATGTTTGTAAATCCCGCACTTTTTGCAAGTTCCACAGTGTGCCTTGCGTCCTCGGCGGTGTGTATTCTGCCAAGCTTTTTAAGCTCACTTGGCACAGCACTTTGCATACCGATAGATAAACGGTTAAAGCCTGCATTTTTCATTGCCGAAAAGTCAAGCTTTTTTCCGCTGTCGGGGTTTACCTCAACCGTTATTTCAGCGTCGCTTTCAAGTGTGAAGTCAGACTTGACGCTGTTGAGAATATCGCATAGCCTTTCCACACCCAGCACACTTGGAGTTCCGCCGCCAATATAAACAGTCTTGACCGTACCGTCAAACTGAGTTCTCCAGTATTTTAATTTTTCTTTTAAAGAAATAACATAATCATCATATTCATTTTCGCCTGCCCTTGTGCTGTAAAAATCGCAGTAGGGGCATTTGCTTTTGCAAAAGGGAATATGCAGATAAAGTCCGATAGAATTGCTCATAATAATCACCGTAAAAGAATTTGAGGCAGAAGTAAAAACTTCTGCCCCGATTTGGAAGGTATATGAAAAAATAGGAAAAAACAACATTAATGAATTACCTTCATTAACTATATATTACAATAAAATTACAAATTTGTCAAGCTTTTGTAGGAATTTATTTTTTAATACATTTTTTATCGATGTAAATCAAATATTTTCCCTTGTTTTATTGACATACCTATAGAAAAAATAGTAAAATATAGTATTATAGAAAAGTATGTATTAATGCTTCCGAAAGGATTGAAAATATGAGTTCATATAATGAAGAAATCAGCAAGCGTCGTACCTTTGCGATTATTTCGCACCCTGACGCAGGTAAAACCACACTCACAGAAAAGCTCCTTTTATACGGCGGAGCAATCAACCTTGCCGGCTCTGTAAAGGGCAAGCGTACCGCAAAACACGCAGTTTCCGACTGGATGGAAATTGAGAAACAGCGTGGTATTTCCGTTACCTCATCAGTTTTGCAGTTCAAGTATAACGGCTACTGCATCAACATTCTCGATACACCGGGACATCAGGACTTCTCAGAGGATACCTACCGTACACTTATGGCGGCTGACTCAGCGGTAATGGTAATTGACGGTTCAAAGGGTGTTGAGCGACAGACAATCAAGCTTTTTAAAGTTTGCGTAATGCGTCACATTCCGATTATTACCTTTATCAATAAAATGGATAGAGATGCGAAAAATCCGTTTGATTTGCTTGAGGATATTGAAAATGTTCTCGGTATTCACACCTGCCCTGTAAACTGGCCTATCGGCTCAGGTAAGGAATTTAAGGGTGTGTATGACAGAAATTCAAAGAAAATTCTTGCATTCACAGCAAACAACGGTCAAAAAGAAGTTGAGAAAAACGAGATTTCTCTTGATGACCCAAGCATTGACGATGTTATAGGAATGTATCACAGACAGGATTTGTTTGATGATATTGAGCTTCTTGACGGTGCAGGCGACGACTTCGACCTTGAGGCAGTGCGAAAGGGTGAGCTTACACCTGTATTCTTTGGTTCTGCTCTTACAAACTTCGGTGTAGAGCCGTTCCTTGAGCAGTTCCTTAAAATTACCACTTCACCGCTTGCAAGAGAAACCGTTGAGGGCGTTGTTGAGCCAATGTCCGATTACTTCTCGGCATTTGTGTTTAAAATTCATGCAAATATTAACAAGGCACACCGTGACAGAGTTGCATTTATGCGAATTTGCAGTGGCAAGTTTGAGAAAAATATGGAGGTATATCACCTGCAGGGCAACAAAAAAATGCGTCTTTCACAGCCACAGCAGATTATGGCACAGGAGCGTGAAATTGTTGAGGAGGCATACGCAGGCGACATCATCGGTGTGTTTGACCCTGGCATTTTCTCAATAGGCGACACAATCTGCACACCCGGCAAGAAAATTCAGTTTAAGGGTATTCCAACCTTTGCACCTGAGCATTTCGCACTTGTCCGTCAGAAAGATACTATGAAGCGTAAGCAGTT
>NZ_JBGVJL010000124.1:0-5519 GCF_045129435.1 Ruminococcus sp. | reverse complement strand
AAAATTTAGGTCGAGCCTTTTTAAAGGCTCGTGGGTTTGGGCAAAGCCCAAGAAAAGTTGTTTTTATTGCAAATTTTCAAGCACAAACAGCGTTGCTGTTTGTGTGCTAAAGCAAGGTTTGAAAAAATAGGCGACAGCTATTAAAAAGAAATAATTCATTTATAAGAATAACGGCTTTTTATATAATGGCTTTTTATTATGCTATCGCATTATAAGGCTTTCGCTGTTGCGTTCAAGTCACCAAACAGCGTTGCTGTTTGGCTATCATAATTTTGCGTAATCTAAAATATGGTGGGCTTTGCCCACACCCACAACCTTTGAAAAAGGTTGACCAAATTTTTTATTTTCGGGTATAAAGTCTGTGATAATTCAAAGAAAATTTTCCGACCATTGCTAAACCATAATTTATCAATGTTACCCAACATTAAAACAGAACCTTTAAAACAATAACAAAAGCCTGCGGAAAACCACAGGCTTTCTTTGTGTATTACATAAACGCAAATTAAAATTCGCTTATTATTCCTGCACAATACTCTTGAATAAGTGTTGTATCGTTTACATCAACTTCTCCATCTTCATTTACATCTGCCCTAAGCATAGTTTTTTTATCAAAGGAAATCATATTTGCAATATATTTTTGTATTTCGGTGGTATCTTCAACACTAATTATACCGTCATTGTTTATATCTCCTAAATTTTTATTACTACTAATAGTAAAAGAAACTACTTGAGTATTTACACTTCCGGTAGCATTAACGCAGGAAACAAAAGCACCGAATTCGCCCTCTCCTATAACATCACAAGGCACTTCAATAGTATGTCCTATGAATTCTTTTTGATAAACAACTGTATCATATTTCCATATTTGAAGTCCATAGTAATCAGCACCACCATCAGCAGCTGCTGTAAATTTAATAGTATCGTTCAATTTAAATGCAGTTTTGTTTATACTTAATATAGGATTAGAAAGTTGATTGGCAATATAGAAATTAATTGTAGAAGATGTGGTATTACCAACTGAATTAACAGCAGAAACATATGCAGCGTAATTTCCTGCTCCAAATTGTCGGCAAGAAATAATAAGTTTATTTTCATTTGTATTTTGACTAAATATTAATTTATCACCTGACCATATCTGGCAACCATAATATTCTGTATTACCTTCTGAAGCAAAAGAAAGTTCTATATTGTCATATAAGCCATATACCAATTTATCGGCACTAATACTTACATTATATGGTTTAACTTTGGTTTCTAAATCCGGGCTTTTCCTTATGTACGAAAAACTATAACCAAATAAACTACTTCCGATTGTTGTTGTATTATCCCACTTAATTCCACATCTACGCACCTTTGTTGCACCGCTATAGTTTCCGTTTCCATTGCAATCAACAAAAGTAATTGTATTGCCTGACACATTGGTTACAAAAATTGAGTGTCCTCCATTACCATTATTTCCGTATCTTACTATATCACCAACTTTCACGCTGTTAAAATCTCTTGACACCTCCCAAGATGACGGATAAGAACCAAAAACTTCATAGCCCATCAGTCTTGCAAAGCCAAAACATTCCGAGCCACCATCAAATGACTCATACCAAGTGCTATAATTCGGATATTTTGAACGCAAATTATTTAATTTGTTATCAAATTCCGAGCGTGTTAATGCACTTGCAGTAAAAGGTAACAATGTAATTGTACATACTAAAATTAAAATTGATAATACTATTGATATACTTTTTTTCATAAGCTTCACTCCTTAATTTTTACTTAATTATAGCCCGATTATGGGCTATTGTCAATATATAAATATATACATTAAAATATATATAAATTTATACATTTTTTACATATACAAACTTATAAGGTATGTTGCTATGATTGTTTATAATAAATTATGGGAAACTTTGAAAAGAAAGAAAATATCTCAATACAAGTTAATAAAAACATATCATATTAGCACGGGACAGCTTGACCGATTAAGGAAAAACGAAAATGTAAGCACATATACTTTAAATCAACTATGTGAAATACTTGATTGTGAATTATCGGATATTGCAGAATATATACGCAATTCAGATTCAAAAAATATTGAATAACTTTTTACACAACAAAAAGCCTGCGGAGAACCGTAGGCTTTTAATATTATATTCAGTTTTATTTCTCAATAGGAATTATATTACATAAGGCTCTTATACAGTTCGGCGATTTCTTCTACGCTTGTATCTCTTGGATTGCCGGGGCGGCAATCGTCATCATATGCTGACTGAGCGAGGAACGGTACATCTTCCGGTTTAACAATTTCTTTTAAGTCGGCAGGAATACCAACATCCTGTGAGAGCTTTTTAACTGCATCAACGGCTGCCTTGCGGTACTCGTCAACTGTCATATTCTCTGTACCCTCAACACCCATTGCTGCCGCAATATACTTATACTTATCACCTGTAGCAGGAGCGTTGTACTCCATAACTGTCGGTAAAATAATTGCATTAGCCACACCGTGTGGAGTGTCATACAATGCACCGAGTGGGTGAGCCATTGAGTGAACAATGCCTAGACCAACATTTGAGAAACCCATACCGGCAACATACTGACCGAGAGCCATTCCCTCTCTGCCCTCAGGAGTATTATCTACCGCACCACGAAGTGATTTTGAAATAATCTCGATAGCCTTTAAGTGGAACATATCCGAAAGTGCCCATGCACCCTTTGTTATGTAACCCTCAATAGCGTGTGTAAGAGCGTCCATACCTGTAGCAGCTGTGAGTCCCTTTGGCATAGTTGACATCATATCAGGGTCAACAACTGCAACTACAGGAACATCGTGTACATCTACGCAAACCATTTTTCTGTTCTTTTCAACATCTGTGATAACATAGTTAATGGTAACCTCAGCGGCTGTACCTGCTGTGGTAGGAACTGCGATAATCGGAACTGCCTTGTTCTTAGTAGGAGCAACTCCCTCAAGTGAACGAACATCAGCAAACTCAGGGTTATTGATGATTATACCGACTGCCTTTGCTGTATCCATTGAGGAGCCGCCGCCAATGGCAACAATGCAATCTGCACCGCTTTCCTTAAATACCTCAACACCATGCTGTACATTCTGAATTGTAGGGTTTGGCTTGATGTCGGAGTACAAAGTATATTCAATTCCTGCGTTTTCAAGCACATCAGTAACCTTTTTAGTAACTCCAAATTTAACAAGGTCGGGGTCTGATGCAACAAGCACCTTTTTAAAACCTCTTCCCTTGATTTCCTCAGGGATAGAATTAATAGCACCTGCACCGTGGTAAGAGGTTTCGTTTAATACAAATCTATTCATAGCAATCATCCTTTGCATAAAATTTTACAATGTTATTATATAACATTTTTACTAAAAAATCAAGATTGTTATATAAATTTTATTATTTTTGTTGTAAAAGATTGATTCGCTTGTACTTTGCTAAAATAATGCTATAATAAGTATAGATGATAATTACAGGAGTTGATATATATGTCTAACTTAGAGGTTTATAATCAGGCAAAGCAGGCTGCTGAAGAAATCTGCAAGGTTGCTAAGCTTAAAGAGGGCGATATTCTTGTGGTAGGCTGTTCTACAAGTGAGGTTACCGGCGGCACGATTGGCAAAAATTCAGTACCCGAAGTAGCCGAAGATGTATTTGCAGGCATTTACGATGTGCTTACTGAAAAGAAAATCTACCTTGCGGCTCAATGCTGTGAACATCTCAACCGAGCAATCATTGTAGAGCGTGAGGCTGTGCCATTCTCTGAAATTGTGAATGTTGTACCTCAGCCAAAGGCAGGCGGTTCATTTGCTACTGCAGCTTACAAGCATTTTAAAAATCCTGTTGCCGTTGAAGAAATTAAGGCTGATGCAGGACTTGACATTGGCGGTACATTGATTGGTATGCACCTTAAAAAGGTTGCTGTTCCTGTAAGGCTCAGTCTTGACCACATTGGCAAAGCTATTTTGCTTGCAGCACGCACAAGGCCAAAATTTATTGGCGGCTGCAGAGCGGTTTACGATGAAAATAATATGTAAATAAGCCGGCAAAAAATTAAGCACGATGTTTTTACGCATCGTGCTTTTTGTTTACCAATCAGTAACCTCTTTAATGTAAATTTTATCCTTAAATCTACCGTTCTTATTCGCTTTGGCAAGTCTGATTCTGTCAAGTTCACCGTCTGTCATCCCTCTGGCATTGGCAATAGCATAAACAACCTCAAGAATATCTGCAAGCTCCTCAGGATCTTTATCAATCTGATACTCGGTACATTCCTCAGAAAGCTTAAGTTCAAGCATTTCAAGGTATCTTTCGTCTGAGAGAACTTCGGTTTCACACATCTGTCCGTTCTGTTCGATAATCTGAGGAATTTTATCTCTGACAAGCTTATTATATTTCTTTATCATATACCACACCTCTTATCCGTTTAAACATATAATGTGTAATTATTATACACAAAAGCGAGTAAAAAGTCAATAAAAGGAGTATTTTGCAATACCCCAACTATTTCATTATAACACATCTGAAAATGCACTTCAATATGTTTTACAAAAATAAAATTATAAATATTTTTAATATTTATATTGACAACGCTTGATTTATTCTGTATAATATAGACAAAGAAAAGGAACAAAAGGAGGTTTCTAATATGAAAGTAAAAGTCCACTACATAAGACATATCAGAGATTTCATGAGGAGCCTTCCCCCAAACAAGCGATAACCTGATACATTAGAAAGGTTATAAATATCTCGTTTGTTTGTCGGATAGCTGAAAATTTCAATGTTATTAAACATATTACTTTTTAATTCAGACAAGGTTTCCGATTATTACCAATCTAAAAGGAATTGCCAAAGCGTACGAACATAATCCAAGACTTCATATTTTTATATACAGTCGGCGGCGGTTACTTTCAGATTATTATTCGTAAAAATGAGTATAAAGCGTAATCACAATTCTAAGGTAATCAGGTTTATCCGAGATTATGGTTACAATTTAATAGAATTTATATTTTAATATTTTAATTTTAAAATCTTGTTGATGGTGGTTATACCAATGTACAGATAAAATTTATTAAGTCAAAATCTACAGATTGGAGATAAGACCGATGTACGAGGAAGTTTATATTTAGATATACTATTGTATAGGAGATAATTCCGATGTAAACTTTACTGATTTTTAAATTATCATTAATTGGAGATGAGTCCAAAATTCTATTTTGCTTAGCTACTACATATTATGTATAGCAATAATTAAAGTATAATTAAATTATTATAAGCATTCCTACCGACAGAGAATACTCTGTCGGTAGTTTTTTGTCTGTTCCCTGTTTGTTGAACTATAAAAGTTTGGTACTTATGTTGGGGTAAATTATGGTTTAGCAACGGTCGGGAAATTTTGTTTGAATTAGCACAGACTTTATAGGCTCTATGTCAATAGTTGGGGTAAACCCGAAAAAGAAGAATTGAAATGAACAAGCGATAGTAAATCAAGCTATCGCTTGTTTTTGCATT
>NZ_JBGVJL010000123.1:0-12091 GCF_045129435.1 Ruminococcus sp. | reverse complement strand
CTGTTGCTGACCGCCCGAAAGCTGACTCGGTACTTTATTTCTGTGTTCCCACAAACCAAGAGTATGCAAAAGCTCGTCCGTATCAAGCGGTTTTTTCCTCAGAAACGCACCTACCTCAATGTTTTCTTTGACAGTAAGATTAGGAATCAGATTGTAGAACTGAAAAACATAACCAAGATGATTTCTTCTGTAGAGTGAAAGCTGTTTTTCATTCATATCTTCAATTTTACTGCCGTCAATCGAAATACTTCCGCTGTCAGCCTTTTCAATACCGCCAATGATATTAAGCAAGGTTGATTTGCCCGAGCCTGATGGGCCGAGCAACACGCAAATTTTACCTTTCTCAACTCCTGTGGTAATTCCTTTAAGCACCTTTGTACGGTTGTCGCCAATGCCATAATACTTTTCTATTCCCTTAATTTCAAGAAACATACTCTACCTCCTGCTTATTTATATGAATATATGTATATTTGTTCATATGTTCAGTAATGATAATTTATCATATAAAGCAATAATTGTCAAGTAAAATACTAACAAATTATTGTTGATTATAAAATTTAGTTAGTTTAAACTAACTATCATCTAAAAAATATCTGCTGTGTATGTAATTTAACAACACAGCAGACGCATTCACAGCTTTTCAACTTTCATTGGAATGTAACCTGCTTTAATAACAATATCTCTAAGTTCTTTTTCAGCAATTTCAGTCTTTGTTCTCACTAATGCAGATTTTTCAGAAAGCTTTACCTTTGCGAGGAAATTCTCCTTTTCATTAAAAGCGTTTTCCACACGCATTGCACAGTTTTTGCAGGTCATACCGTCAATTACAATTTTATACGCAAAGCTATAGTTGTCGGCATTGCTGTCCTGTGGTTTAACCCTCTTTATAGTGTCACCGCCACTGCCACAGCAACCGCTTTTCAGATTTTTAATATACTTTAAAACTCCGATTACACATATAACTGCAATAACTGCACAAACAATAATTGTTGATATAATTGACTCCATAACAGCATCCCCCTAAAGTTAGCTTTCACTAACTTTAGTATATCACTGACTTTATACTCGAACAAAAAATTTGGTCAACCTTTTTCAAAGGTTGTGGGTGTGGGCAAAGCCCACAAATACTTTAATCTATATTAAATTCTGATAGCCAAACAGCTTGCTGTTTGGTGGCTTAAATGCAATGATGAAAATATTATAATTGCGATAGCAACACAAAAAGCCATTATTCATTATTGATAAATGATTTCTTGTTAAAGGCTGTCGCCTGTTTTTTCAAACTTTGCTTTAATACACAAACAGCGTTGCTGTTTGTGTCGGAAAATTTGCAATGAAAACAACCTTTCTTGGGCGTTGCCCAAACCCACGAGCCTTTAAAAAGGCTCGACCTAAATTTTTTGTTATTTACCTTTAGCAATAGCTAAATTCTAATTTACCCCAACTATGAAAAAAACATTTTTAAGTCGGATATAACTCAATAAATGATACCCGATTACTACAAATCTAAGTTTATTAGCTTCCCTAACATTTTACAAAAAGCAATCCCTCCGAAAATTCGGAGGGACTACTGCGTGACTATCGAATATTAAATTTATTTCTGTTTACCAAGTACCAACATTGTAGCCTGTACCGGTCTTTGTTGTCTTAGCATAATAGCGAGTGCTTTGTGAGCCTGTGTTAATATCAACAGTCTGTGAAGAACCGTTTGTGAAGATTACACAATCATACTCAGAAGGAATCTCAAGTGTGTAAATAGCCTGACCATAGTCGTTAGTTTCTGAGAATGTCATCTTCTCACCAGGCCATGCAACTGCACCCTGACCACCTGTTGTCCAGTAATAACAGTACATAGTGCCGCCCCAGTTAAGTGAGTTAGTAAATGTAACTGTGTATGTGCCTGCCGGCTCAGTTGGCTGAGGAGCTGTGGTTGGCTGTGTAGTTGGCTGAGTTGCTGTTGTAGGCTGTGTTGTTGGTTCAACAGTTGTTGGCTGTGTAGCTGTTGTAGGCTGTGTTGGTGTAGTAGGAACTACAATAATTTCCTTGTATGTACCAACAATGCTGTCATCTGCCGGATTATCAATAAGATACATCTGAATCAATGTAGCATCTACAACATCAAGCATACCATCGTTATTTGAATCAGCAGCAATCTTTTCATTATCAGTAAATGTTGTCTGCTCAGTAATGTACATCTGCAAGTATGTAACATCATTTATTGAAATTCTGCCGTCATTGTCAATATCACCAATGAGTATTTTGTAAGATACAGGTGGTAATGTTGGCTGTGTAGCTGTAGTTGGCTGAGTTGCTGTTGTAGGCTGTGTTGGCGGTACATCAGATGTGTAGAGATATACAACATTGATAACACCTGCTGTGTAGTTGCCTGTTGCATTAACAGGAGTGATTACATTATCGCTTGATACAGCAGATGTAGTATAAGTATCGCTTGATGTAACCTTTGTTTTTGAAGTTACAACATCAGCAACAATTTTCTTGCCTGTTGCAGCGTCAATATGGCTTGTTATAACTGTGCTGTTAAATGTGATAGCACCGTTGTTTACCCAAACCTCACCTGAAGCAGGATAACCGCCGGCACCCTGTCCCGGCTCTTGAGCTGAATTTGATGTTGGGTGGAACATTACATAGCAAGCAGATGCAGGAACAGTACACTTGTACCAACCGTCACCCTCGCTTGTCATCAATGTTGCAGTATTCCATTCACCTGTTGGATTTTTGCCGTCATCTGTGTATGAATAGCAGCGAACATCAGACCAGCTTGATGGCTTTTTATAGTGAACTACTGTGCTTGTTGAATCGAGGTTTTTATACTGGAAGTTGATTGTTGTGTCAACACCTGAGAATGTACCTGTTGTATTTGCAGGGAATTTGTCTGTGTCAAGCTGATAGCCCTGAATTGTAGCAGGACTTACTGAGTAAGCATCACCGCTTCTCATCTTGTTTTTAACAGATTCCTTAACCTTTGTGCCGTTTGCATTTACATAGTTTACTGTGAGGTAACCTGAAGAAATACCTGAAGACTTGTATGTAAATGTTACTGTGTATGTCTTACCGCTTTCAACTTTTCCTGTTGTTGTGCCTGTTGTATTGGTAAGATTATAGTCATAAAGAAGTGTTGTGTCCGGTAATGCACGATATGTTGAACCAGTCTTGTATGTAGCAGATGTGCTCTTGAGTACATTGCCGTTTTCATCAACATGGTTTACCTTGAGTGTGCCGTATGTCGGCTCTGCATTCTTAAGGTTATTAAAGGTTGATGACTGCACAAGTACGCAGGCACTTCTTGCAGGCACTGAATATGAGCTGCCCGATACTGTGCCGAGACTTTCAAGACCTGCTTTTGTACCGTTTGCAACAACAGTCCAGCCGCTGCCGTCAAGATTGATTGTGTAAGCCTGTGTGCCGCTGTTTACAAGTACGCAGACCTTGCCCCACTCACCCGAGGTATTGTTTGAATATGTGTAGGCTACAACATATCCGTAGTTTGACTGGAAGGACGGAGTTGAGAAGCTGCCGCCCTTAAGCGGAGAATAGTTTTCTCTTATCTTAAGGAGTCCCTTGTAATAATCGGCAGTTTCCGAATATGTTTTTAACCGTGTCCAATCAATTGCATTGATTGAATCCGGGGAATTATAGCTGTTGTGGTCGCCCTGCTTTGTACGGCAGAATTCAGAGCCTGCCGTCATAAACACGATGCCCTGAGAGGTCATAAGAAGTCCCATTGTTGCTTTCATCTGACCTGTAAGTGACGAAGATGTGGAATTCCAGCTCTGACTTCCGTTGCTGAGCACCATTTTATCCCACATAATAAGGTTATCGTGAGCGTCTGCATAGGCAATAGTCTGTGACGGAGCCTTTGCACCGAAGCACTGACCCTTTACACCGTTTACAACCGTGTAGGTTTTATCATTATTGCCCTGAATAAAGCCCGTTGATGCGTCATTGGTACCGCCCTTGATAGCATCACGGTAAGAGTCGCAGAACATTCCTACTCTTGCGTCAAGCTGAGAAGCCTTGTTCTGAGAACAGCCATCGCTGATTGCAACCGTACCGCCTGCCCAAGGCTCGCCGTACATAAGAATCTTCTTACCGGATCCGTCTGAATAAAGATTATCAAGGCTCGAGCGAATCTGATTCATCGTTGTAATATCGTGGATTCCCATAAGGTCAAAGCGGAAACCGTCAATATGGTACTCGCTTGCCCAGTAGAGAATTGAATCAATCATATACTTTCTGTACATAAGCTTGTCAGACGCAGTTTCGTTACCGCAGCCCGAGCCGTTTGAATATGAGCTTGAGCTTGTTTTTCTGTAATAATAGTTCGGAACCGTATCTGTAAAGCAAGAGCCTTCGGTAGCATATGTATGGTTATAAACAACATCCATTACTACAGAAATTCCTCTGTCGTGGAGTGCCTGAATCATCTGCTTGAACTCTGTAATTCTTACATTACCGTCATACGGATTTGTGGAATATGAACCCTCGGGAACATTGTAGTTCACAGGGTCGTAGCCCCAGTTTCTGTTTGTAGCTGTGCCTGTGATGGTTTCATCAACAGAGCCAAAGTCATATACAGGCATAAGCTGAACGCAGTTGATGCCCGACTTTACAAGATAGTCAGCGCAGGTTGAAACAGCGTTTGCGCTTGTGTCTGAGCTGATTTTTGTTCCGCCCTCCGTAAAGGCAAGATACTTGCCCTTGTTGTCATCGCTTACGCCCGAGGTATCGGAAATTGAGAAGTCACGGACATGAACCTCCCACACAACTGCCTCCTGAGCGTTATCAAAAAGAATATGATTATCGTTTTCCCAGCCCTCGGGGTCTGTTGAATCGAGGTCAACAACCATTGAGCGGTTGCCGTTTACACCGGTTGCCTTTGAATAAACATCCTGAGTTTCGTTAGTTGTACCGTTTACGGTAACAAGGTAGGTATAGTAGGTGTTTTTGAGGTCGCCGTTTACAGTAACCGACCACACACCTGTAGAGCTGTTCTTTGTAAGGTCGTATGTGCCGAGAACAGCCGCACCCGACTCTGAATCCGAGCCTGTTGCATAGCGTTTGAGCTTTACGGCTGTTGCGTCAGGCGACCATACCTTAAACTCAGTTGAGCTTTTAGTATAGTTTGCACCGAGATTTTGCTCGTTGTAAGCATTGCCGGCGTAATTTTCGAGATAGCTTGCGTTGTAGTAATTGCCGGCTGACACAGCCCCGGTATCGGTGGTTGCAGCTGTAGCAGCAAACGATGTCATACCAAAGAGCATTGTCGCACTGAGCAGTACAGCGAGTTGCTTTTTAAAAATCATATTATCTCTCCTTGCTATATTTTGTTATATTATTGTTTTTATTATATCAAACTTTCCACAGAAAATATTTCCAAAAAAGAAAAATCATAAGCACATTAAAACCAAAGTTTCAATGTGCTTATTGTGCATTATTTACAAATTTGTATTAATGAAGAAAAGGTCAGTCAGAATCTGTCCTTTTCCGACAAAATCAGCTGCCTGCCGACTCGTAATTCTTAATTCCGATATTCCATATAACAATGCTGATTGTCATTACAATAATTGATACAACAACCGTTAATCCGATATTGATAAGCGGATTTTCCCCACGCATAAAGTACATTGCAGGGAAATATGATGTGAACGCAAATGGGATAATATAAGTTATAAGATTGCGGATAAAGTTGTTGTAAATATCAACGGGATATTTTACAAAATCATTCATCATATAAAACATATAAGTAATATTTCCGCTGCGTTTTGTCCAGAAAGAAATTGCGGCAGTACCGATTTTAATGCCTGTATAAATAAATGAAGCAAAAAATATTGCTATTATTGTGAGAAATACTCGCAAAAAGCTCCATTCAACAGCAATATTCGGCACAGCGGTTGCTATAAGACCAATGCCCACAACGAGCTCGCCGAATGCGTCAACCTGAAATTTCTCTGCCATCACATGAAACATAGGGTTGATTGGTCTGGTAAGATACTTGTCAAAGTCACCCTTACGCACAAGCCAATGCCCCATTGCCCAAAGATTGTCAAAAAGCATATGGTCTATTCCCTTTGGAATCAGCGAAAAGCCGTAAATAAACAGCACCTCGTAAAAGCTCCAGCCCTTTAAGCTTGGAATTTGGCTAAAAATAATATTCAGAAAAAGAATATTAAACACCTGTACAATTAAAAATCCGATTACGCCTGTAAGGAAGTCGCCCTTGTATTCCATCATCCTTTTAAGTTCCTGAACGATAAAAATACGGTGCATTTTCATTGCTCGCTTTAATTCTCGCATAAAATCAACCTCCTTGTACGCAGAGGTGCTTTACAACTGCTTTCCATATAAGCTTTGACAAACCCCAGAACGCAACGCACCAAAACATCTGCAAGCCAAGGTAAAACAATATCTCCCAGCCTGAGTACATTCCCATATAAATCATAACGGGAGTGTATGAAAGTGAGGCAAACGGAAGTATTGCAAGCACATTTCTGAAAATTTCAGGAAAGAACGCAAGCGGAATCATACTGCCCGACAAAAAGCCGACAATGCAGTTTTTAAGCAGATTTGAGCCCCATAGATTTTTAAAGATAAATGCCGTAAAGCCAAAGCTGATATTAAAGAAAAAGTTAATAAGGTAGGCAAACACACAGCATATCACATAGAGCAAAAACTTTGCAATGTCAAACTGCAACGAGCCTGAAAGGAAAAAGCGGTAAATTTCAACGCCGGCAACAAGAGGAATAAAAATTATGCCGATTTCCATAATTTTGTTGCCAAGCTCCTGAAAAAGGAAGGTTGAGTTATAGCTGATAGGCTTAATCATACGCATAGCTATAGTACCGTCTTTAATCTCCTGACCTATGTCATATGTACCGCCGCTGCCGATAATTTGACCTGTTAAAAATGTAAGGAAAATATAAACAATCATATCCCCCTTGTCAAAGCCCATAAAAGACTCTCCGCCATTTGAAATAAAGACCGCTTCCCATACAAAGAAAGACACAAAGCAGCCTATTACATCACCGAGTATGTAAAACAGCCAGTTTGCTCGATAGGTAGATGCCTCCTGAAGTCCTGCGTTGACAAACGGCAGATACATTCTGAGTTTTTTAAGCATCAACCTCCACCTCCTTTTTATAAAGGCGGCGAATTATTTCTTCAATATCTGCGTCTTTTACGCTGATGTCCTTTACATTTACCTTAGAAAGTGTGTAAGAAAGCATATCGCCCACAGGCACAACAGAAGAATTAAATCTGATTTTGTATGAGCTGCCGTCATTTTCTGCTATAAGGTCGTCACCAGACAAGTTAAGACTGTTGGCATAATCAAGCACGGCAAGAGCATTTTCGTTATCCGATACAAACGCAAGTTCTCGCATCTGACCGAATTTTTCTTTTAAATCAGTAATTTTACCGTCAAACACCTTGCTTCCCTTGTCAATCATTACAATACGCTTTGCAAGCAGTTCAATGTCCTCAAGGTCGTGAGTGGTGAGGATTACAGTTGTATGCTCCTCCTCATTGATTTTCTCAATAGCCTTACGAATGTTGTCCTTTACAACAACATCAAGACCAATGGTAGGCTCGTCAAGAAAGAGTACCTTTGGGTTGTGCAGAAGTGACGCCGCAATATCGGCTCTCATTCGCTGACCGAGCGACAATGTACGAACAGGACTTTTTATAAAATCCTGCAGATCAAGCACCTCATTGAAAAACTCCATTCTCTTTTTAAATGAAGCGTCATCAACCTCGTAAATTTCCTTTAATACGGTGTAGGTTTCGGTAAGCGGTAAATCCCACCAAAGCTGAGTACGCTGACCAAACACAACGCCGATTTCCTTTACATACCTTTTTCGGTTGTCCTGCGGATTCTGTCCGTTAATCACACAACTGCCCGAGGTTGGAGTAAGAATACCCGTAAGCATTTTGATTACAGTTGATTTTCCCGCTCCGTTTGGCCCGATAAAGCCGAGTATCTCGCCCTTTTGAGCTGTAAATGAAATATCCTTTACAGCCTCAACAATTTCTGACTTTGGTCTGAAAAATGACTTGATACTGCCCTTGATGCCGGGCTCTTTGATTGTCTTTTTAAATTCTTTGCGAAGATTTTTTACACAAATCATATCTTCCAATTCTGTCATCTCCATTTCAGATTTATAAATCCTAAGAACAGACACGAAATTCCGCAACATATTTAAAAGCTGTTAATTTATTAAAAATTATACTTTATTATAATTTTGCACTAATGAAATTATGACGATATAAAATATATACCAACTATGTCAGGCTTTGTAAAATACAGTTGCATTTTAGGATTGCAAAAATCAGTAATAAGCTGTAAATTCAGCCGAAAATGCCGATTTAACGGTAATCGGTGTTTTCTTGTTCTATCGCAAGTTAAGAGTTACTGCAATTTATTACAAATGTTGTAACATCTTATAGAACCAATTTTCATTATATACTACATTTTTCACAAAGTCAACACATTTCAAACATTCGTTCCTAAATTCGACATAAATCTCTTTTATTTTTAGAATAATCGTGTAAATTTTTAATATTTATATATTCTTTATAGCTATATACATATACTTTGTTGTTTATTTCCTATACTGAAATATGACAAATAAATTACAATAAATATACATAAAAAACAAAAAAGTATTTTGTTAAACTATCCAAAGATAAAAGTACGATTGTATTTTTGTGCGAAATCGTCTTGACTTTTTGTCGATTTTATTGTATTATTTTGCTAAAGGTGCTAATAGGTCACCAAGAGAGGTTACTTTTATGTTGCTATTCAGAATTAATACTATAATTAACAACAAGAAACCTTCATATGGACTCGATGTGTTTAATCAAAAGGAGTTGCTCAGGCGTTATACCGATATTTCAGATAATCAAACCGAAATAACCAAACTTATAGGTCTTTGCAATTCCCTTGATATTGAGGAATGTCACATTGATGACATAATCGAAGATTTTCTTACAGATTTCAAGACATATTAATATAGCTATTTTCTTACAGATATGATATACTAATATTATTAAGATTTAAGGTGATATTAGTGATATGCAATTTATGTCCGAGAAAATGCAATGCACAAAGAAGTGAAACAAGCGGCGGTGGCTTTTGCCGTATGGGTACTATGCCTGTAATAGCCCGAGTTGCCCCACATTTTGGCGAAGAGCCTTGCATAAGCGGTGCAAACGGCAGTGGTACAATTTTTTTCAGTGGCTGCACCCTCGGTTGTGTTTACTGCCAGAATTACGAGATTTCTTCTCTGCACAAGGGCAGAGCGGTAACACCGCAGGAGCTTGCCGACTGCTACAAAAGGCTTGAAGAACAGAATGTGCACAACATCAACCTCGTCACTGCCGACCATTTTGTTCCGGCTGTTGTAGAAAGCTTTGAAATTTACAAGCCAAAAATTCCAATAGTTTATAATTGCAGTGGATACACAAGTCCAAAAATTCTAAGTATGCTTGACGGCATTGTGGATATTTATTTGCCGGACTTTAAGTACAGCAACAACGAACTTGCACTCAAGTACTCTCTTGCTCCTAATTATGTAGAAACCGCAACCGTAGCCATAAAGGAGATGCTCTTTCAGGTGGGTTTTCCACAGTTTGACGACCGCCAGATGATGCAGAAAGGCATAATTGTAAGGCATCTGATTCTGCCGTCACACACCAAAAACAGTATGGAGGTTCTTGATATTCTCAAGAAAAACTACGGCAATCAGATTCTCGTCAGCCTTATGGGGCAATACATACCAATGGGCAACGCTAATAAATATGAAAAAATTAACCGAAAAATTACCAAACGAGAATATCAGAAAGTTAAGGACTACTATATGATGCTCGGCTTTGACGGCTTTACTCAAGAGCTTGACTCAGCCGACCGCAAATATGTACCCGACTGGGATTTTTAATTTCATATAGCTTTATAATCATTTTCATTGCAATATATCTTCTCTAAAGGCTTACACAACATACCTTATACAAAAAATGCACCTCAATAGCAGACAATGCATTTGACGGATGCTACAAGTTAACCATATACGGAATAAAAGGTTCATATGCAGAACAATATGCAACCGAATATAACATACCTTTTACGGAAATAAAAGAATAGTTAAAAACAGTTAAAACAATGGACAAGAAAATAATTAAAGATAACAAAATAAAACTCATCATATGTATTATACTTTCACTATCAATTTTCAGCATATATATTCCTATTAATACAGGCAGATATTTTACAATAATAATGTGGTTTGTTCAAATTATCATACCAATTATTTTCGGATTACTGATAAAGGAATATAAAAACTATTGTATTTGTATAGCCGGTCTGACTTTATCAAATATACTAAGCAGTATTTTTATATGGATATGGGTACAAAACCAAATTTCAATAGTAAAAGAATCAGTTAAAAACTATGGATCTGTATTTGTAATTGCCGCATTCGGTATAATTGCATATCTTTCAATTATATTTACTGTCTTTGTATGCATAGAGTGTATTATATACTTTATTGTACGATATAAAAATTATAAACAAAAATTAAACAAATGACTTTAACCGACAGACAACTGATTTACCATAGTCTTTACCTGTCGGTTTATTTTCTGATATTTTGCTTTTTTAAAAATAAATATTCATTATGTATTGTTTTATTTATAGAATTATGGTATAATCTATTAAAAATTTCTTAAATGAGGGATAAATTATTATGGAAAAGAAAAGAAGCAGCTTTTCCGGTGGTCTGGGATTTGTATTTGCCGCGGCAGGCAGTGCAGTAGGCCTCGGAAACATCTGGCGATTCCCGTATCTTGCCGCACAGTACGGTGGCGGTATTTTTATTTTGGTTTACCTTATATTAGCCGTAACCTTTGGTTTTGCAATGCTTACCGCTGAAATCGCTATCGGCAGAAAAACAAAGTTAAGCCCTGTACTTGCCTATAAAAAGCTCAACAACAAATTTGGCTTTCTTGGCGTACTTGCAATCATAGTTCCTATCATAATCTGCCCATACTATTGTGTAATCGGTGGTTGGGTAACAAAATATGTTACCGTATATGCTCAAGGACTTGTTACTCAGGCGGCAGGCGACACATATTTTTCTGACTTTATCAGTAATCCTATTGCTCCGCTTGTATTCTTCCTTATATTTATGGGAATTAGCGTATGCGTAATTTTGCTCGGTGTAAAAAACGGCATTGAAAAAATCAGTAAATTTCTTATGCCGATGCTCATTATTCTTACAATAGGAATTTCAGTTTATGCACTCACACTTCCGGGTGCTCTTGACGGCGTGGCTTACTACCTCGTGCCTGATTTCAGTAAGTTTTCTATTATGACGGTTGCCGGTGCATTGGGACAGCTTTTCTACTCAATGAGCCTTGCAATGGGCATTATGGTTACCTACGGCTCATACACAAAGAACGAAATCAACCTTACAAAATCTGTAAATCAGATTGAGATTTTTGACTCAGCCGTTGCACTTCTCGCAGGTCTTATGATTATTCCTGCCGTTTATGTGTTCAGCGGTGAAGCAGGTCTTGCAAACAGCGGTCCGGGACTTATGTTTATGACACTTCCAAAGGTATTTGACCAAATGCCAGGTGGCGGAATTGTGGCTCTGCTGTTCTTTATTCTTGTATTCTTTGCAGCAATCACAAGTGCAATTTCAATTATGGAAGCCATTGTATCTTCACTTATGGACAAGTTCCATGTAAAAAGATGGGTTGGCTGCCTTATTGTAATTGGTCTTTGCCTTTTAATGGGTATTCCATCATCACTCGGCAACGGAATTTGGGCAGACTTCAAGATTTTTGGAATGGACATTCTTTCATTCTTCGACTTCTTCAGCAACAGTATCCTTATGCCGATTGTAGCGTTATTCACCTGTATTCTTGTTGGTTGGGTTATTAAGCCAAAGGCAATTACAGACGAAGTTACACGCAACGGTGAATCCTTTAAAAGAAAAGGTTTATTTAATGTAATGATTAAATATGTTGCACCGGTTTGCCTTATCGTTATTCTTGTAACATCAATTCTCACACA
>NZ_JBGVJL010000122.1:0-2668 GCF_045129435.1 Ruminococcus sp. | reverse complement strand
TGCGTTATCGTCATTTATAAGCTCCTTTGAAAACAGCATATTCTGATAGGTGTTTGTTGACTTAGTTTCGGGCATAATCTGCTCTTGCGGAATACCCTGCTCAAGCAGGTATCTTTTCATAGCTTCGCCTTCAGAGATTATTTCATCTTCACCTTGTCCGCCGGAAGGAACAAACACAAGCTTTTTTCCTGCCTTTTCAAGCTGATTGTAATAGAACTCAATCGCCTTGTCAACTCGTCCTCTTAAAAGCGGAAGTAATGTGCCGTCCTTTTTAATGCCGCAGCCAAGTATAATTATGTAGTCCTTATCGTAGGCAGGAATATGCTTAGCCGCAATCAGGCCACAGATTTTTGTGCTGAAAAGATAGATTTCAAAGAACACATATAATGTGGCAATTATTGCGTAGACTGCATTAAAAGCGATTTTGTTGAAATAAGAAAATCCTAATGGAACAGCCGCACAGCCTAATGCACCGAGTGTAAGAAATACGCTGATTAAGATGCCGAGTGCATTTTGTATTCTAAAGCCCTCGTGTATGATAAGAGAAATATTACTGATTGTCATTGAAGCGGAATATATCAGCACGAACACAAGAGATATAAGAACCAGAGCGTATAAAAATATGGTTAATACATTGTGCAGGTTGCTTACCTGATAATTTCTGTAGTTGGCTAAAAGATAAACGGATAATACTGAGAACATAAGCCCAAACCCGCAGAATAAAATCATAAGTGAGCAGTTGAACACAGTTTTGTACGAATAAATACATTTTTTTAAACTGTCTGCAAAATTAAATATCATATACACACCCATAATAACTAAGAATATGGCGAGTGTGATATAGATTACGGGATAACTGCCAATGTTGGGCAGAATGCCGTCAACTCGTTCAGACAGTATATTGAAAGCTCCGACATGGTATTCGGCGAATGTTTCATACACTCTTATGCCGTTTTCATACAGGGTAATGGTTGCATTGGTACTGCCTTTTTGCAGTGCGTTGAACTGTAGCTTTAAGTATCCGGCTTCATGCACAGGCTCACAATCCTCAACTATACCGTCAACTGAATATGTAACTTTAGCTTCTGTATATTTAATTGTGTCACCCTCATAAAAAATACTTGCAGTAGCTTGTATCGGTAATAAGTATGTAGCTGCACATACCAATCATAAGCACCACTGCAAGCAGAAACGCAAACAGGATTTTTTTCTTTGATATACTATAGCCACAGTCAAGGGAACAACACAAACAAAACCTTGAAATATATCAAAATGGCAAGGTAAGCCAAAAGGAGTAATTAAAATGAAAAAGATTAAATTTTTAGCAATTACAGGTGCAACAGTATTGGCAGTATCATCATTAACAGCGGTAGCAGTTTCTGCGGCAACAAATAAAAATGATGAAAAGTCGGCACAGGTTATTGTAAAGAACACAGACACAGGCAAAATAATCACACAGAATATGCTGTATGACGGCAAGCAAAATGTTGACTATAGCAAGGTGGATAATCTTTCGGCAGGTAACTATGAAGTAAAGGTGATTGACAACACAGGCAAGGAGAGTGTGCAGAGCTTTGGATTTGACGCTGATAATGGTGTAACTGACAACCTTTTTGTAAAGTGGTCAAGAAGTACACAGACACTAAATCTTATTAATCTTGACGGTGCAACAGGCGAGGAAACCTATGATGTTACTTTATTTGTTGCAGGTAAGGACTCCGGTGTACAGCAGGGAATGATAAAAGCAGATGACAACACCTACTATGCTATTGTAGATGATTTAGACGCAGGCGATTATACGGCAACGGTAAATAATAACGGCAAAACAAGCGAGGAGCATAGCTTTGGCTTTGCAATTGATGATAACACAACATCTTCGTTCATTGTACAATACAGCGTTGATACAAACAAGGTGACAACAGAGCCTATTAATTATGAAAATGCTCAGGCGGTTGTAAGCGTAAAAAATACTGAAACAGGCAAGACCATTGTAAGGGAACTTACACAGGCTGACGAAAATTCCTTTGCAAATGTTGTTGACACATCAGACGGCACTTATGAAATCTCTGTATTGGCTAAAGATGGTAAGGTAGATAAATTGACAATTAACGGCGAAGCAGACAGCCAAACATATGTTGAGTACAATTCTTCAACAGGCAAGGTAGAGCTGCTTTCACTTTAATTATAAGAATATAATATATACCCCTTCAGAATCCTCCTATGCAAAGCTTGTGCAGGAGGATTTGTGCTTTTGTGAGTTTAATTAGCTGATAATAAATACTCAAAAAGAGTTTTATGCTTTTGTAGGTATAAAGTTGTGATAATTTGTTGTGCTTTTGTCATACTTATTAGCGTATAATAAAAAATGTAGATTTTACTCACCCTAAAATTTACACCTATAATCCTACAACACTGCCATTGGCTTATGCCGGTGGCAGTTGTTGTTTTTAGTTGATTTGTCAAGGTGAAAGAGGCAAAGGCAATAAGTTTGAACAAAACAAAGCCGGCACCTTGAGATGCCGGTTTCTTATAAATGCTAAACTGAAAATGCACAAAATCGCCAACTCAAAATGTACAATTTTGGCAGATCACTCCTGAGGAGAGTATACTTTCCTCAGGAGGTAGAAATATGAACCAAAGGAAAGACATTTTAGAGAGGGTGAAGCAC
>NZ_JBGVJL010000121.1:0-2007 GCF_045129435.1 Ruminococcus sp. | reverse complement strand
AATTAGCTGAACTTCCATTTTTATACTCATAGGCAGAAGTGAATACAGCATTTGTTTGCATATCTTCTGTTTCTACAGATGTAATTCTGTCAAATTCATCAGACTTTCTGCTAACAGATATTCCTTGACTTTCAACGAAAGCTACTCCATTATCAGTACCGCTCGTAATCGTTCTCTCAAAGCCTGCAATATTAGTTTTTTCCTCTTTTTCGCCTTTATCATTAACCCTGAGGAAATACAAAACAATATCATCTTCAGTCTGACAATAATTGCCTGACACAGCACCTGTAAAATCATAGTAATACATTGTTGTGCGTTCTGCTGAATAATCAACAACCTTTGCAACCTTACCTTTTTTGTTATAAACGAACTCTGCTATTACACCGTTTTCGCCTTTTAACTGTGTAATTCTGTTAAAGCTATCATAACAATACTCAATATAATCTCCATTTGCAAAATCTGTTTTTTGCAGTTCGCCGTTATTTTGTAAATAAGTGTTAGTAGTAAGAGATATGTTTCCCACATTTGTTGATACTAAATTTCCATAATTATCATAACTAAAGTCATAGTTAAATCCATTATGAGTAATTGTAACTACGCTACCTTTTTCGTTGTACGAATATTCGTTTTCTGCTCCCTCGCTACTTACACTTGCAACGCTGTTGTCTTTATTATAAGTGTAACTTGTTTGGATTTCTTCGCCATCTACGACCGAAGTAACATTGCCATTAACATCATATGAATAATAAACCGTATTTCCAGCCTGATTTGTTTGAGAAGTAACATAATTTCCGCTTGTATCATATGTCCTATTATTTTGAATATATGTATTATTATAATTAGGTGATTCTGTCAAAGCCTCACAATAAAAGTATCCATCATAGTCAAGATCAGAGTCAAGACCAGAATTTTCTGTGCTACCTTCTACAGTAGAACTATCCTCAGCATTGTCACTTTCAACTTTAATTGGATATCCGATTATGTTAAGCATTGAATTGCTAATCTCCATAGTATTGCTATTATTGTTATAAACAAATGAAAAAGAAACATAATCAATAACTTTATCCATTGAATTTGGAGTAACAGCTAAATTGACAGTTTGCTTTTGTGTTGTATATGCATTAAACTCCTGATAATGAGTTTCAGGAACTGAGTTTCCGTCATAATAAACATTAAGAACAATACCGAAGGTTCTTGTATCATTTGTAAGCGGTACAGACTTAGCTTGAGCTTCACCAACTATATTAAAAGATACATATGCTCGGTCAACATTGACATTTTGATAAATATATGAGTTGTCAAGCATAGAGCTATCGTTTTCAGAATCATTATCGCCAGATGCTTCCGTTGCTTCGATTGCTTCAGTTGTTCCCTGAGTGGTTTCTTCTGGTTCATCTAAATAGTATTTTTTGATTTGTTTATCAACAGTTCCGTGAAATTCACCGGTAACATTTCCATATTCATCATATGAAAAAATGTATGAGTCAGGTACTGCAACATCAACTGTTTTTACTGATGTTGCTATTTCAATATCTTCCTTATTGCCTGTTGTTGCGTCCTCGGGGCTGGTTGTCGGTTCAACATATACGCCTGCTGTACCGCCTAAAGAAACGATTCCCTCCTGTGCAGATATTGGTTCATTGTCATTTGTCAGCCAATAATCGTTGCTTTCAAAATCACAGTTTTGCAATGCGTTAAAATCATTAGCACAATTACCCTCTTCAAGCTGTAAGCAATCAAACCAAGCTGTGCCCGTTGTATTTTTTACACTGCACATAATACACATAATTCTGGTTTCCTGAGGAACGGTAACAGTAAGACTGATTCTTTGCCAATCTTCTGTTTCAGTAATACCAATACTGGTTTTTTCATCAAGCAGATTTGCATAAAAATCATAAAATTTAATTTCAAGCAAAGCGCCAAAGGCTTCATCAAGGTTTTTCCAACATACATCATTTGTCTTTACATAAGCTGAAAAAGTTAATTCTTTTCCGATATAATCATTGT
>NZ_JBGVJL010000120.1:0-8101 GCF_045129435.1 Ruminococcus sp. | reverse complement strand
AAGCTCACTCAGAAGAAGTGGCAGCGTCACACAGGCTATATCGGCCATCTTAAAGAAACAAGATACGATACTCTTATGGCTACAAAGCCAACAAAGGCTATGGAGCTTGCTGTAAAGGGTATGCTTCCAAAGAACACACTCGGCAGAGATGCTTTGCTCAGACTCAGACTCTTTGAGGGTGCAGAACACAATCACCAGGCTCAGAAGCCTGAAATGATTGAAGCTTAAAAGAAGGAGGCAAATTTATAATGTACGATAAGACACCTTATTTTTACGGCACAGGTAGAAGAAAAAGCTCTGTTGCAAGAGTAAGACTTTACCAGGGTACAGGCAAAATCACAATCAACGATCGTGACATCGACGATTATTTTGGTCTTGAAACACTCAAGCTCATCGTTAGACAGCCTCTCGCATTAACTGAAACAGATCAGAAGTTCGACATCGTTTGCAGAGTAGCAGGCGGCGGCGTTACAGGTCAGGCTGGTGCAATTCGTCACGGCATTTCAAGAGCACTTCTTCAGTATGATTCAGAGAACCTTCGTTCAACACTTAAGAAGGCAGGCTTCTTAACTCGTGACCCAAGAATGAAAGAGCGTAAGAAATACGGTCTTAAGGCAGCTCGTAGAGCACCACAGTTCTCAAAGAGATAATCTTTCGAGCGTTTGGAAACTTGCAATTGCCCATATTTACTGGGTTTGCAGAGGTTGTCAGATGTGTTAAAATGCCTTGGATTTTGGTCCGTAGGCTACATGTAGGCTACTAGTAGACTACAAAAATATCAAGTATGTATTGGACATTTTCAGTAGAGATACTGGGAATGTCCTTTTTGATTTAGATTTGATTAATCGCATTAACAAGCTCCTTAACATCAATATGTGTATACACTTTCTCTGTTAGTGACATTGCACCTGAGTGACCTATAATCAATTTTATAAGAGTTGGGGCAATACCAGCTTCTGTCATCATAGAAACGCATGTGTGCCTGCAACAGTGAGGTGTCTTATCAATGCCTAACTGTTTCATCAAAGGTGTAAAATAACTATCGTAATAATTGCGATAGAGAAAATGCTTTCCATCATCAGTGTGAAGAAGATATTCACAGTCTGGACAAGAATCAAACCATGTCTTATAGAATGGTAGCACCTTATCGGCAATAGGTACTTTACGGATACCATTTTCTGTTTTGCTACTAATCACATCAAAATACTGTTCATCCAAATGGACGTTTTCTTTTTTCAAATCAAGAAGTTCAGAAACTCGAACACCATTGTAAATTAGCATAAGTGCAATCTGATAATATTTGTCCTCACTTAATTCCCAAAGTTTATCAACTTCAGATTTGTCAAACTTGTTACGATCATATTTGTTAGGATTCTTATTTTTATATTGAGCAACATCCACAAACGTTGAATAATCCTTATTGCAAATATCATTCTTAATGGCATAATCATAAAGCTGATTAAACAAGATTTTGATTTTCTTTAGGGTAGGATAATTTTTTCCACAATCATCAATTACATTCTGTAAATCTGCTAACTTTAAATCCTTAAAAATCTTATTATACAGAGAGTGACAAGCTTTGTAGGAGGCATTATAACCATTGATATTAGATTTTGAAATGGTTTGATATTTCCTTTTTGACCATGCCTCAAATACTTCGCTAAATGTCATCTTTGCTGCTTTGGTATCAAATGGATTATTGTTATAATCTGCAAGCATTTGTGAGTGCAGTTTTAGGATATATAGTGTTATGGCATATTAGTTTTATAATTCAGACTTTAGCGTTCTGGTTGTTTAATGTTTGGGGACTTGTTACAATCAAAAATGTAATAGTGAATATATTGTCGGGTGCTTTGCTTCCGCTTTGGTTTATGCCCGAACCTATCACCCATTTGTAAGCAACACTAATGATGAAACAAATCGTGCAAGTATGGCAGTTTATCAAAAATACAGACCAAATGATAAGCCTCCGATACAGTTTAATGAGTCCAAATGCCAAGTGATGAACAACGAACTCGCACACTACGGATTTACCGATATATTGAGAAAAACCTATGTGACGAGATTGACACAAGCAGAATTGCCGAAATAGCTCTTTGCCCTTATGATAAATTCAAGCATTATTTCAGCTATATGACGGATATGTCTGTGAGCGAGTATATCCGCAAGTGCAGACTAACACTTGTAGCATATGATTTGTTAAAAGGGCACGAACGAACCATTAACCTTGAAGAAGCTGAAAAATACTTCTATAAACACATAGCAGACACAACACTAATGTAGCGATTATAAAGCGAGGAAGAGTTACACTCTGTTCCTTTGTAAAGAACATAAGATAATATAATCCGCAATGCAGGCTATCAGTTGGAATCCCTTGCCATTGTAGATGCAATGGATGCAGAAACCGGCAAAATCACTTTCAGAGAACAGGTTTAGTAACAACAAATTTCGAGTTTGCTGATGTTCATCTTTAGCATCAACTAAAATATTTATATAAAATCAATCCCCCGACAGGTGACTGAAAATTACTGTCGGGGGATATTAATTTAGATTATTTTCCAATAGTTGGGGTAAATTATGGTTTAGCAACGGTCGGGAAATTTTGTTTGAATTAGCACAAACTTTATACTCGTACATAAAAATTTGGTCAACCTTTTTCAAAGGTTGTGGAGGTGTGCAAAGCCCACAATACTTTAGCTAACGCAAAGATTTGATAGCCAAACAGCCTGCTGTTTGGCGGCTTAAACACAATTGTGAAAACCTTATAATTGCGATAGCAACAAGAAAAACCACTCATTATATAATGGAAAAATTAATTATTTCTTATTAAAAGGCTATCGCCTGTTTTGTCAAACTTTGATGTATCACACAAACAGCAACGCTGTTTGTGACTAATAAAAGGCAATGAAAACAACTTTCTTGGGCGTTGCCCAAACCCACGAGCCTTTAAAAAGGCTCGACCTAAATTTCTTTGTCCGAGCAGAAAGCATAGGAAATCTCAATACTTTTAACTCCCGACTGTTTCTAAGTTATTGTCGGGAACAAGAAAATTATTACTTTGCAAACTATCTTCTCGTAATAAAAACCAAATTTATTAACATTATCCCAACATTTAAAACAGAACCTTAATTTAAAAAAACATTTCTACTAATGGAGAAAGTGAAATTAACAGGTAATACGGAGCGGTGATTATAAAGAAAACCAGCATAGATTTTACCTTTTGGTTCTTTTTCATGGTTGATTTTCTGAATACTGTAAGGTAATTAAAAATCAGACTTATTACCGCTGACAAAGCCATAATTATTAGAACTGTAACTAAACTGCTCAATAATAAATCTGAGCCATAATATGGCATCAAAGCGAACATACATACATTAACCACTATGCCTGTAACAGTTGCGAACGAAAAACCATCTGTATCTCTGCTTTATTATAATCATATTTTACAAGCTGAATTTTTCCGTTTTGATCTGAAAGCTGATAATAAAAATAATTTTCGGCTACATACGGCTCAATAATAATGTCTGACTTTGCACCCAAAGACTCAGGTGTAGCTACCAATTTAAGTTCATTATCCGTATATAAATAGATGTTATTCTCATTTGAGTAAAAGAACATTTTATCATCTGTAACAAAATAATTCCCTTTTAGCTCTACACTGTCATTATTTACAGTAAAATATGACTCAAAGTCCTGCTTTTCGAAATTAAAGTAATCAACATCATTTCCATTAGTGTAGTGCGACAGAATTTTGTTGTCGCAGAAATTATCCATATAAAAAAGAGGGGGCGAAATCTGTGGTCCTTGCCAATACACACGCTTGGTTTGTCCGCTTGATATTTGATACAAGCCATATTTAAACACATCTCCATTGCCTGTATAGTAATAATACAAGCTGTCGTCAATCTGCAAAAGGCATATATCGTCACCGTTTGCCACAACATTATTGTAGGCATTATAATCATTCTTTTCAATTTTCAGCGAGTTTGAATGTGTTGTATTAAATATTGTAAAATATATAGCACAGCCTAAAACTGCTATAACAGCAATAATAATTAAAACAATAAAATATTTTTTAGAATGTTTTTTCATAGCTTTCACCTCTATACGGTTACGCAAAATATATGTAATGAAAAAGTTTATCAGCAGGAATGGGCACAGGTAATACGGAGATAAAATAAAAACTGCAAAAATAACATATTTCTTTATAATCATTGTAGCATATGGCGATATTATATACAATAATTATGCTGAAAATAAAATACACAATAATATCACTCTGAATTTGGTGATTTGCAATAAAGAGAATTTTTGTTATAATAGTACCTAATTGGAGGCGGTTTTATGTTTCGTAAAATGAGAAGATTTAAACAACAGCTTACAGAGGACGAAGCTGTTAAGATTTTAAAAAACTGCAAAAGCGGTGTGCTTGCTGTGAACGGTGATGACGGCTATCCCTATACCGTTCCACTCAATTTTGTATATACAGACAGCAAAATTTATTTTCATTGTGCAAAAAGCGGACATAAGCTTGACGCAATAAAGAACAACAGCAAGGTATCGTTTTGCGTTATTGCAGAAGACAAAGTTGACAGCGAAAAACTTACCACTCTGTTTAAAAGCGTTATTATTTTTGGCAAAGCTAAAATAATGGAAAATGAAGCAGAAATTAAATCGGCAATGACAGCTTTTGGCTTAAAATATAGCAATGACATTAATGCAGTTGAAAAAGAAATTCAGCGTGAATGGAACGGTCTGTGCTGTGTGAAAATCGAGATTGAACATATCACAGGAAAGCAAGCTATTGAGCTTTTGAGAAGTAAAGGTACATTGTAATTTTATTTATATTATCGGGAAAAAGTTAATACAAATTTGTATTAATGGTAAAATCTGTAAAATTATGTTGACAACGTAAACTAAGTTTATTATAATATTTTTGCAAAGTTAGTTATAACTAACTTTGATAACTGATTTTGCATTTTCCAAATGAATTAACTCCGGAGGTTTATTTTTTGGACTTTAGGTTAGCGATGACTAACTATTTTGTTATGGAGGAAAACTTTATGAAAAAAAGAACTAAATTATTATCAGCAGTAACAGCCGGCACAATGGCACTTGGTGTAATGTGCTTTGGCTTTGCTCAGTGGAATACAGAAATTTCTGCAAACGGCACAGTTTCCGCAAACGGAAAGTGGGATGTAAAAATTACAAATGCAGCAATCACAAACCTCAGTAAGGGTGCGGCTGCTGATTCTGAGGCTGTTACAGTTGAACCTACCGCTCAGGTTGTGGAATACAATGTTATTTTAAAGTATGTCGGCGGTGTAAACGACCCTCAGAGCACACCAAACGGTGCTTATATGTATGTGATTGATGATAAAAATCCTGAGGTTGTTAACATCACAAAAGACGAACTTGCTGAATTTACTGCACAGCTTATGATTCCAAGAGATAAAAGATACTACACAACTGCTGTAATTCCGGGTGATAGTGGTCTTACAAACTTTAAGGTAAATGTTGATGAAAGCAAATCATCACTCATCAATTACTACAGACCAAATGTACTTGATACAACTACATATTCATTGCATTTAAATGATGACGGTGCAAACGAAGGTGTTGTAGTCGGAAAAGCTATCGGCTGGTTAATCGGCGGATTCTATAAGGAACTTGACGGCAGCGTTCAGCTTACATACAAGGCAGCAAATACTGCTCTTGCCGATGCTAAAAGCACAACAACATACCCTGCACAGTTCACAGACACAACAGCAGATTACGGCAATGTAAACTTCTCGCTCAACAATGCTTGGGCTGAGTATTCATTAACAGTTACCAATAGCGGCAATGTTAACGCAAATCTTTCTGATTACAAACTTAATGTAACAGAGCTTTCAGAGATTTTTACTGTTGACGCTCCTGAACTTACCGACAAGGTACTTGCTCCGGGTGAAAGCTGCACAGTAACCTTTGTTGTAAAGGCTGATTCTGACAATGACCTTACAGCAGACACTCAGGAATTTTCTGTAGAGCTCAGCTATGTACAGGACTCAGTTGAAGAAGCACCCAGTGCAAGCGTTTCTAAATAAGTAAATCACCGATAAGGTAGGATTTTATGAAAAGAGCAAATTCCCTATCCTTAAACAATGCGGTTTTGATTTTTTCTATCTTCTTAATTTTTCTTTTGCTGTGCTCTGTCTCTGCAAAGGCAACAGCCGATACCTCTCAGAAATGTGAGGTATCGGTGAGCAAAGCAGAGATAAAATCTGAATATGGCGTAAACGGCAAAAGCTGCGTTGATTTTGATAAAAATTCTGTTTCACCAAGTCTTGGAGTGTTTGAATTTCCCGGTGCGTATTCCGAAATATACATAGAAATAAAAAGCACCTCCGACACCTCGGTTGAACTTGCCAAGGTCTATGCTTCTCAGCCTACACTTGATTATATTGATTTGATTTTGCCGAGTTTTGACAGCAAAAAGGTGCTTGCACCAAATGAAATCTGCGGTTTTTCGGTTATTGTAAAGTGGAATCCAAATTCTGCTTACAGCACAAACGGAACTGAAAACGGAAACTTTGGATTTAAGCTTTTATATGCCGACAACGGTAATCAGGCAACCTCTGACTCCGCCGACAGCACCGATAATTCAAGTATTAAAACAGGCGATGCATTACTGAGGCTTTCTGCTTTTGGCGGAATAATTTTGATTTCAATATTTATTTACACAATCTCGTCACGATATATCAGAAGTAAAAACAAAAGGGAATAATATGAGCAGGGTTTTGAAATTTGCAAAAAACAATATACTTTTTAACGGCAGCATAAACAACGGCGACAGTCTTTTCTGGAGCTTTGTGTTCGCTGTGCTTGAAATTTGCTTATTGTATTGCGGCGGTTTTATATTAGGATTCAAGCAAAACGGAATTACCGATATTACCGCTGTTATCGGTACTTTTTTGCTTACCCTCCTCTTATTATTAGTGTGTGAGTTTTTAAGAGCTGCTTTTGTTCTTTTGTTAAAAAAGGCTAAAATTAATAAATATATTAATTGTCTTGCGGTATCTGTTGTATTTGCAATCATAGATTTTTTGTTATTTGCACAGGAAGGTTTTTCTTTTGAAAACAAATCCTTGCTTATAATGTATACCTCTCTTTTTATACTAAATTCAATTTTTCTCACCATTCTTTGCTATAAAGGCGGTGCGGTTGCAACGATATTGTTTTGCTTTATCACAAAGGCAGCTGTAATACTCATTCCGTTTGAACCAATTATTAGCGAAAAAACGGAAATCTTTATAAAGTCAATACTTTGTATGATTTTTATTATTACTCTTGACTGTGCTTTTAGTAAAGAAAGCAAGCAAAAAAAGTATAGTTTTGTAAGCAAGAAAATTCATAATTTTTTCTCAATGGCATTGGTTGGTATATGCTGCTTTACTATTGCTTTTATATGCGGCTTTCTGACTGTTGCTCCTGTTTCGGTTGCTACAGGAAGTATGCAGCCCGAGATAAATATCGGCGATGTGGTGATTGTATCTAAATCCGAAAAAAATGTTTCTGTAGGCGATATTATACAATTTAAAAGGAACGGAAAAACTGTGATTCACAGAATAATATCAACTAAAACAACCGAAAACGGTTTGGTTTATATTACAAAAGGTGATGCAAATAATGCAGCTGACTCCGGCTATGTAACAAGTAAAGATATTGTAGGTAAAGTAATCTGCACCGTTCCTTTAATTGGCAATCTTACGCTTTGGCTTCATTCGCAATAAAAACTTGAAGTAGTTTTATATTCTGCTTCAAGTTTTTTATTTTGTGCTGCTATACGCTTGACTTTGGCAAGAAAATATAATAGAATATCTTTACTGAAATAAATATGGTCATCGGAGGACAGGGTGTCGTAACACCGTTCTGTTTTCAGAACTCTGTCGATAAGATGTCGAGTGAGCTCGGTTATTTTTATAGCCGAGCTATTTTTGCGGTTCTTTGGTGAAAGTTGAGGAATTTTATAAATTAGGGTTTGTAATGGTCGGAAAATTTTTGCTTGAATTCTCATAGTCTTAATACTCAGACATAAAAATTTGGTCAACCTTTTTCAAAG